>PDSI01000140.1 GCA_002748415.1 Micrococcales bacterium | reverse complement strand
GATGGGACAGCGACGAAGGCCCCGATTCCGGCAGCAGCGGCTAGCAGGGCCGGCCGGCCACCCGCGAACCGCGCCAGTACCTTGGCCAGGCCGTAGCCGACCAGGACCGGCACGACCGCCATCAGGATGACGTTCGTGCCCAGTGCGCTCAGCCCACCGTCAGCGAAGAACAACGCCTGGACTCCCAGCACCACTGTCATGGCCAGCAGGGCCGTCCACGGTCCGACCAGGACCGCCGCCAGGGTGCCGCCCAGCAGGTGCCCGCTGGTACCGGCGCCGACCGGGAAGTTGATCATCTGCGCGGCGAAAACGAACACACCGGTTAACCCGGCCAACGCGGCGCCCGACTCCTGTAACTCGTCTCGGCTGGCCCTGGTGGCCGCGGCCACCAGGGCCACCGCGGCCACACCGGTGGCTACCGACGTCTGTGCATCGAGAAACCCGTCGGGTACATGCATGAGGAACTCCAGGAGATGACACAAAAAAGCCCATGCAACTATGTCGCATCTGGCGAGGGTTGTCACGTCGGCCGACGGGCGGCGGACGCACCGTGATCCGCGACGAGCCAGCTGGTCACCGGGGCCAGCCGTCCACCGCCGACCAGCCCAGATCCCGCGTGGTGGCTCCTAGACTGCTGGGGTGGGTGTTGCGCTCGAGGTCTTCGGTTGGATCGGTTCACTGATTCTGGTCGTGTCGCTGCTGCAGACGCGAATCCTGCGGCTGCGGTTGATCAACCTGGTCGGGTGCATCATCCTCATGATCTACAACGCGGCGCTCGCGGTCTGGCCGATGGTTGGGCTGAACGTGGCCCTGGGCCTGATCAACGTCTTCTATCTGATCCGCCTGACGCGTAGTTCCGAGGACGACGCGACCTACCGCGTGGTCCAAGTCGACCCGGATGACAAGTTCCTGGATCACGTGATCACCCGGTACCGGGACGACCTCGCCCGGTTCCATCCCAGCTTCGACGGAACGGTGCGTGCTGAGCAACTGGCCTTTATCGTGCAAAGCGGCGACGAGACCGCCGGACTGATGCTGATCAGCGATGCGGGAGAGGGCGTCGCGCAGATCGACGTCGACTACGTCGCTCCCAAATTCCGCGATTTCTCCCCAGGTAAGTTCGTGTTCAACCACAGCCGAGTCTTCCGCGACCGCGGCTACACCCGGATTCTCACCCCACCGGACATGGTCAATCCCTACTACTCCCGGATCGGCTTCCAGGAAGTAGGGGACCGGTATGTGAAGTACTTGACCGGGTAGCGGGTGCGGTGCTCGCTTGTGGACGTGAGGCGAATCACGGTCGGTGACCCGAGTGGAGAAGCATCCGCGTATAGGACTGCCTCGAAACGCTGTGTAGCTGGAGATGGCGGGGTCGCGCGCATCCCATCGCAGGTGCCGGCCGGTCGGTACCGCCAGGAAAGTGTGTGAACTCCGGATCAGGTAACGATGAGTAGTGATCGCATCGATTGCCTGTCGTTGCGTATCTCGTTGTGGTGCCAAGGTGCGCGAAGAATGGTGCGTCTGCGTGGACAAATCGGTTGCGTAAGTTCTAGGGTCTTATGCCGACAGGCCGGTGCCGTCGAGATCCAAATCGACAGGGGTCGATGAGTATGTGCCTGTCGTCCATCAAAGCCGATCACATCGAGAGGAAATACGTATGCGCAAGAAGCAGCTGACAGGATCGATCGCAGCCGCTGCAGTTATGGCCGTTCCGGCAACACTCTTGGCATCCACGCACGCCGATGCCGCATGTTCGCCGGCGCGTCCGAACTCGGTCGCATCCTTCAGCGAAATGGGCAACTGGGGCAGTTGCCCACCGGGCAACACCGCGGCCGGCAGGCCGAGAGATGTGGGCATTTCCGGTTGGAAAGCAAAGGAATGGAACGGCAGCGGATCGGTGCGACTCGGTGAGGACGGAGGACAGTTCCGGGTCACCTGGAACAACACGAATAGAGCCTTGCCAGATGCCGTGCCAGGGCGGGGCTACAGCAACAACGGCGTGGGCTACCGTGAGTTCGATGTCTCCATGAACAAGTCCTTCTACTTCAGCGGTGACAACGGCTACGGGACGAAGCGAGTGAACGAAGCAGGCCAGATGCGCTCTGTGGGAAGGTGGGTCGGCGCAACCCCTGGCGGCAAAGCGCACGCGCAGGCACTCGTGTACATCAGCGAGGTGCCGCGCACGAACCCAGCGGGAGACCGCAGCTCGAACGCGATCGACATCACGGTTGCCGAGTGGGCTTCACGATCGGTCCGTAGCGAGTACGAGTCGCTACACCGTCACACCTTTGGCACTGGTGGCGAGCCGGTGGAGAACCTTTCACTGAGCAACAAGACGGAGGCACTGGGGGAAATTCAAAATAGCGGAATGACGTATATGGTCTTCCGTCGCACGCCTGGTGATATGGGTGAGAAGGCGTCGTACTTCATCCTGCGGAAGTATAACCAGGAATACCAGGACGGTTACCGCTTGGCCACCGTAGATATCAAGAACCTGGTCAGCTCGATCGACTCGAAAGACTCAGCGTTCAACGGGCTGAGCAACTGGTACGTGAGCGTCGCCGGCTGGGAGGTGACCGGAGCCAACGCCAGCGCCGGAACGTTCGAGTACAAGTGCTACGCGATGCCGAAACTGGGCGAGGCCTCCGGTAGTACGGCACCCTCCGGTTGCTGGAGCTGATCGTGCGAGCACGCCGATGCTGATCCGACCCACGGCGTCGGTCTATCACATCGGTATCCGCGTGGATTTCCCGGGTGGGAACTGGACGGCATGCTGTTGTGCTGCCGGCCGGTTTCCGCCCGGCTTGTTCGCGCTACGCGGCGTTGCCTTACCAGTGACGATGAGTAGTTGGGGTCGGGGGTGTCAGCAGGCCGGACAGTCGCGCTGATCCGGCCACGCGGGGGTGACCTGGCCGAACCGCGAACCGTCGGGGTCCACCGGTATCGTCCGGTGCATGCCGTTGACCGTCCACCGAGCCGAGCGATCGGATGCGTTGCTGGTCGGGCTCGCGCAGGTGTTGGCCAGTCCGCCGGCGGGGCTGGACGGCCAGGTCGATCCGTTCACCCCCGACGTGGTTGCGGTACCTACCCGTGGGGTGGAGCGGTGGATCGCCCAGGGTCTGGCCCACCATCTCGGCGCCGGCCCCGGTGGTAGAGACGGAGTCTGCGCGGCTCTGAGCTTCCCCCAGCCGCACGCGCTGATCGAGCGGTGCCTCCTGGCGGGTACGTCCGGTGCCCCGGCAGCGCCGGGCACGCCGGCCCGGCCCGAGCCGCCCGATCCCTGGCATCCCCCGCTGCTGGCCCGTACCATCCTGGGGCTGTTGCCGTCCTGGGAAGGGCGCGACGGGTTCGAGCTGCTGACCGCGTATCTACGCGGCGGCGGACGTGTGGGTGAGCTCAGCGGTGGGCACGGGCGGCGCTGGGCGGCCGCCGAGCTGCTGGCCCGCACGCTGACCGACTACGGCGCCCAGCGCCCGCACATGGTGCGGTCGTGGCTGGCCGGCAGCATGGACAACGCCGCCGGCACGGGAATCCCGGAAGATCTGGCCTGGCAGCGGACGGTTCTCACCGAACTGACCGAACTCACCGGGGTGCCACCCCCCGCTGCCCGGATCGAGACGGTCTGCGCCGCGTTGCGCGCCGACCCCGCCGTGGTCGACCTGCCGGCCAGGCTGAGCGTGTTCGGACCCACCCGTATCACCGAGGACCAGGTGCTCGTGCTGTCCGCACTGGCCGCGCATCGTGACGTGCACCTGTGGTTGCCGCACCCCTCACCCGCGTTGTGGGAGGAGGTCGCGGGGTACCTGCGCGAGCATCCGCCACCGGCCACCGGCTGGCCACGCCGCGCCGACCCGACCGCGCAGCTGGCCCGGCACCCGCTGGCGGCCTCCTGGGCGCGGGACGCCCGGGAGATGCAGGTCACCGTTCTCAGGTCGGCCACGGTCGACGAGGACCGTCACCACCCGGTGAACGACCCCGGACACCGGGAAACGCTGTTGTCCACCGTGCAACGCGACATCGCCACCGACCGCGACATCCTCGCTGCCGGGCAGCCGGGCCCGCTGGGCGCGGGCCGGTTCGAGATCGACCCGGGCGATCACAGCATCCAGATCCACTCCTGCCACGGCCCAGCCCGCCAGGTGGGTGTGCTCCGCGACGTCGTTCTGCACCTGCTCACCGCCGACCCGCAGCTGCAACCGCGCGACATCCTGGTCATGTGCCCGGACCTGGAACGGTTCGCGCCGCTGCTGACCGCCGCCTGCAACCTCGAACACGCCATCGACCAGGTGGGCTCGGGCACCCGAACCCCCGGCGGGCAGCCGGACGGGGGGACTGCCGCCACGCAGTCCGCGCCGCAGTTGCACCCGGCCCAGCGGCTGCGGGTCACCGTGGCCGACCGCTCGGTACGCAACACCAACCCCGTACTCAGCGTCCTCGGCCAGCTGCTGGAACTGGCCAAGGCCAGGGTGAGCGTCGAAGAGCTCCTGGACCTGGCGGCCGCTCCGGTGGTGCGAAACCGGTTCGCCTTCACCGATGACGACCTCGACCGGGCCCACGAATGGGCCCAGGAGGCTGGAGTCAGGTGGGGGCTGGACAGCGGGCACCGCGGCCTGTTCAACCTGGCCGGGCTGCCGCACAACACCTGGCAGGCCGGGCTGGACCGGTTGCTGCTGGGCGTCGTCCAGTCCGAACAAGCCGGCCCGCTGGGTCCGGGCCTGGGCATGGACCAGATCGAGTCGACGGACATCGACCTGGTCGGCCGACTGGCCGAGTTCGTTGCTCGCGTGCGCTACCTGCTGCACCGGACGACCCGCGCGCTGAGCATCGCTGAATGGGGCGACTGGCTGCACACGGCTATGCATGAACTGACGCTACCGGCCCCACAAGCGCTCTGGCAGCACGTGCACGCCGCCAGAGTCATCGCCGAGCTCACCGGCGAGCAGGAGGCCGCGGTTGCCGCGCAGCCAGGCTCACCCGCCCGCGGGGACGAGCCGGTGCTGGACGTGGCCAGCGTGCTGGCCATGGTCGCCGACCGGTTCGCCGGCCGCCCCACCCGGTCCGGCTTCCGCACCGGCGACCTCACCGTGTGTTCCTTGACGCCGATGCGGGCGGTCCCGCACCGCGTCGTCGTGCTGCTGGGCATGGACGAGGACGCTTTCCCGCGCCGCAGCCGGGACCATGGGGAGAACGCCTTGGCCCGGGATCCCAGGGTGGGGGAGCGAGACCGCCCCAGCGAAGAACGCCAGCTGCTGCTGGACGCGGTCATGGCCGCCACCGACACCCTCGTGGTGCTGTACTCCGGCACGAACGAGGTCACCGGCGCCCCGCGGCCTCCCGCGGTGCCGGTCACCGAACTGCGGGACGTGCTCAACACCACCTCGAACGCTGCCGGCTACGCCTGCGCATGGGAACGGTTGACCCGCCGGCACCCGTTGCAGGACTTCAGCACTCGCAATTTCGAACCAGGACGGCTCGGGGTGGCTGGTCCGTTCAGCCACGACCCGGCGGCCGCCGCCGCGTGTCGGTCCGCCGGCGCCGCCCGCGCGGACGCGCGACCCTTCCTGTCCGGAGTGCTGGCACCGGTGCCGCCGCAACCCACATTGGAGTTGCGCTCACTGGTGCAGTTCTTCGCCGCACCGGTCCAGCGGTTCTTGTTCGAGCGGATTGGGCTGAATGTCCGGGCCGACGAGGAGGCGACGGACGGGGACCGCATACCGCTGGCGCTGGACCCGTTGCAGTCCTGGCAGGTCAAGGACCGCATCCTGGGTTCGGCGCTGGCCGGGCTGGACTGGGAGCACGCCGCCGCGCTGGAGCGTCGCCGTGGGTCACTGCCCCCGCTCGGCTTGGCCCGTCATCCCCTGCAGGCCGCCAAGTCCGATGTCAAGGCTGCGATGGACGCCACGGCCGCGTACCTGGGCACGCCTGCGGTCTCCGTTCCGGTCCGGGCCCAGGTGGGCGAGACCCTCGTGCACGGCATCGTGGCGGGCCAGCGGACAGATCTGCTGGTGCACACCAGCGTCTCCCGCAGTACTCCGGAACGCTTGCTACAAGCGTGGATCCAGTTACTGGCCGTGGTGGCTACCGCCGACCCCGGCTTACCTGCGGTGCAGGCCTGCGTGCTCATCGGCCGCAAACCCACGGTCTGTCATCTGCAGGCGCCCGACCCTGCCCGGGCAGTCGACCTGCTTCGCGGGCTGCTGTCGATCCGGGACGCCGGCCTGCGCGCGCCACTGCCGTTGGGCCTGGCGGCCGCGCACGCCTACGCGGCCGGGCGCCGCCGGGATGCCGACCCGGAAATCCTGCTCAAACGAGTCGTGGCCGGCCACTTCGATGACCGCTACGACCGGCAACGGGCCGCCTATCGGCACGTGTGGGGGACCGGCACCCTCCCGTGGCCGCAGCTGCTGGGTGAGCCGCTGACGCTACGGACCCCGTACGACGACACCGAACCCAACGCCTTCGCCGCGCTGGCCAGGTCCGTTTTCGACCCGCTGCTGGCCGCCTGGCAGGACGGGCATCCGTCGCCGGCCGGCCTGCGCGGGACCCCGCCAGCAGCCGTTCTGGCCACGAAACCTGAACGGGCCGGTGACCCGGGGCCATGACCACGAACCTCGTCCCGGCCGGTGACCCTGTCCCGTTCGACGTGACCGCGCCCATCCCCGGCGGCACCGTCATCCTCGAAGCCAGCGCCGGCACCGGCAAGACCTACGCCATCGCGGCGCTGGCGGTCCGGCTGGTCGCCACCGGAGAGGCCAGGCTCGACCAACTTATGCTCATCACCTTCGGACGCGCCGCCACCAGCGAGCTCCGCGACCGGGTCAGGGCCAGCCTGCGCAATGTGCACGACGCCTTGGCCGGTAGCCAGCCGGCT
Source organism: Micrococcales bacterium (assembly GCA_002748415.1). Classification (GTDB taxonomy): domain Bacteria; phylum Actinomycetota; class Actinomycetes; order Actinomycetales; family CAWJMD01. Next base: position 41,131 of record PDSI01000140.1, on the reverse strand, counting down.
ACCGAGCACGCCGAACTGGTGTCCCATCTGCATCGGCAGGGGATCGCCGGCCAAGCCAGGCGGCGGCTGCGGGGAGCACTGTCCGCGTTCGACACGGCCACGATCGACACCACCCACGGCATGGTCTCCCGGATGCTGAGCACGCTGGGCTGGGCCGCGGGCCGCGACCCCGGGCTGACCGCCGACAACGACGACTCCGCGATGATCGCCCAGATCACCGCAGACCTCTACCTCGCCCGGTACGCCAACGCCGCAACTCAGCCACCATTGAGCCTGCAGGAGGCGAAGGACCTGGTGTCCCGGGTCATCCGGAGCCCAGGCACCGCACCGGCCGCCGGCCCGTCGGCACTCACCGGTTCGCCGTACCTGCCGGCCGTTCCCGCGCGCGGCCCCGCCACCGGCGACGTTCAGATCGAGCGGGCTTGGTTCGCCGGCCGGGCGGCCGTGGTGCGCTCGATCCGGGCGCGGCTGGCCGGCACCTTCGGCTTCGACGATCTGCTGACCGACCTGGCCGCGGCCTTGACCGACCCGGCGACCGGCCGGGTCGCGCGGACGCGGATGCGCGAACACGTGAAGTTCGTGCTGGTGGACGAGTTCCAGGACACCGACCCGATGCAATGGCGGATCCTCAAGGCCGCCTTCCACGGCAGCCTCACCCTCATCCTCGTGGGCGACCCCAAACAGTCCATCTACCGCTTCCGCGGCGGCGACGTGCACACCTACCTGGCAGCCGCGGACAGCGCCGGTACCCGCTGGATACTGGACACCAACTATCGCAGCGACCCGGCCATCACCGAGGCGGTCAACGAGATCCTCGCCGACATCGCGCTCGGCGACCCCCGAATCCTGGTCCGCCCGATCAACTGCCATCACGACCGGCCCCGCCTGGCCGCGGCCGAGCCGCCGGTCCAGTTGCGGTACCTGATCGGTGACCCGGAAACCGGTCCGCCCACCGCCGCGCAGGCCAGGAAGGCGATCCGCCACGACCTGGTCGAGGTCGTCGGCGGCCGATTGGACGGCGGGCACACCTGGACCGAGAAAACCGGGCACGCCCGGAAGCTGCAGCCCGGTGACATCGCGGTCCTGGTACGCACCAACCGGCAGGGCGAGGACATCCGCGACGCGTTGCTGGAATCCGGTATCCCGGCGGTGTTCTCGGGCACCGGCTCAGTGTTCACCACCGATGGCGCGGCGCATTGGCTCACCCTGCTTCGGGCCCTGGAACGCCCAGCGGACACCACCAGGGTGCGTGCCGTCGCCGCCGGCGTCTTCCGCGAATGGACCGGCGACGACCTCGCCTGCGCCACCGAGGACCAGATCGAGGAACTGCGGGAACGGATCCGCGAATGGGCCCGGTTGCTGCAGGCACATGGCGTGGCCGCTGTCGCCGAAGACGTCATGGCCAGCGGCCACGTCATGCCGCGAGTCCTCAGCCACCCGCACGGCGAACGCCTCATGACCGACCTGACCCACATCGCGGAACTGCTGCACACCACCCGGCAACGCGAGCACCTCGGAATCTCCGCCCTCGCCGGCTGGCTCGCCGAACACATCGACGACCAACACGGCTCCGATCAGCAGGACGGCCGCAGCCGGCGGCTGGAATCCGACGCAGCCGCCGTCCAGGTGCTCACCGTGCACCGCAGCAAAGGCCTGGAGTTCCCGTTCGTGTGCTTGCCCAGCGCCTGGGACCGCTACGAGGACAGCCGGTTCGTGTCGTTCCCGCTGGCGCACAGCCAGGACGGGCAACGGATCGTGCACGTGGGCGGTCGATCCGACCCCACCTTCGCCGCCGCGCTGACCGCACACCTGGAGGAAGAACGGGCCGAAGACCTCCGGCTGCTGTACGTCGCCCTGACCAGATCCAGCGGCGGCATGGCCGTGTGGTGGGCCAACTCCAAGGCCAACACCACCGCCAGCGCACTGCACCGGGCACTGTTCGGCACCCGAGACCTCGCCAACACGGTGCCGGACCGGGTCACGATCCCCGCACCACAACAGATCAGGGCCAGGTTCGCCGAACTCGCCTCGCCGGAACGCACCTGCGTGGAGATTCAGGCCGTCTCGGCTTCCCGCGGGAGCAGGCGTGTCGCGAGTAGCGGTGGACAGCGTTCGGGTGGGCAGCAAGCCGCCGCGGGCGGGCGGCCGGCACCGGCGATCGAGCACGCGCGTTTCACCCGCGCGCTCGACCGGGCCTGGCGGCGAACCTCCTACACCGCGCTCACGGCCGCCGCGCATCACGGCACCGCAGGCACCCGGTCCGCCGATGCCCACGACGCCGCGCTAACACAGGGCACCGATGAGCCGGACGAACTCGGCACGGCCGATGAGATCGACACAGCAGCAGCTCAGGGCGGTCAACCGCGAGACGCGGGATCATTGCCCGCCGCTGCGGCACCCTCCGCGCACCTGCCCGGCGGGGACGTGCCCGGGGACCAGCAAGCCTGGTCCACCCCCTCCCCGATGGGGGAACTGGCCGCGGGGCCGTTGTTCGGCACCGTGGTGCACACCGTGCTGGAGACCCTCGACACCACCGCAGCCGACCTCGACGCCGAACTACACGCGCACTGCGACCGGGTGATCGACGGCCGGTTCACCGGCAGCGGTATCGACGCCCACCACCTGGCCCAGGCCCTCGGCCCGGTGCTGCGCACCCCCCTCGGCCCGCTCACCACGTGGCGGCTGGCCGACATCACCCCCACGCACCGGCTGTCGGAGTTGTCCTTCGAATACCCGTTGGCCGGTGGCGATGCCGCCCCCGCCACAGCCGGCCGGACGCTGGCGCAGATCGCCGACCTGCTGGCCGATCACCTGCCGCCCGAAGACCCGCTGGCGGGCTACCCCGATGCCCTGCGAGATCCGCGGCTGCCCGTGGACCCGTTGCGCGGCTACCTCACCGGCAGCATCGACGTCGTGCTGCGGCTACCGGCCAGGGCCCTGGCCGATGCCGGCCCGGACCCGGCCGGCGCACCCGGCCAGCCGCGCTACATCGTCGTGGACTACAAGACCAACTGGCTGGGCCAATGGGCCGGCCAACCGCTGGTGGCCGCCCACTACCGGCAGGAGGCGATGGCGGCCAGCATGCAGGCCGCGCACTACCCGCTGCAGGCGCTGCTGTACAGCGTTGCGTTGCACCGGTTCCTGCGCTGGCGTCAACCCGGCTACGACCCGCACGTTCATCTGGGCGGGGTGGCCTACCTGTACGTGCGCGGGATGGTCGGCCCACAGGCGCCCACCCAGCCGCTGACCGGGTGGCCACTGCCGGCGCGCAGCGGCGTCTTCGCCTGGCGGCCACCGGCCGAGGCCGTCGTGGCGCTGTCCCGGCTGCTGGCCCAGGAGGCACCCACATGAGCAGCACACCGGCGGGGCCGGACCCCGCCGCACCCGGCTGCCCGTTGCCGCGATTGCCGGCCGGTGACGCCCAGCTGGCGCTGCACCTGCCCCTGTTCGACCAGGTGGATGCCCACCATCTCGACGCGGTCCGGTCCGTGCGCGAGGACAACGAAACCGGCCTCCTGACCAGCGCGGACCTTCATGTCGCGGCCACCGTGCTGCGGCTGACCGGGCACACCGGCGCCGACCTCGCCGCGGTCATCGCCCGGGTGGTGGCCGCCGCGCGGGCCGGATCCTCCTGTCTGCGCCTGAACCCGGAGCAGGCCCGGCTGCTGCGTAGCCACCAGCAACCGGACGGGCCGGGACCGGGCACCGCCACCGGTACCGTCGCGCTGGTCGGCACCGCGGACCGTCCGGCCCCCATCCGGCTGGTCGGCGAGCGTGCCTACCTGGACCGGTACTGGCGGCTGGAACGGGCTGTGGCCGCCGCCGTGCTGGCCCGGGCAACCACCCTGATTCCGGTCGACCCGGCCGCGCTGCGGCGAAGCGTGCACACCCACCTGCCCGGACCCGACCAGCATTGGCAGCGGGTGGCCGCCGCCATGGCCGCTACCCGGCCGATCTGCTTGCTCGTGGGTGGCCCCGGGACCGGCAAGACCACCACGATCGCCCAGATCGTGCAGGTCCTGTACGACATCTGCGACGAGCCGCCGCACATCGGGCTGGCCGCGCCCACCGGCAAGGCGGCCACCCGGATGCAGTCGAGTCTGGCGGACCGGCTGGCCGTCACCGCACCCGCCACGTCGTCTCCGATGCTGATCGGCCTGCGGGCCCGCACCGTGCACGGGCTGTTGGGCATGCGGCCCGGGCGGCCACCACGCTTCAACGCGGCCAACCCACTGCCGCACGACGTGGTCATCGTCGATGAGACCTCGATGGTGTCACTGACCCACCTGGCCGCCGTGCTCGCCGCCACCCGGCCGGATGCCCGGCTCATTCTCGTCGGCGATCCCGACCAGCTGGCGTCCGTCGACGTGGGCGCCGTGCTGGCCGACCTGGTGAACCGGCCCGTCGACCCGGCTCATCTGGCGGCCGCGCGGCTGCCCGCCGTGTTCGCCTCCGGCGGCGGCGACGGCACCGAGCCGGGTGACTCGGTCACCGGTCAGTTCCCCGATCCCGCGGACGTGGCCCGGGCCGTCACCCGGCTACGGATCGGTTGGCGGTTCACCCGGCCGATCGCCGAACTCGCCGAGGCCATCCGTGGTGCGGATGAAGACATGGTCGGCCGGTTTCTGGATCGCTACCGGGCCGGCCGCGAGCCCGGGTCCGGCCCGGGTACCGGTTCCGCCGTGCGCTGGTGGCCGCTGGCGGCGGACCAACTGGGCCGGCTCACTGAGGACGACCTTCCAGTGTTGGCCGGGGACGTGCGCGGTCAGCACCGGCGGGTACTGGCCGCGGCCAGCTGTGGGGACGCCCGGGAAGCGTTGCGCGCTCTGCAGTCCCACCAGATCCTGACCGCGCACCGGCAGGGCCCGTTCGGCGCCCAGCGATGGGCCCACCTGGCCGGGCAATGGTCCGGTCAGCCCGCGGCACCGGGCGCACTGCAAGCCCGGCTCGATGTGGTGGGATCCAGCGTCCTGGTCACTCGCAACGACCCGGACACCGGCCTGTCCAACGGTGACGTCGGCGTGGTCGTCGCCGGCTCCGAGGCCCCCGTGGTCGCGTTCGAGGTCGCCGGCGAACTGCGCCTGTTGCGGGCCGCCCAGCTGCCCGAGGTGCTACCCCTCGCCGCCATGACCATCCATCGTGCGCAAGGTAGCCAGTACCAGGCCGTGAGCATCGTCCTGCCCGGCGAGGAGTCCCCGTTGCTGACTCGGGAGCTGCTGTACACCGCCGTGACCAGGGCCGAACAGCGGGTGGAGCTCATCGGTACCCGGCATGCCGTGCTGGCGGCGGTGTGCAGCCCCGCCGCGCGGGCAAGCGGGCTGCTGTCGGCCGATGCCTGGCGTGCCTCGACCGGGTGAATTGGTCGCATCCCAGCAAGACGGCGCCGGGCGGCCGCACCCCACACACCACGACGAATGCGGACAAAATGGCCCGCACCCTTCAACTCCTGACCGGTTCCAGCCGATCCACCCGGAAGGAAACCCGAGGGGAAACGCCGATGGACCAGCAATCGCAGCAGGACCTGTCCGCCGAGGACGCCCACGACCACGCCGACCGGGCCCGCCGAAGCCTGGCCGAGTCGGCGGCGACACCGTCCCGCGGGGATCTGCTCGGCGCCCTCGAAACAGCGCTGGAATCCGGCTGGACGTGTCTGCAGGACCTGCAGGCGAAAGGCACCACGCTGGCTGTCGTCCTCGTCGGGCCGGGCGGCGTCCTGGTCATCGAAACCGCATCCAGCCTCGTCGCGCACTCCACCGAAACCGCCGCGGCCGGTGCTTGCTGGCTGGCGGCGCTGTTGCCGGCCCACTATCGTGCGGCCGTGCGTTCATGCGTCGTTGTGGCCGACGAGCCGGACCAGGACCGTGCGATGACGGTCGTCGGGCTGGGCCGCGTCGGCGAGTGGATAGCGCAGCTGCCGACCGTCTTCAGCGCCGATGCTGCCGCGTCGGTCTCCGAGCAGCTTCGGTCGATGCCGAACGCGACGGTGCCGGCGTTGCTGACGACACGGGACCTGCTACCGGTCCAGGACGGGCGGCCGGAGGCGGAGATCCCGCGCCAGCGCGGCGCCGGCCGGCCGGCGCCGGCCGCTGCCAAGCGCCGCCCCCGGCCGCTCAGTCGCCGCAGGAAGCAAGCCATGCTCGCACACCCCTCGGCGCGCCGGACATCGCCGCCCACCGAGGCGGAGGTGTCCATGGCCGACGTGATCCGGGCCGGCGTGGTGTGTGTGCTCGTGCTCGTCGCGATGTGGTTCTGGGGCGTGCTCGCCGACGTCGCTTCAGGGGCCGACCGCGACCCGCTGGGCACCGGGCAGGTTGTGGTGCACTCGGTGTCCGATACGGCTGGGTCGAGCGCCGACACGCCGGCGAGCGTGACCGATCAGGAGGTTTCGACTGCCTCGGACTGAGCTTCGGCTGCCCCGAACTGAATTGTGCGAGGATGCAGCCCCGACACGTGGCCCTCGCCGCGCCGGTAGAGTGGCGCTTTGGGGGAATGACCATGACCAAGGACAGCTGCCGGCGACACGGCCTGAGGTAAGCAACGACGTGACATGACCGAACACAACATGGCTGACGAGCAGGTCAGCGAATCCCCCGGCCCGGACGAGCGGTCCGCCGGGCAGAACCCAGTCCAGCCGGAGTCCACCGGCCAGCCAGATCACCGGCCGGACCAACGGCCGTTCGCGTGGCAGCGGGCCGCCGCAGCGCCCGCCGAACAGCACGGTCACGAACACCGTGCTTGCGATGTGGCGGCGGACCTGGCCGCCGATGCGGAGCAGGGCGACTGCGCCGCGAACACCGAATCCGCGGATGCCACCGGACGCGCCCAGCCCACCGAGGCGGCCCATCCGGGCACCGAGCCGGCACGGCCGGGGGCCGTTCCCGTGCCGGCGGCGATTCCGCTGCGGCGCGCACCCGGTAACACCGGTGCTACCCAGGGCGCAGAGCCGGGCTCGCAGCCCGGGTCCGGAGCGGACGAAGACGAAGCAGACCGCGCGGAAACAGGCGAAACCGAAACGGAAAACCCTGAAACGGGCAAAGCCGAAACAAACAAAGCCGAAACGGGCAAAGCCGAGACGGGCGAGGCCGAGCTGAAACCGGAACCGGCATCGCCTCCCCAGGTCGACCCGCAACTGGTGGCGGCCGCCGCCGCCGAGCAGGCGGAGGCAACTGCTGCGGCGGCTGGTGACCGGGCTGCCCTCGACGCGTTGGTCGACGCATCCCAGACGTTGCAGGATCAGGGCTATTCGGTCGTCCTGGCCACTCGGTGGCCGGGTACCCGCAACACCTTGGTCGAGATGCTGCTGGCCGGGCCGGGTGGTGTCTTCCTGGTCTCCAGCGTGCCGTGGACCCCGATCAAGATCCGGGACGGTCAGGTCGAAGGTCCGCCCGACCTGCTCACCCGGGCTGTGCGGACCACGGCCAACACGATGGGCCGGCTCGAGGACGTACTCGGTGGCATCGGCCTGGCGCCCGGTGAGATCCATGCCATCGGCGCGTTGGCACCGCATCGTGACGCGGACCCGCTGGAACTGCGGGTCCGGCACGAGCAGGTCACCGTTATGCCCGCCAACGCGATCGTCGCGCACGTCGAACAGCTGGGGTCTCGGCTGTCCCCCCAGCTGGTCGTGGACGTCGTCAATGCCTTGGCGGAGCTGTTCCCCGATCAGCTCGACCAGATCGGCCTTGATCCGGAACAGCACGATTCCACTCCCACCGACCTGCTGCCCTGGATGACCCGGCTCACCCCCGAACAGTCTCTTCTGGTGCGTCGTGACTGGTCCGGCCCGGCCAGGTTGCGCGGTGCGGCGGGCACCGGAAAGACCGTTGTGGGGCTGCACCGGGCAGCCTACGTGGCCAGGCACAACCCCGGCCGGGTGCTGGTGGTCAGCCTGGTGCGGACCCTGCCCAAGGTGCTGGAGCGACGCTTCCGGACGCTGTCTCCGGACACCGCCGACAAGGTGGACTTCACCTCGGTGCACCGGCTGGCTCTCGACGTGCTGAACCGCCGTCGGGTGCGCAGCAGCGTCGACCTCGGTGCCGCGGCCCTGGCTTTCCGCCGGGCCTGGGACAACGTGGGTAGCCGAAGCCCGCTGGCGCAGGTGCCGGTCCCGGCCACGTACTGGCAGGAGGAGATCGACCACGTCATCAAGGGGCGCGGCATCAGCAGCCTGGAGGAGTATCTGGCGCTGGAGCGGGTCGGACGTGTCTATCCTCTGCAGGCGCAGATGCGCCGGCAGATGTGGACGCTGCTGAACGCCTACCAGGCCGAATTGTCCACCCGTGGTGTGCACGACCTGGCCGACATTCTGTCCAGTGCCGACGCGGAACTGGCCCGTGAACCGTGGGATGTGGACTACTCAGCGGTCATCGTCGACGAAGCGCAGGATCTGTCCCCGGTGGCGTTGCGGCTTCTGCACCGGCTGGTCGGGGACAAGCCGAACGGGTTGTTGCTGATCGCCGACGGCCAGCAGGGTGTCACACCGGGCGGATTCCATGTCGGGGAGGCGGGAGTCAGCGTGACCGGCCGCGACGCCGTGTTGCGCACCAACATGCGGTCCGAACGCCTGATCGGCGCTCGTGCACACGAGGTCATCGCCGGTGACGTTTTCGACGACCTGGACGGTTTCGCCTGGCACCCGGACCGGGAGCTGGCATGGGCGCTGGAAGGCGGCCAGGAGCCGGTGCGGGTACTGGCCAAAACCCAGGAGGAACACGACGACGCCTTGCTGCGCTGGCTGCAATTGGTCGCCGGTGGGAACAACAACGGCTCCTGCGACGTCGCCGTGCTCGCGGCCCGGCACGGGATGATCAGCCACTACCGGCAGCTGTTGGTCGGCCGGGGCTTCGAGGTGGTCGACCTCGACGGGTACGACGGCTCCCCGACCGATGCGGTGAAGATCGGCACGATGCGCCGCGCCAAGGGACTGCAGTTCAGCCACGTTGCCATTCCACAGCTGAGACTGGGCCCGTCCGGCACCTGCCTGACCGTGGACGACACCGGCCAGGAGGACGCCAACATCGGCTACGAGCGGTCCACCCGGGAACGGCGGGAGATTTTCTCGGCGATGTCCCGGGCCATCACCAGCCTGTGGGTGGGCTACCTGAACTGACCGTTCAGCGGGGTTGCTGACCCCGCTTCACCTTGACCGGTGGGCGGCGCAGCGACCGGATCGAAATGCTGCGGGTGAACAGGTAGCCCAGCAAGCCCCGCAGGTTGACGTCGTCGCCGAACCGCTCACGTAGTTGCCTCTTCGTGCGCCGCCAGCTCAGCCAGGTGTCGAACGCCACCGCAGCGATGAACGCGTACAGGCTCATCGACACCGCCTGCTGCCACTGTGCCACGTCGGTTGTGTTGCCGGACAACAACCCCGGCAAGATCAGTCCCACCAGCAGCAGGAGCACCACCGGTAGATACAACTCACCGATGTTGAATCGCGAATCGACGATGTCGCGCACCGTCCGCCGCACCGGTCCGGCATGCTGCGGCGGCAGGTGCGCTTCGTCACCGGTGTTCACCGCTTGTCGTTGCTTGTTCCGCAGCTGCCGGTTCTTGTCCCGCTGGGTGCGCTGGGCTGCTTTGCGATCGTTGACGACGATGGGTCGCCGGTTCGCGGCCTCGGCCTCGCGCCGCTTGGGAGTCGGGCGGTTCTTGCCGTGTTCCTTACGTACCGGCTCCGCCGCAAGCGGCTGCGCCGACTTCGTCCTACCGAGTCCGAACACCCTTGTTCAACCTTTCCCTGCGCGTGCCGTGTCTTGATCGTATCCCGGCGGGTGGCAGCTGTGCGGTCCGCGGGTTCGGCCTAGGGTTGGCCTTTATGAGCGAGTACCTCACCCATGACCAGGTGGCGGCCCTGCGGGCCGGCCTGCGAGCCGTCCTGGACGATGCCGTGGCTGATCTGAAGGACCTGATCCGGATCCCCAGCGTGTCCGCCGCCGCATTCGACCAAGCCAGGGTCGCCGACAGCGCGGCGCAGGTGGCGGGTCTGCTGCGCGCGGCCGGGCTCACCGACGTAAGGATCGTGAGCGCGGACAGGCCGGACGGCCGCCCAGGCGCCCCGGCAGTTCTGGGCACCCGCCCCGCTCCGGCCGGCCGGCCCACCGTGATGCTGTACGCCCATCACGACGTGCAACCGCCCGGCGACGACGCCGGCTGGACCACCCCGCCGTTCGAACCGACCGAACGGGACGGTCGGCTGTACGGGCGCGGTACCAGCGACGACAAGGCCGGCGTACTGGCGCACGTGGCTACCCTGCGCACGCTCCTGCCGCGCTGGGGCGCCGACGACGGGGTCGGCCTGGTCGTGTTCGTCGAAGGGGAGGAGGAGATCGGCTCACCGTCGATGACCCAGCTGCTGGCCGAGCAGCACGACCTGCTGGCCAGTGACATCATCGTGGTGGCCGACTCGGACAACTGGGCCCCCGACATCCCCTCCCTGACGGTCTCGTTGCGGGGCCTGGTCGACGCCGACGTCACCGTGCGGACCCTGGACCATCCGGTGCACTCCGGCATCACCGGTGTGGCCGCCCCGGATGCCACCACGGTGATGATCCGGTTGCTGAACCGGTTGTGGGACGCCGACGGCACAGTCGCTGTGCCCGGCCTGTCCGGTTCACCGGCCGACCCGCGATGGGAAGAGCTGGACTACACCGAACAGGCCCTGCGTGCGGAGGTCGGCGTGCTGGATCAGGTGGCACTGTTCGGTACCGAGCCGATCCTCAGCCGGATCTGGACCCAGCCCAGCATCACCGTCACCGGCATGGACATCCCGCGGGTCGAGCACGCCTCCAACACGCTGCAAGCTGTGATGACCGCGAAACTGTCCGTCCGGGTACCGCCCGGGCAGGACCCCGATACCGTGTTCGCCACGATCCGCGACCACCTACAGGCCGACCCACCGTTCGGCGCGCGCGTCGAGGTGACCTGCCGGGAGACCGGCCGCCCGTTCGTGGCCCCCACCGCATCCGCGGCCTACGACGTGGCCCGGTGGGCACTGTCCACTGCCTGGGACGGCGCGGAGGTGGTGGAGCAGGGCATCGGCGGATCGATCCCGTTCATCAGCGAGTTCGTGAGCGCTTTCCCTCAGGCCAGTGTGCTGGTCACCGCAGTGGAGGACCACGACTCCCGTGCGCACGGATACGACGAGTCCCAGCACCTGGGGGTATTCGAGCGCGCCGCGCTGGGCCAGGTGCTGTTGCTGAGCGCGTTGGCCACCCCAAAGCCCCCAGCGGGCCGGCAGGGGAATGAACCAGGCCGGCCGGCTGTTCCCCGCACCAGCATCAGCGGGTTACCGTAGACCCGGAACACTGAGGGGTGCATTACCCTGGATAAGGGCCCGGCCCGGACACCGACGCGATCACCAGCACCACACCACCACCGCGACACCCACCAATGCAGGGGAGCACGATGACCACCGAGACCCAGCCCACCGGTACCGCGCACACCGACGCCAAGGAGCACGGCGTCCTACTGACCGACGTCGCCGTCGCCAAGGTCAAGAGCCTGCTGGATCAGGAAGGCCGGGACGACCTACGGCTGCGGGTTGCGGTTCAGCCCGGCGGGTGTTCCGGCCTGATCTACCAGCTGTACTTCGACGAACGTAAGCTCGACGGCGACGCCGTGGTCGACTTCGACGGCGTCGAGGTCATCGTCGACAAGATGTCCAACCCCTATTTGAGCGGGGCCACCATCGACTTCGCCGACACGATCCAGAAGCAGGGCTTCACCATCGACAATCCGAACGCAGGCTCCACCTGTGCATGCGGGGACTCGTTCAGCTGACCCGGTCGCCGGGTGGCGCGAGGGAGGGGCATCGTGCGCTACCGCCGATCATCGGTGAACGCGCGCACCCAGTCCGCTGTGCCGCAAGAGCGGCGCGCCCGGATGCGGGCCGCGATCGAGCAGGCCGCGCCGGGGGAGGACCTCATCGGCATCGGCTTGGACCTGGCACCGCACACGCTGCTGCCGGCCTACAGCGCTGGACTGTTCCCGATGGGCGTGGGCCGCAACGGCGCTCGGCCCATCGGGTGGTGGAGCCCCGACCCACGCGGCATTCTGCCCATCGACGGAATGCGGGTCACCCGGTCGCTGCGCCGGTCCGCCAAGCGGTTCGAGATCCGCGTCGACACCGCGTTCGATGACGTCGTGGCCGCCTGCGCGGCGCCGGATCGCGACGGCCGCTGGATCACCCCGAGCGTGCGCCGGGCCTACAGCCGGCTATGGCGGGCCGGATATGCCCATTCGGTGGAGTGTTGGCTGGACGGGTACCTGGCTGGTGGCCTTTACGGGGTTGGCCTGGGCGGCTTGTTCGCGGGCGAGTCGATGTTTCACCGTGTCCGCGACGCCTCCAAGGTGGCGTTGCTGGCGTTGGTGAACCTGCTGGCAGACGGCGGCGGTCGGCTGCTGGACGTCCAGTGGCGCACCGAGCATCTGAGCAGCCTGGGGGTTATCGAAATACCCCGCACCGAGTATCTGCGACTGCTCGACGAGGCCGTGCCGGCGCCCCCGGTACCATTCATGGCGGGCTGCCGCGCTACGGCCGACCTGAACTGACGGGGTGTGTCAGGCTGTGTGTCGATTCGGTCAGCGGCCTACCACGCATCGCAACCCAGCACCGGGTGGGATACCCCATGCGGCCTGATGCTGCATTGTGATATTAGCCGCACGGAACGAGGCATGTGGCGATGCGCGGAGCCGGGATGGCTGTGTAGGCTGGCGTCGTGTCTGTGGGCTGCGTGAGCGTGGTCCGCGCTGAAACGACAGGAAGAACAGCGTGACAACTAAGAGGTTGAAAGCGTTCCTTATCGCGGGAGGGACCTCGCTCCTGCTCGCCGGATGCTCGACGGAGCAGGTGCGGCGGGGACTGTTGCCCGGGTACACCGACCAAGAGGTGACCAACCACTCCGGCCGGATCATGAATCTGTGGGTCGGTACGTGGTCGGCCGCCCTGGTCATCGGTGCCGCGGTATGGGGCGTGATGTTCTGGTGCCTGGCCGTGTACCGGCGTCGCCACGTCGACGAGCCCGTACCGCCGCAGCTGCGCTACCACGTCCCGATCGAGACGCTGTTCACCGTCACTCCCATCTTCATGGTGCTGACGCTGTTCTTCTTCACCGCCCGGGACATGGCCATCATCACCGACGTCAGCGGTGAACCGGACACCCAGGTCGAGATCGTCGGTAAGCAATGGGCCTGGGACTTCAACTACCTCGAGGGCAACGTTTACGACGCCACCGTGCAAGTGGACCTGGAGAGCGCTTCCCCCGACCTCGAGGACCAGGACATCCCTACCCTGTACCTACCGGTCAACGAGAACGTCGAGATCATCCTGAAGTCTCAGGACGTCGCCCACTCGTTCTGGGTGCCCGCCTTCCTGTACAAGGAGGACCTCATCCCCGGCCGCACCAACGTCATGCACGTCCGCCCGGAGCGGGAGGGGATCTACCCCGGCAAGTGTGCGGAACTGTGCGGTGAGTTCCACTCGGAGATGGTGCTCAACGTCAAGGTCGTTCCCAGAGCTGAATACGAAGAACACATGCAGGAGTTGCGGAAGGCCGGCAACACCGGCTCGCTGCCTGCCGATCTCGGTCGCGCAAAGGAGCAGCCGAAGCAGCTCTCCGGAGGGAAGAACTGATGGCCACCACCATTGATCGCCCACTCGGTGCCGAACCGGCGCCCCAGCTGCCTGCGCCGTCCCGGCAGGGCAACATCGTCGTCAAGTGGTTGACCTCCACCGACCACAAGACGATCGGCTACATGTACCTCATTGCCTCCTTCGTGTGGTTCCTGGTCGGTGGCCTGCTGGCTCTGGTCATCCGGGTCGAGCTGTGGGAATCCGGCATGCAGGTGTTCCAGAGCAAGGAGCAGTACAACCAGTTCTTCACCATGCATGGCACGATCATGCTGTTGCTGTTCGCCACGCCGTTGTTCGCTGGTTTCGCCAACGTGCTCACGCCACTGCAGATCGGCGCGCCGGACGTGGCGTTCCCGCGGCTGAACATGTTCGCCTTCTGGCTGTTCATCTTCGGCGGCCTCATCGCCGCCTCCGGCATGCTGACCCCGGGCGGAGCGGCTGCATTCGGGTGGACCGCGTACGCGCCGCTGGCCGGGCCGGAATACTCCCCGGGGTTGGGCGGCGACCTGTGGGTCTTCGGCCTTGCCCTGGGCGGTTTCGGCACCATTCTGGGCGCGGTGAACTTCATCACCACCGTCATGACGATGCGCGCGCCGGGCATGACGATGTTCCGGATGCCGATCTTCACCTGGAACGTCCTGATCACCTCGGTACTGATTCTCATGGCCTTCCCGCCCCTGGCAGCGGCGCTGCTGGCACTCGGCGCGGACCGTCGCTTCGGTGCCCAGGTGTTCATGCCGGAGAACGGTGGTGCCATTCTCTGGCAGCACCTGTTCTGGTTCTTCGGGCATCCTGAGGTGTACGTCATCGCCCTGCCGTTCTTCGGCATCATCACCGAGATCCTGCCCACCTTCTCCCGTAAGCCGGTTTTCGGCTACAAGACGCTGGTGTTCGCCACGATCTCGATCGCCGCGCTGTCGATGACGGTGTGGGCTCACCACATGTTCGTCACCGGAGCGGTGCTGCTGCCGTTCTTCGCCCTGATGACCATGCTGATCGCGGTTCCGACCGGGGTGAAGTTCGTCAACTGGCTGGGCACGATGTTCCGCGGTTCCATCACCTTCGAGACACCGATGGTCTGGGCGATCGGGTTCCTTGCCACGTTCTTGTTCGGCGGCCTCACCGGGATCATTCTCGCGATGCCGGCCCTGGACTTCCAGGTCTCGGACACCTACTTCGTGGTGGCCCACTTCCACTACGTCCTGTTCGGCACGGTGACCTTCGCGATGTTCGCCGGTTTCTACTACTGGTGGCCCAAGTTCACCGGCAAGATGCTGGACGAGCGGCTGGGCAAGATCCACTTCTGGCTGCTGTTCTTCGGCTTCCACACCACCTTCCTGATCCAGCACTGGCTGGGCCTGGAGATGCCGCGCCGGTATCCCGACTGGTTGCCAAGCGACAACTGGACGACGATGAACCAGGTCTCCACCATCGGGTCCTTCATCCTGGCCGCCAGCTTCCTGCCGTTCCTGTGGAACGTGTATGTGACCGCTGTCCGCGGCCGCCGGGCCGAGGCGGATGACCCTTGGGGTTTCGGGGGATCGCTGGAGTGGGCCACCTCCTGCCCGCCGCCGCGGCACAACTTCAGCTGGATTCCCCGGATCCGGTCCGAACGCCCGGCCTTCGACCTGCATCATCCTGAGGTCGCCTTCGGCGACGTCGTCGTCGCGGACAAGAGCACCCACTGAACCGGAGAGGAAGCAGACCATGCGCACGGAAGCTCTGATCTTCAACGGGCTGACCGTATTCTTCTTGCCGGTCACCATCGTTTACGGGTTTTGGACCGACCTGCAGGAACCAGTGGGCTTCTACGCCTTCCTGCTGACCACGCTGATGTCGCTCATGATCGGCGCCTACTTGACGCTGATCCGGCGCAACATCGATCCGCGCCCGGAGGACAACCCGGATGGGATGATCTCCGAGCTCGCGGGCGAGCAGGGTCATTTCAGTCCCTGGTCCTGGTGGCCGCTGCCGCTGGCCGCCGCGTCGGGGCTCGTGTTCTACGGACTCGCCGTCGGGTGGTGGGTCGCGCTCATCGGTGTCGGCGTCGGCTTGGTGTCCCTGGTGGGCTGGATTTTCGAATACTACGTGGGGGAGCACGCGCACTAAGTGCGCCGCTACCCGACGTACCTCAACGGCGCGACAGGTTCCAGGATGACCGGTCCGGTGTCTGCCTGGGCGCTACGGTTCGAGGGCGCCAACTCCGCGACCGACCGGGGTCAGCCGGCCAGCCAGGCTGCGAACGCGTCGAAGGTGTACTCGCGGCCCAGGAAGTCCTCGACCAGGTCCGCCGCGTCCTTGCTGCCGCCGGGACGCAGAATGCAGTCCCGGTATCGGTGCGCGACGGCCTCTGCGAGCAGGTCGTCGGCGTCGAAGGCCGAGAACAGATCCTTGGCGATCACGTTTGACCACATGTAGGTGTAGTAGCCGCTGCTGTAGCTGTCCAGATGCCCGAAACCGCAATGGAAATGCGTCCCGTCCAGGAACGGGAACACCGAGTACTGCTCCTGGAGCCGGCGCACCAGCTGCGTCAAGGTCGTCTCGTCCGAACCGGCGAAGTCCCGGACGTGAGTGGTGTAGGACAGTGCCGCATAGAACAGCTGGGTGCAGGTGTGCGCACCCTTACCGATGTCCTTGGCAGCTTTCATTTGGTGCACCAGCTCAGGCGGAATCGACTCTCCGGCAGCGTTCTTCGCGAACGTGCCGAGTACGGCGGCGTCCCACGCCCACTCCTCCAGCAACTGGCTGGGGGCCTCCACGAAATCCCACTCCGTCGCTACCCCGGAGAACCGCACCCATCGTTGATCCCCGCCCAGCACGTGATGCACCAAGTGCCCGAACTCGTGAAACAGCGTCTCCACGTCGCTGTGCTGAATCAGCCCGCGCGGAAAGTTGCACACCAGCGCCCCCTGCGGCAACTGCTCACCGGTCACCCCCGGCATCAGGTCGAACTGCGCGGCGTGCTTGTACTTGCCCTCTCGTGGATGCAGATCTAGATAGATCCGCCCGATACGCTGCCCGTCCAACAGCACGTCGTACCCGGTGACGTCCTCGTGCCAGGCGGGGTCGTCGACCTGTTGCCAGGTCACCCCGAACAATCGGGACGTCACATCCAGGAGTCCCTGCCGCACAGCGGAGAAATCGAAGTACTGGCGAATGACGGCCGAACTCACCGAATGCTGCTCTTGGCGAACCAGTTCGGTGTAGTAGGCGACATCGGCAGCGGTGACGTCGCTCGCCTGCGGGTCGTCCTGGCGTTTGCGGTCCAACAGCATGTGCTTGTCGGCCATCGCCTGTTCCCGGGCCAGCCCACTGACCCGGTCGATGAACTCGATGATGGCATGACCGGACCCGATCATCTTGACCCGGGCGTCGTAGTCGGCCCACGACTCGTACCCCAGGAGCCGGGCTTGCTCGGCGCGTAGGTCGAACAGCTCACGCAGCAGCGGGTCGTTGGCCGGCCAGCCGACGTTGGCCGCGGCCTTGACCAGATCCAGCCGCACCGCGGCGTCCCGGCAGTACATCCGCACCGGGACGAGGTCCGGGTAGTCGGTGGTGAGGGTGACCATGCCGTCTGCACCGGGCGGGTGCGCGTCCAGCCAGTCCTGCGGCATCCCGGCCAGCTGATCGGGGGTGACCTTGATCGAGCCGGCGCCCACCCGGATGTTGCGGGAGAAGTCCTGACCGACCCGGACCTGTTGGGCGGCGATCTCCCGCAGTCGCTCGCGGGTCTGCTCGTCCTTGTCCACGCCGGCGCGGCGGAAATCGATCAGAGTCTTGTCCAGGAGCCGTCGTTGTTGCTCGTCCAGGCCGGTGGGATCCAGATCGTTGAACACCGCGAACAGTTCCCGGTCCAACCCCAGATGGGTGGCCAGCTCGCTGGCCTCCTGTTGACGGCGATCGAACGCATCCCTGACCTCGGCGTCCGGGTGCACTTCGCTGAGCAGGCTTGAGGCACCCGACGCGTTGCCCAGTGCGATCGATATCCGGTTCCACTGCTGCAGCGTTTCCTCGGCCGATGCGGGAGGAGCGGCCCGCAATGCATCGGCGAGCTCTGCCGCCCGCTCCAGATTCTGGTCGACGTGAGCGTCGATGGTGGTCAGGTCCACGGGTTGCGCAATGGTCACCCGAGCCACTGTATGGCACCGGTAGCCGGTGGTCAGGTGGATGCGGCCGGCGGTCCGTCCAGGAACGGAACCAGCACTTGCTCGAACGCACTCGGCTTCTCGGAGTGCACCCAGTGGCCGGCGCCCTTGACCGTCACCCGCAAGGTCTGTGGGAACAAGGCTCGCATGTCGTCATGGAACTCCTCGCGGATGTAGACCGAGTGCTCCCCGCCGATCCAGAGCACCGGTTTGCCGAACGTGGCCTCGACCTGCGGCCACCCGAGCACTCGGTCCACCTGTTCGGCCAGCATCCGCAGGTTCAGCTGCCAGCTCCATTGGTGATCCTTGCGGTGTAGGTTCTGCAACAGGAAGCTGCGCACCGTCTCGCTGGGCACCACCGGCTGCAACGCCTTGTCGACGTGGTGGCGCCGGCGCAATGATCCCAGGTCGAGCTGCAGCATCGCGTTCGCGAAATCCTGCAGTTGTGACCCACTGGGGTAGGTGACCGGCGACATGTCGACCACCACCAGACGCTGCACCAGTTCCGGATGACGCAGCGCGAGCATCATCGAGATCTTCGCGCCCATCGAATGACCGACCAGCCGCCACGGACCCGGGTCGATGCGGCGCAGGTGGTCGGCGACGATGTCGGCATGCTCGACGTAATCGAAGTCCCGTGTCCACGGCGAACGGCCGTGGTTGGGCATGTCGATCAGCACCACCCGGTGCTGCTCGGCCACCTTCTTGCCGATGATGGTCCAGTTCTTGCCCTGACCGAACAGCCCGTGGCAGAACGCGACAGGAGGCCCGTCCTGGCCGTAGCGGGTGTCGTGAAGCTGCATGCGCACAGGCTAGATGATCCGTTCCTGGGTCAGCGGTCGCCGGCGGTGCGGACCGTTTCCGGCCGGTGTGGTGGGCCCCTCGATGCTTCGTAGCGGCCGGGCCGTCCGGCCCGTCACGCCGCCGCCCAGAACGTGTGTGCGGGACGTGGCGGGCACTGGGTACACTGACTGCACAGGCAGAGACCCGGCTATCACCGGTGAGCCTCCGGAAGAACGGGCATCCTGGCCTTCGACGCCGAGCCCTAGTAGAACCGGACGGGTAGGCCCGTCATAGCCGTTGGAGAGGCCGCGGCCCCCGCTGATGTGGGCGTGGCAAGCGAGGTGGTACCGCGGAGCTGGTCGGCAGCTGGCCGGCGCCGTCCTTGCACCCACGAACATACGGGCAGGACAGCAGCGGAGCGAGGCGAATGTACCCGAAAGTGACCACCGGCACGACCGACCCGCGACCCGTGCCCGCGTCCCCGTCGTTTCCCGAGGTGGAGCGACGCGTCCTGGACTACTGGGAAACCGACGGCACGTTCCAGGCCAGTGTGCAAGCCCGCCCCGCGGGCCGCGACGGCGCCAACGAGTTCGTCTTCTACGACGGCCCACCGTTCGCCAACGGTCTGCCGCACTACGGCCATTTGCTGACCGGGTACGTCAAGGACGTCGTGCCGCGGTATCAGACGATGCGCGGCAAGCGGGTGGAACGCCGCTTCGGCTGGGACACCCACGGACTACCCGCCGAGCTGGAGGCGATGAGCCAGCTGCGCATCAAGACCAAGGAAGAGATCCTCGAACTCGGCATCGAGGCATTCAACGAGAAGTGCCGGGAATCGGTGATGAAGTACGCCGACCAATGGCGCGACTACGTGACCCGGCAGGCCCGGTGGGTGGACTTCGACAACGACTACCGCACGATGAATCCACAGTTCATGGAGTCGGTGTTGTGGGCGTTCAAGTCTTTGTACGACAAGGGCTTGATCTACGACGGCTTCCGGGTGCTGCCCTACTGCTGGAACGACCAGACCCCCTTGTCGAACCATGAACTGCGCATGGACGAGGAGATCTACCAGACCCGCCGCGACCCGGCGGTCACCCTCGGCCTGCGGCTGAACACCGGTGAACTGGCGATGGTGTGGACCACCACCCCGTGGACGCTGCCGGCGAACCTGGCCATCATGGTGGGCGAGGACATCGACTACGTGGTGGTCGAATCCGACCTGCCCACCGGCACCACGGAGAAGTACCTGCTGGCCGAGGCCAGGCTGGCCCACTACGCCCGGGACCTGCTGGGCGACCCCAAGGCCGACCTGGACGCGGCTGTCGTCGCCCGGTACAAGGGCGCCGACCTGGTCGGGCGCACCTACACCCCACCGTTCGGCTATTACCTCGGCCACCCGAACGCGTTCCGGGTCGTCGCCGCCGAGTTCGTCACCACCACAGACGGTTCCGGCCTGGTGCACACCGCGGGCGCGTTCGGTGAGGACGACAAGGTGGTCACCGACCGGGAGAACATCGTCGCGGTCATGCCGGTGGGCCCGGACGGGCGGTTCACCGCGCCGGTGGCCGATTACGCCGACATGCTGGTATTCGATGCCAACGCCCCGATCATCGAGCATCTCAAGGCCGCCACCCGCGGCCTGCCCGACCACGGTTCGGTCACCGAGGACACCGTGCTGGTGCGCCGGGAGAACTACGACCACGCCTACCCGCATTGCTGGCGGTGCCGGGAACCGCTGATCTACAAGGGCGTGTCCAGCTGGTTCGTGGCCGTCACCGAGTTCAAGGCCAGGATGGGTGAGCTGAACCAGGACATCACCTGGGTGCCCGGGCACATCAAGGACGGCCAGTTCGGCAAGTGGGTGGAGAACGCCCGGGACTGGTCCATCACCCGCAACCGGTTCTGGGGCAGTCCCGTTCCGGTGTGGCGCAGCGACGACCCGGCCTACCCGCGCATCGACGTGTACGGGTCGTTCGAGGAACTGGAGCGGGACTTCGGCAGGTTGCCGCGCAACAAGGCGGGTGAGCCGGACCTGCACCGTCCTTACGTGGACGAGCTGACCCGGCCCAACCCGGACGATCCCACCGGCAACTCCACGATGCGCCGGGTGCCGGACGTACTGGACGTGTGGTTCGACTCCGGTTCGATGAGTTTCGCCCAAGTGCATTACCCGTTCGAGAACGGCGACTGGTTCGAGCACCATTTCCCGGCCGGCTTCATCGTCGAGTACATCGGCCAGACCCGCGGGTGGTTCTACACCTTGCACATCCTGGCCAGCGCCCTGTTCGACCGGCCGGCCTTCTCCACCTGCGTCTCGCACGGCATCGTGCTGGGCAGTGACGGGCAGAAGATGTCCAAGTCGCTGCAGAACTACCCGGACGTGCGGGAGGTGTTCGACCGCGACGGTGCCGATGCGATGCGCTGGTTCCTGATGGCCTCGCCCATCCTGCGGGGTGGCAACCTCGTCGTCACCGAACAGGGCATCCGTGACGGGGTACGCCAGGTGCTGTTGCCGTTGTGGAACGCCTGGTACTTCTTCAGCCTGTACGCCAACGCGTGCCACAACGGTGCCGGGTACACCGCCAAGTGGAGCACCTCGTCGGACAACCAGCTGGACCGCTACCTGTTGGCGTTGACCGGGCAGCTGGTGCAGCGCACCCAGGAGGCGATGGACGCGTTCGACATCGCCGGCGCGTGCGACCTGGTGCAGGAGTACCTGGACGGGTTGACCAACTGGTACATCCGCCGGTCCCGGCAGCGGTTCTGGGACGAAGACACCGGCGCGTTCGACACCCTCCACACCGCGCTCGAGGTGCTGTGCCGGGTGGCGGCACCGCTGGCGCCGATGGTCACCGAAGAAGTCTGGCGGGGCTTGACCGGTGCCCGCAGCGTGCACCTGGCCGACTGGCCGGTGGCCGATGATCTGCCCAGCGATGACGCGGCGAGTGCCCTGCTGGCGCGGATGGGCACCGTGCGGGCGGTGTGCTCGGCCGCCCTCGGGGTGCGCAAAGCCGAGCAGCTGCGGGTACGCCAGCCGCTGTCGCGGCTGACCGTGGTTGTCGCGGACGCCAGCCAACTGCAGGACCTGTCGCAGTTGATCGCCGACGAGGTCAACGTGACCGAGGTGGCCCTGGCCGACCTGGCCGAGGTCTGCGACGAGGACTTCGGCATCGAACAGCGGCTCGCCGTCAACGCCAGGGCCGCCGGCCCGCGGCTGGGCAAGCACGTGCAGGCGGTCATCAAGGCGGCCAAGGCGGGTGACTGGTCGGTGGCTGAGGACGGGACGGTCAGTGCAGGCGGCGTGGCCCTGCACCAGGGCGAGTACGAGGTACACACCGTCGTCAAGACCGACCAGGCCGCCGCCGGTGCGGCGGTGGCCGTCGTGCCCGGCGGTGGTTTCGTCGTGCTGGACACCCGGCTGACCGACGAGCTGCGTGCTGTCGGCCTGGTCAACGACGTCGTTCGGGTGGTGCAGCAGGCCCGCCGGGACGCCGGGCTGCACGTCAGCGATGAGATACGGCTCACGGTGACCGGAGAGGGCCCGGTCTGGCAGGCTCTGGTGAACAACCAAGAAATCCTGGTGACCGAGACGTTGGCCAGGTCCGTCGGGTGCTCCGGCACGCTGGAGGACCTGCAGGTGGGTGACGGTGTCACCGAGGCGACCGTCGCCGACGGGCACCAGGTGCGGGTCAAGGTGGAACGGCTGTAACGGGTGAGACGGGCGATCAGCCTCACCGCACGGCAGACTTGGGTCGAGGGCAACCGGCTCAGCCACGACGAAAGGTGCGACAGATGTCCCACGTGTATTTCTCCTTGATCCCCGAGGCACTCGTCGTCTCCGGCCTGGAGCCGGAGGAGTTCGGTCAGTACTACGCCACCGGGCACCAGTACAAGTCCAAGGGCCAGGCGGTGTTCTTCGAGGTAGATCCGGACTTCCGGGATCCGTACTTCGACATCGACGAAGCACTGGCCCGGTGCGTGCCGCACCCGGACGGTAAACCGAAGAACTCGGTGTACGTGTCGGTCTACCGGGTGCTGGAGCACCTGCCCGTCTCGGCGTTGCGCAAGCTCTACCTGGCCACCTCCTACGGGCACACGCTCGGCCTGGAACCGGCCGACGCGGTGCCACCCCCGGCCGACGGTTTGCACCTCTACCACGACTTCGCGCCCAGCAACTCTCTGGTGGCCAGCTCGTTGGCCCCGCAGCAGTTCTACGCCAAGACGGTCTACGAACCGGAGAAGCTGATCGCGTTTCCCGCGCTGTGCTTCGTGGAACTGGGATTGGGTGCCCTGGCCACCAATCCCCAGGCGGGGCAGATCGGCGATCTTCCCTACGACTTCATTCACCACCTGCGGGAGGCGCTGCTGCATGTGACCGACGCCGACAAGCACACCAAGCTGGTGCACCGGGTCCACGCGATGGACTTTCCGTACCGGATGGTGCAGGGCGGGTTCTACGTGGGCAACGGCCGCGACCTGGCGTTCTACCCGATGCCGAGCCACTCGGAGTTGCGCAGTCACCACCATGCCTGGTGGCGTTCGGCCAACTCGTGACCGCAGCGTGCGGTCGTCATCGGCGGCCCGGCCGCCGATAAGACTAGCCTGCCATCACTTGACCGTTTTGCTCTCCTGGCAGACAGTGTGCGGGAGTGGCGTCGGCGGTCCGGCGGACCGGTGCGCCAACAGTCCCGGCCGCGCGGCGAGGACCGGGTGACCGGCCTGCTGGCCGCCCCGCCGGCCACCATCTCGTACCGATGTCACCTCGTACCGATGCCAGAGAGGAACCGGTCATGACCGCCGAAGACAAGGCCAGATGCCCTGTGCTGCATCACGATCTGACCCACCCGACGCAAGGCGACGCCAACCAGCAATGGTGGCCCGGCCGGCTGAACCTGAAGATCCTGGCCAAGAACCCGGCGGTGGCCAACCCGCTGGGCGCGGACTTCGATTACGCCTCCGCTTTCAGCGCACTGGACCTGGCTGAGGTCAAGAAGGAGATCGCCCGGGTACTGACCGATTCGAAGGACTGGTGGTCTGCGGACTGGGGCCACTACGGCCCGTTGATGATCCGGATGGCCTGGCACAGCGCCGGCACCTACCGGATTCATGACGGTCGTGGCGGCGCCGGCACCGGGCAGCAGCGATTCGCGCCGTTGAACAGCTGGCCGGACAACGTGAGCCTGGACAAGGCGCGGCGGTTGCTGTGGCCGGTGAAGAAGAAGTACGGCAAGGCGCTGTCCTGGGCGGACCTGATCGTGCTGGCCGGCAACGTCGCCCTGGAGACGATGGGCTTCAAGACCTTCGGGTTCGCCGGTGGCCGGGTCGATGCCTGGGAGCCGGACGACGACGTGTACTGGGGCCCGGAAAGCGAATGGCTCGGTGCGCAGCGCTACACCGGTGAACGGGATCTGCAGAGCCCGCTGGCGGCCGTGCAGATGGGCCTGATCTATGTCAACCCGGAAGGGCCGAACGGCAACCCGGACCCGGTGGCCGCCGCCGCCGACATCCGCGAGACGTTCGCCCGGATGGCGATGAACGACGAAGAGACGGTCGCCCTGATCGCCGGTGGGCACACCTTCGGCAAGACGCACGGCGCCGGGGACCCGCTGAGGTACCTCGGCCCAGAACCCGAGGCCGCGCCGCTGGAACAGCAAGGCCTGGGCTGGAAGAACAGCCTCGGCAGCGGGGTGGGCAACGACACCATCACCAGTGGGCCCGAGGTTATCTGGACCCACACCCCGACCGAATGGGACAACAGCTTCTTCGACATCCTGTTCGGCTACGAATGGGAGCAGACCACCTCACCGGCCGGGGCTCATCAGTGGCAACCCAAGAACGGGGGCGGTGTGGGCACGGTCCCGGACCCGCACGACGGGTCCAAGACCCGGACCCCTATGATGCTCACCACCGACCTGGCGCTGCGGGCGGACCCGGAGTACGAGCAGATCTCCCGGCGCTTCCACGCCAACCCCGATGAATATGCCGACGCGTTCGCCCGGGCCTGGTTCAAGCTCACCCACCGCGACATGGGCCCGGTGTCGCGCTACCTGGGGCCGGAGGTTCCGGCCGAGGAGCTGATCTGGCAGGACCCGGTACCGGCCGTGAATCACCCGCTGGTGGGCCCGAGCGACATCCGCCAGCTGAAGACCCGCATCGTCGATTCCGGGCTCACCGTGCAGCAACTGGTGGCCACCGCGTGGGCATCCGCGTCCTCGTTCCGCGGCAGCGACAAGCGCGGTGGGGCCAACGGGGCCCGGATCCGGCTGGAGCCGCAACGCAGCTGGGCGGCCAACGACCCGGCCCAGCTGTCCGTGGTGCTGCAGGTGCTGGAGGGCATCAAGAACGACTTCGACGCCGCGCACCGGGGTGGAACGAGGATCTCGCTGGCCGACCTGATCGTGCTGGCCGGAGGAGTGGGTGTCGAGCAGGCCGCCAAGGCGGCCCGCCACCCGGTGCAGGTACCGTTCATCCCCGGACGTACCGACGCATCGGCGGAGCAGACCGACGTCGAGTCCTTCACCTGGCTGGAGCCGAAGGCCGACGGGTTCCGCAACTACGAGCGGTCCAGCAATCCCCTTCCGGCGGAGTACCTGTTGGTGGACAAGGCCAACCAG
Organism: Micrococcales bacterium; assembly: GCA_002748415.1. Taxonomy (GTDB): domain Bacteria; phylum Actinomycetota; class Actinomycetes; order Actinomycetales; family CAWJMD01. The sequence goes on along the minus strand of PDSI01000140.1, from coordinate 15,956 downwards.
CTCAACCTCAGCGTCCCGCAGATGACCGTGCTGGTGGGTGGACTGCGGGTGCTGGGTGCCAACAGTGGCGGCTCGATGCTGGGTGTGCTGACCGACCGGCCCGGCCTGCTCACCAACGACTTCTTCGTCAACCTGCTGGACCTGCAGACCACGTGGACACCGGTCGAGGGCAGCGACACCTACACCGGCACCGGCCGTCACGGGGCCTGCTGGACGGCCAGCCGGGCCGACCTGGTGTTCGGCGCCCACGCCGAGCTACGGGCCGTCGCGGAGGTCTACGCCAGTGACGACGCGGCCGGGAAGTTCGTGCACGACTTCGTCGACGCGTGGGTCACGGTGATGGAACTGGACCGGTTCGACCTGCACCGCTGAGCCGGATATCGCCGAACTCGACAGTACCGGGACCGGTAGCACCGGGACGGGCAGCCGCAATCGCGGCCGCGAGCACCTGGGCGACGCTGTCCTCGTCGTTGGCGGGAGCCGCGTCGCTGCAGGCGGCCTTTACCTGCGCATGCGCGTTGGCGACCGCGAACGAGCGGCCGGCCCACCGCAGCATCGGCAGGTCGTTGAGCATGTCCCCGAACGCCCACACCTGACTGGCGTCGATTCCCGATGCCGCGCACACCTGCGCCAGCGCGGTCCCTTTCGTGACCCCTTTCGGGCCGATCTCGGCCAGCCCGGTGGCCCCGGAATGGGACACCTCGGCGCGGTCACCGACCACCGTGGACACCGCCGCGTGCAGGTCGTCCACGTGCATTCGCTGGTGGCGCACCAGCAGCTTGCCGGCGGCCTCGGCCACGACGGCCGCACCCTCGGCGACATGCCATTGCCCGTCGTGGCGGCCGCTGGCCCGCTCGAAACCGGGTTCCCGGGCGAAACCGCGAATCGATTCGACGGCGAAACTCACCCCGGGGACTTCCGCCCGGATGTCCTCGACCAGCCGGGCCCCCAGCGCCTCGTCGATCTGCGCCAGGCAGGTGAGGTCACCGGTGCGCAGGTCGTAGCGCAACGCCCCGTTCATGCACAGTGCGGCGCCGTCGATACCGAGCATGTCCGCCAACTCCGGCATCCACCGTGGCGGCCGGGCAGTGACCAGCATGATGTCGGTCCCGGCGGCGACCACATCGGCCAGCACCGTCCGGGTGCGCTCGGAGACGGTGCCGTCGGATCGCAGCAGGGTTCCGTCACAGTCGGTGGCCACCAGCCGGGGGAGCATGCCACCCACGGTAGCCTGACGCCGGTGCGGCGCGGGTGCGAGCCGATGCGGCGCCCCGGCGCTACAGTGATGCGTGTGTCAGAGAAGCCTGCGCGACCGGCCGCCGCCGATGTGGCCGGCCCGGTCTACGCGGAGCTGTTGGCCCGGGCGCCGGAGTCGGACATGCAGCCCAGGCTGGGTCCGATGCGGATCCTGCTGGAGATTCTCGGCGACCCACACCGGGCTTACCCGGTCATCCTGATCACCGGTACCAACGGTAAGACCTCGGTGGCCAGGATGGTCGAGCGCATGTTGCGCGAGCACAACTTGCGGACCGGCCGCTACACCAGCCCACACCTCCAGCAGGTCACCGAACGCATCAGCGTCGACGGATCCCCGGTCAGCGCCCAGGACTTCGCCGATACCTGGGAGGAGATCGCCACCATGGTGGCGATGGTCGACGGCAGACTCGCCAAGGAGGGCGGGTCCCCGATGACCTACTTCGAAGTGTTGACGGCCATGGCGTACGTGATCTTCGCCGACGCACCCGTCGACGTGGCCGTCGTGGAAGTAGGGCTGGGTGGGCAGTGGGACGCCACCAACGTCGCCGACGCGGCGGTGTCGGTGGTGACGCCGATCAGCCTGGACCACACCGAGATGCTCGGGGGCACGGTCGCCGAGATCGCCGCCGAGAAGGCCGGCATCTTCCGCGAGGACAGCCAGATCGTGCTGGCCGCGCAGCCGGCCGACGCCCTGCAGGTGCTGACCCGCAAGGCCAGCGATCTCAACGCCACCCTGGCCGTCGAAGGCATCGACTACGCACTGGAACACCGGCAGATCGCCGTAGGCGGCCAGACCGTCACGGTGCGGGGCCGGGCAGCGACCTACACCGGCGTCTACCTGCCGCTGCACGGGCGGCACCAGGCCCACAATGCGGCCACCGCGGTCGCCGCGGTCGAGGCGTTCCTCGGTGGCGGGTGCCGTCCCATCAGTGGTGAAATCCTTTCCATGGCAATGGAGTCCGTGACGGTCCCGGGGCGGTTGGAGCTGGTCCGGACCTCGCCGGCAGTTTTCCTCGACGCAGCCCACAACACCGCCGGAGTCCAGGCCACCGTCGCCGCGCTCACCGAGAGCACCGACCTGCAGCGCATCGTGGGCGTGGTCGGCATCCTGGCCGGCAAACCGGCCGAGGCAATGCTGGCCGAACTGGAACCCACGCTGGCCGAAGTCGTGATCACCGCCTCCGGTTCACCCCGGGCCGTCCCGGTGCCGGAACTGGCCGGGCTGGCCAGGCAGGTGTTCGGGGAGGACAGGGTCCACGAGGTGCCGCGCCTGGACGACGCCATCCAGGTGGCCGTGGACCGGGCCGAGGCGGCGGGCGGACACGGCAGCGGGGTGCTGGTCACCGGGTCGGTGACAGTGGCGGGGCAGGCGCGAGTGCTGTTGCGGGCCGCGCCCGTGGACCCGGTGGACGACTCGGTGCGCGCCGTGGACATCGACCTCGCCGCGGAGTTGGGCGAGGACGTCATCGACCTGACCGAGTGCTGAGGTGACCGGCCCGTCCCTGTCCGCCCGGCCTGGCCCGATGACGGCCCGGCTGGGCGCCACCGCGCTCATCCTGGAGGCGTTCGTCGTCCTGTTCGCCACCCTGGTCGCCTCCCGGCTGTCCGGGCTGTCGAGCACCACCGCGCTGGCCGGTGGCGCGCTGGTGTGTCTGGCTTTCGTGCTCGGAGCCGCACTGGTCCGCCGGCCCGGCGGGCTGGTCGTGGTCGGCGTGTTGCAGGTGGTGTTGTTGGCCACCGCGCTCGTGGTCCCGGCGATGGTGTGGGTCGGCGCCGTTTTCGTGGCGCTGACCTGGTGGATGGTCCGGGCCGGCCACCACGTCGACACCACACCCGGCCCTTCGGCTCCGCCCGCGCCGTGATGCCGGGTGAGCCTCATGGACGTCCGGGCCGGCACCGCCCGCCGACGGCGGTTACGGACGGCGAGTCCCGATGTGACGCAGGGTGGCTGAGGTGCGGGCTTGCCACGTCGTTTTGACAACGGCGGCAACTTCGGGGAGAACTCTACGGGAGCCGTCGCCGGGTGGCGGTGGCCGTGTGAGGTACGTAGAAAGGAATACAGGGTGAGCGACGCGGTGGAAAGAAGCCTGGTGCTCGTCAAGCCGGACGGTGTCCGGCGAGGCCAGTGCGGAGAGGTGCTGCGCAGGATCGAGCGCAAGGGCTACACGTTGGTAGCCGTCCAGTTACGGGAGACCACCGACGAGCTGCTCGCCGGACACTACGCCGATCACATCGACAAGCCGTTCTACCCGGCGTTGAAACAGTTCATGAGGTCCGGTCCGGTACTGGCGGTGGTCATCGAGGGCAACCAGTGCGTCGCCGGGTTCAGGTCCCTGGCCGGGGCCACCGACCCCACCAAGGCCGCGCCGGGCACCATCCGCGGCGACCTGGGCCGCGACTTCGGGCTGGGCTCCACCGAGAACGTCGTACACGGCTCGGATTCGCCGCAGTCGGCGGAACGCGAGATCGCGTTGTGGTTCCCGGACCTGGCGGCCGCTCGGTAGGGCCAGCGCCCGAGGTCCGGCACCGCGCCCCGCCAGGCGTTCGGCCACACGAGAAGCCGGTCGTGGCCGCAACGCCTACCATGGGCGATTGACGAGGAGATTCCGCCCACTGGAGGCCGCCCCCGATGACCGTGCTGCATGCCACCCGTCGCCGTGCCGGCGACAGTGTCTTCGCGGCTCTGGAGCCGCTGCTGGCCATGGTCGGCAAGCCCATCCAGTACGTGGGCGGGGAGGTGAACGCGTGCGTCAAGGACTGGCACGCCGCGCGGGTGAACGGGGCCGGCGAGCACACCGTGCGGTGGGTGTTGATGTACCCGGACGCCTACGAGGTGGGCCTGCCCAACCAGGGCGTCATGATCCTGTACGAAGTCCTCAACGAGCGCCCCGACACCCTGGCCGAACGCGCCTATGCGGTGTGGCCGGACCTGGAGGCGCTGATGCGCCGGCACGGCGTCCCCCAGTTCACCGTGGACGCGCACCGCGCCGTCGGCGACTTCGACTTTCTGGGGGTGTCGCTGGCCACCGAACTGGGCTACACGAATCTGCTCACCGCCCTGGACCTGGCCGGCATCCCGCTGCACGCCGCCGAGCGCACCGACGAGCACCCCATCGTGCTGGCCGGTGGCCACGCATCCTTCAACCCCGAGCCGATCGCCGACTTCATCGACGCGGCGATCCTCGGCGACGGTGAGCAAGCGGTGCTGGTGGTCACCGACATCTGCCGGGACTGGAAGGCGCACGGCCGCCCCGGCGGGCGCACCGGGCTGCTGGCCAGACTGGCCGCCACCGGCGGGGTGTACGTGCCCGGCTTCTACGACGTGACGTACTACCGCCCGGCCGACCCGGACACGACTGCCGCCAACCTCGGCCAGATCCGGGCGGTCACCCCCAATCACCCCGACGCGCCCGCTACGGTTGCCAAGCACACCGTCGTGGACCTGGACGCCTGGCCCTACCCCAAACAACCGCTGGTCCCACTGGCGGAGACCGTGCACGAACGGATGAGTTTGGAGATCTTCCGTGGGTGTACCCGCGGATGCCGGTTCTGCCAGGCTGGGATGATCACCCGTCCGGTCCGTGAGCGCAGCATTGACGGCATCGGCCGGATGATAGAGAAAGGCCTGGCCGCAACCGGTTTCGAGGAAGTCGGTCTGCTCAGCCTGTCCAGCGCCGACCATTCGGAGATCGGCCCACTGAGCAAGCAGCTCACCGACCGGTACGAGGGCCGCAAGGTCGGGCTGTCGCTGCCGTCCACCAGAGTGGACGCCTTCAACGTCGATCTGGCCGCAGAGCTGGCCCGCGGCGGGCGCCGGTCCGGGCTCACGTTCGCCCCCGAGGGCGGCAGCGAACGCATCCGCAAGGTCATCAACAAAACGGTCAGCGAGGAGGACCTCATCGCCACCGTCGCCGCCGCGTTCGGCAACGGGTGGCGGCAGGTGAAGCTGTACTTCATGTGCGGGCTGCCGACCGAGACCGACGAGGACGTGCTGCAGATCGCCGACATGGCCCGACACGTCATCAAAGCCGGCCGAGAAGCGGCCGGGCACAGGGATATTCGCTGTACCGTCAGCATCGGAGGGTTCGTCCCGAAACCGCACACCCCGTTCCAGTGGGCCGCTCAGCTGAATCATGAGAGCACCGATGCCCGGCTGGCCGAACTGAAAGCGGCCATCCGCGCCGACAAGCAGTTCGGCCGCAGCATCGGCATGCGCTACCACGACGGCAAACCAGGCATCGTCGAAGGCCTGTTGTCCCGCGGCGACCGGCGGGTCGGCGCGGTCATCGAAGCGGTCTGGCGTGCCGGTGGCCGGTTCGACGGCTGGCGTGAGTATTTCAGCTTCCAACGGTGGGCCGACTGCGCGCAGCAGGTCCTGGCCGGTCATCCGGTGGACCTGGACTGGTACACCACCCGGGAACGCGAGCTTTCCGAGGTGCTGCCGTGGGACCATCTGGATTCCGGGTTGGACAAGCAATGGCTGTGGGAAGACTGGCAGGATGCCCTGAGCGAGATCGAGGTGGAGGACTGCCGGTGGACACCATGTTCGGACTGTGGCGTGTGCCCCAGGATGGGCACCGGCAACCGGATCGGGCCCACCGGGCGCACGCTGCTTCCGCTGAGCGTGGCCACTGCGGGTTTGGACGCACAACTAGCGGCGGACGGATGAGGGGATGCGTTGTGGTCAGGGGGATGAGAGTGCTGGGCTCGGCGGTGATTGCCGCTGCCGTGACCACGGCGGCGCCGGCCGCCGCGATGGCCGAGGACCCGATGAACCTACCTGGTCCGGTGACGGACACCGCGAACGTTCTCAGCGCCTCCGAGGAAGACAACATCGAAGAGGCGATTCAGCAACTGGGAGATGAAGACCACGTCTCGTTGTATGTCCTGTTCGTCGACACCTTCGGCGAAGTGGAGCCGGAAACCTGGGTAGAGCGAACGTTCGAGCAGTCCGGAATGGGTTCCAACAACGCGATTCTCGCGGTGGCGGTCACCGACCGCAGGTACTTCGTCGGTGCCGGCACGGGTTTCCCACTGGATGATTCGAAACGCAGCGAGGTGGCCGACGAGTACATGCTGTCCCACCTGCAGACCGAGGACTGGGCCGGTGCCGCCGAAGCGCTGGCCGATGGGTTGCGCGAGAACATCGGTGCGCGGTCGCCGGGATCCGGGTCCTCCGGCGTAGGTAGCACCGCGGCCCTGGTTCTCGGTGGCGCCGGTGTGGTGACCGCGATCGGGGCGGGTGCTTTCGTGCTCACCCGGCGGCGCTCCGGCGGCGCGAACACCGGCTCTGCGCCGGCACCGGGCCACCCACCGCAGGCGATGAGCCTGGCTGAGGTGGACAGCGAGGCCAGCCGCGCCCTGGTCACGGCGGACGAGGACCTGCGTTCCAGCGCGCGCGAACTCCAGTTCGCCCAGGCCGAATTCGGGGACGCGGCGGTGGCCCCGTATATCGCGGCGTTGGATCAGGCGAAAGCGTCGATGAACCGCGCCTTCCAGGTGCGCCAGCAGTTGGACGACGAGTTCCCGGAGACACCGGCACAGCGCGAGCAGATGCTGCGCGAGATCCTGCAACGGGCCGCCGAGGCCGAAGCGGCGTTGGCCGAGCAGGAAGAGGACTTCGCCAGGTTGCGTGACTTGGGCAAACGGGCCGGGCAGGTGCTGCCGCAGTTACGGGAGCGGGCCGAAGAGGCTCAGGGCGCCCTGCCGCGGGTGGGTTCGACCGTCCAGGCGTTGCAGTCCCGGTACTCCGAGCGGGCGGTGGCCCGGGTGGTCGATGCCACCCAGGAGATCACCGAGCGGTTGGGCATCGCGCGCGGCCACATCGAGCGGGCTGCCGCGTCCTCGGGTACTCAGAGCGCCCTTGCCCTGCACACTGCCGAGGAGGCACTGGGCCAGATCGAGGAGATCATCAGCCGGGTCGAGGACCTGCGCGGCGAATTGGACCAGGCGGCCGGCGATCTCACCCAGGCGGTGCCCGCGTTGCAGGCCGACGTGTCGGCACTCGCCCAGGCGGACGAAGCCATGCAGCAACGGCTCGGCGCGTCCCTGACCGCAGCCCGCTCCGCGTTGGCCTACGCCCACACCAGCGGCAGCACAGACCCGGTGGGCGCGCTCAAGCGCGTGGTGACCGCCGACAACGAACTGGACGACGCGCTGGCCGCCGTCGACCAGGCCCAACAACGCGCCGGCCAGGCGATGGACAAGCTCGGCCGGGCCGTGAGCATCGCCCAACGGGAACTGAGAACTGCCGAGGACGTCGTCGCACGCAATCGCGGGGCGGTCGGGACCAGGGCCCGCACCCGGTTGAACGAGGCCAGACGAGCACTCGCCGATGCGCAGGCCTTGGCCGGGCACGATCCGCAAGCCGCGCTGGCCGCGGCCAACCGGGCCACTCAACTGGCCGGCGAAGCGACCGATCTGGCCGACCGGGACTTGGACCAGCACCGTGGCGGCGGATTCGGTGGTTTCGGCGACTACCGTGGCGGCTACCGGCGTGGCGGCATCGACCCACTCAGTGTCATCATCGGGGCCGCCATGAACGGGTTCGGCAGTGGTGGCCGACGAGGCGGCGGGTTCAGCGGCGGATTCGGCGGCGGGTTCGGCGGCGGATTCGGTGGTGGCTCCGGGGGCAGTTTCGGTGGTGGCGGGTTCGGCGGCGGGTCCGGGGGCCGGTTCTAGCTGGCCCAGCCGCGACGGCCAACACAACGTCAACAGCACTCATTCACTCACTCACACAAGGAGAAACCAGCATGGCGCAGAAGCAGAGCATCCTCGGCCGCATCGCCCAGTTGACCCGTGCCAACCTCAACGCCCTCATCGACCGGGCGGAGGATCCGGAGAAGATGCTGGATCAGCTGATCCGGGACTTCACCAACTCCATCGCCGAGGCCGAGGAATCAACCGCCGCCACCATCGGCAATCTCCGTATGCTGGAGGCGGACAAGGCTGAGGATCAGCAGGCCGTACAGGAGTGGGGCTCCAAGGCGATGGCTGCCTCGCAGCGAGCCGACCAGTTGCGCCAAGCGGGCAACACCGGTGAGGCCGACCGGTTCGACAACCTGGCCAAGTTCGCCCTGAAGCGGCAGATGGACTTCGAAGAGGAGATCCGCATCGCCGACCCGCAGATCGCCGCGCAGACCGAGGTGGTCAACAAGCTGAAGAGCGGGCTGGACCAGATGCGCATGCGTCTGGACGACCTCAAGCGCAAGCGCCACGAACTGGTCGCCCGGTCCAAGGCCGCCAACGCTCAGAACCAGGTCATGGACGCCATCGGCAAGATCGACGTGATGGATCCCACCAGCGAGTTGGGCCAGTTCGAGGAACGGGTGCGCCGCCAGGAGGCACTTGCCGCCGGCAAGGTCGAGCTCGCCGCCAGCTCGATGGAAGCCCAGTTCGAGTCCTTGGACGACCTGTCCGCGCAGACCGAGTTGGAGGCCAGGCTGGCTGCCCTCAAGGGTGGCGGTGGCCAGGCCAGCATCGGCGGCTGACGCCCCTGAGGTCCGCGTTGTGGCTCGTCAGCCCGACACGCCACCACCACCGCCACCGGTGCAGAAGATCCGGTTGCGTTACGCGAAACGGTCTCGGCTGCGGTTCTCCAGTCACCGGGACTTCCAGCGGGCGCTGGAACGCGCGCTGCGCCGGTGCGCGGTACCGATGGCCTACTCGGCCGGGTTCACACCACACCCGAAGATCTCCTATGCCAATGCCGCGCCCACCGGCGCGGCCAGCGAGGCGGAGTACGTGGAGATCTCTCTGGTGCGCGAGTGTGACCCGGCCCGGGTCGCGGCCGCGTTGGATGCGGCGTTACCGCCCGGCCTGGACATCGTCGATGCGGTGACTGCGGCGGTGCCCGGCGGGATCACCGACCGGTTGCAGGCATCGGTATGGCGGATGGATCTGCCCGGCGTCAGTGACGACGAAGCGCGGGCGGCGGTGCAGGAGCTGCTCGGCCGGGACCGGGTCGAGGTGGACCGGATGACCAAGAAGGGCATCCGCCGGTTCGAGGTGCGGGCCGCGCTGGTGGATCTGCGTGTGCTCGGGGACGAAGACCTCTGGGCGATCGGGCGCGAAGTGCTGTTCACGGATACACATGCCCGCCCGGACGTGGCCATCGAGGGGACTGGTCGGGTGCCTGGCGCGGTTGACAGGTCGCCTGGTGTGGTCAACGTCGCGTCCGGATCAGGTGAGCTTTCAGTTAGACAATGCCTGGAATGTGCGATACTGCGAGTGGTCGTCCGGCGTAGCACACCAACCGTACGACCCGATGACATCCTCGCCGCATTGCGCGTCGTGCATGGACTCGCGCCCACTCAGGCAGCACTGCTGACGCGGCTTGCGCAGGGTCCGCTCGACGAGGAGAGCCGGTCAGTGACTGACCCGTTCGCAGCGGATCGTGAGGTCATCGGCGCCTAATTGCGCCGCGCGCGAGCCCCGGCTCGCCTTGCGCGAGCGCGGGCGTAGTCAGCGACTTGGTCGGCCTGGAGCTACGGTCCAGGCACACCGAGCGCCCGCGGTGCCGTGCGGGGTGTGAACGGGGCCAGCGGGTAGGACGGGAGTACTCTCGTGACCGAAGAACACCTGGAACCGGGCAGCCGGCAGTGGGAAATCGATGCGCTGGAGCAGGCCCTCGGGCAGATGCATGAGAAAGCGGCCCAGGGCGAGGGACCTGATCGGGCGCAGCCGGTCACCGGCGAGGTGATCGCCCAGGCCGGCGGGGACACCTCGGAGCTGGATCTGCAAACTATCCGGGACCTGGTCAGCGGCCAGCGGGATGTCAGCGAGATCGTGCAGGAGGCGCGCGAGGCCAGACAGGGAACCGCCGAGACCGGCCGGCACCAGACGGGTACGGATGCGGCCGACGACGATCACGACGAATCAGTCGGCGGGCAGGCGAGCACCGGCGAAGCCGTCGACCCCGGTACCGACGACGGCCGCAGCGAGGGCAGCGAGCCGGTGGACGTTGCGCCAGCCGGCGAAGAGCCCGCCGGTGGGCCCGCTGTCCGCGGCGCGGCCGTTGCCGAGGAGGAATCCGATGCCGGGGAGAACTCCACCGAGTCTGCCGAAGAGGATCCGGTGGACGTGCGCGCACCGGCCGGCGCGGTCGCACCGCTGTTGTTGTTCCAAGCACCGGAACTGACTGCGGCACCGGCTGCCCGTACCGCGGGCGGCGCCAGTGTCGTGGACGGCAGTACCGGCGAGAGCAGGAAGTCGGACTCACGCAGGAGCCAAGCCGACAACGACCAGGGCGGCAACGACCAGCCCCGGCGCGCTCAAGGCCGCAAGGGCCGGCCCGACGACTCGGACGAGGACGACGTCGACGACGACTTTGCCGATGACGCGCAGGGCACGGGCGAGGACGACGACGCCGAGGAATCGACCAGTGGGCGCCGCCGCCGGCGCCGCCGCGGTGGCCGGGGCCGGCGTCGCCGGGCCGCCGACGGCGAAGACAGCGCCGATGAGGACGGTGCGGAGGAGTTCGAGGACTCCGAGGACTCCGTGGAGGACGACGGTCAAGCCTCGTCGAGCTCCCGGCGCCGCCGGCGCCGGCGGCGCCGCAGTGGCGCAAGCTCGGACGACGGCTCCCCGGACGATCCACCCAACACGGTGACCAAGGTCCGGTCCTCGCGTCGTCGTGACGACGTCACCGGGGTCAAGGGGTCCACCCGGCTGGAAGCCAAGCGGCAGCGCCGCCGTGAAGGTCGTGAGCAGTCCAGGCGCCGTCCGATCATCACCGAGGCGGAGTTCCTGGCCCGGCGCGAGAGCGTCGAGCGGACGATGTTCGTGCGTGAGCACGCCGGCCGCACGCAGCTGGTGGTGCTCGAGGACGGGGTGCTGGTGGAGCACTATGTGGCCCGCAAGGAGGCGAGTTCACTCATCGGCAATGTGTACCTGGGCAAGGTGCAGAACGTGCTGCCGAGCATGGAAGCCGCCTTCGTCGACATCGGCCGGGGCCGCAACGCCGTCCTGTACGCGGGGGAGGTGAACTGGGACGCGGCCGGGGTCGGCGGTAAGCAGCGCCGCATCGAGCTGGTGCTGAAACCCGGCGATACGGTGTTGGTCCAGGTCAGCAAGGATCCGATCGGGCACAAGGGGGCCCGGCTGACCAGCCAGGTCTGCCTGCCCGGCCGGTACTTGGTGCTGGTTCCGGGAGCGAACATGACCGGCATCTCCCGCAAACTGCCGGACAAGGAACGGTCCCGGCTGAAGAAGATCCTGCGCGAAGTGGTGCCGCAGGATGCCGGGGTGATCGTACGGACCGCCGCCGAGGGCGCCTCGGAACAGGAATTGCGCCGCGACGTCGAACGGCTCACCAAGACCTATGAGCGGATCACCCGCCGGTCGGAGTCGGTCAACGCGCCGTCGCTGCTGCACGGTGAACCCGACCTGACGGTCAAGGTCATCCGGGACGTGTTCAACGAGGACTTCACCAAACTGACTGTGGCCGGGGACGATTCGTGGTCGACGGTCAAGGAGTACATCGACGAGGTCGCTCCCGACCTGGCGGAAAGGGTGACCAAGTGGGAGGAACCGGGCGATGTGTTCGAGGCCAACCGGGTCGACGAACAGATCGCCAAAGCGCTGGATCGCAAGGTGTGGCTGCCCTCCGGTGGGTCGCTGGTGATCGACCGGACCGAGGCGATGACCGTCGTCGACGTCAACACCGGCCGGTTCGTCGGGTCCGGCGGCAATCTGGAGGAGACCGTCACCCGTAACAACCTGGAGGCCGCCGAGGAGATCGTGCGGCAGCTGCGGTTGCGTGACATCGGCGGGATCATCGTCATCGATTTCATCGATATGGTGCTGGAGTCCAACCGGGACCTGGTGCTGCGTCGGCTGGTGGAGTGCCTTGGCCGCGACCGCACCAAACATCAGGTGGCCGAGGTGACCTCGCTGGGATTGGTGCAGATGACCCGCAAGCGGGTCGGGCAGGGGTTGCTGGAGGCGTTCAGCGAGCCGTGTGAGCATTGCGCGGGGCGCGGGCTGATCGTGCACGACGTGCCGACCGGTGCCAAGGAGGCTCCCAAGGGTGCGGCTGAGGCGCAACGGGTGGCTGAGGCGGCCCGCAAGGCCAAGCAGCGGGCGGAGAGCAAGAAGGAGGATCGTGGTGGTGGGCCGTCGGACAGTTGCCGGGACTCCGGTGGCTCGGCCGCGAAAGACGCCGTGGCTGCCGCAGCCGACCCGGGCGGCGAAATAGCTCCGGAGGACGCGCTACCTTCGGATGACGCCGTGGTTTCGGACGGCGCAGTGGTTTCGGACGGCGCAGTGCCAGGGCACAGCGCAGTGCCGGCAGGCGCCCCCTCGCCGGTCGACGCCACTGCTGAGACCGCCGGTGCCGACTCCTCCCACTCGCTGATACCCGATGCCGGACCGCACACTCAGGAGAACTCCGGTCCCCGGCGCAAGCGGCGCCGGGTGACCGCGCCGGCGACGACCGTGGGCGATAGCTAGGGCGTGGCCCGCCGGATGTGGCGAGGGCCGGGGCGGCACGCGGTGTGCCGCCCCGGCCCTCACACCTTCTCAGGTGATCACGTGATCACGAACAGCCCGTTGCCTTCCTTCACCTCGTCGGCGGCCACCAGGATCGGGTCACCGACCTTGGCGGCGTTGGTGACCACCACGGGGGTGGTCAACGAGTAGCCGGCGGCGCTGATCTTCTCCGGGTCGAAGGTGATCAGCGGGGTGCCGACGTCGACGACGTCTCCGGCGGCGACGTGGGCGTCGAATCCGTCGCCCTGCAGCTTCACCGTGTCCAACCCGATGTGGATCAGCAGTTCGACACCGGTATCGGTCTTGATCCCCACGGCGTGCTTGGTGGGGAACACCATCAAGACCGTGCCCTGCACGGGGCTGACCACGGTGGTGCTGGTCGGCTTGATGGCCAGGCCGGGGCCGACCATGCCGCCGGCGAAAGCCGCGTCCTCGACCTCGGACATCTCCACAACCTGCCCGGCCAGCGGGGCCCGGACCACGGTGGCGACCCGTTCGGTGGCCGGCTCCGGAGCCGACTCCACCGCTGCGGCGGCCGCGGCACCACCCTCGAGTTCCGGCACGTCGACCGGGTTCTCGATGAACTCGCGCACAGCGTGGGCGACAGCGGTGACCCGCGGCCCGTAGATGATCTGCACGCCGCGGCCGGACTTCATCACCCCGGAGGCGCCCGTCGCCTTCAGCAGCGCGTCATCGACAACCGAGCTGTCTTTGACCTCGGTGCGCAACCGGGTAATGCAGTTGTCCACATCGGTGATGTTGTCCAACCCGCCGAGGCCCTTGACCACGCTGGCCGCGAGCATCGTGTCCTCGTCGACCTTGGTCGCGGTGCCGCCGCCCTCGGCGCCGGAGCTGGACCCGGCAGAGGTGTTGCGCCCGGTCTTGGCGTCCACGTCCGAACGGGAATACAGCTTGACCTCGCTGTCGTCGTCCTCACGGCCGGGAGTCTTGAAGTTGAACCTCGCGATCAGGAACTTGAACAAGAAGTAGTAGATGACGAAGTAGACCGCCCCGACGATCGGGATCCAGTACCAACTGCTCTTGCCCGGCCCTTGCAGGATGCCGAACAGGGTGAGGTCGATCAGGCCGCCGGAGAACGTCTGCCCGACGCCGACTCCCAGTGCGTGCATGAGCATGAACGACACACCTGCCAGGAGCGCGTGGATCACGTACAACACCGGGGCGACGAACAGGAAGGTGAACTCGAGCGGCTCGGTGATGCCGGTCAGCATGGCGGTCACCGTGGCCGACAGCAGCAGCGAGCCGACGACCTTGCGCTTGGCCGGGTTGGCTGCCTGGTACATGGCCAGCGCCGCGCCGGGCAGGCCGAAGATCATGAACGGGAACTTGCCGGCCATGAACCGGGTGGCCTCGACGCTGAACTTCTCTGTCTCACCGCAGCCGAGCTGGGCGAAGAAGATGTTCTGCGCGCCTTGGATGGTGTTGCCGCATACCTCCATGGTGCCGCCGAGGCTGGTCTGCCAGAACGGTAGGTAGAACACGTGGTGCAGGCCGAACGGGATGAGCGAACGTTCGATGATGCCGTAGATCAAGGTGCCGGCCAGGCCGGAGTTACGTACCAGCGCGCCCAGCTGGTTGATGCCGATCTGCACGTACGGCCACAGGTACGCCATGACGATGCCCACCACCAGGTAGGTGATGGCCGAGACGATGGGCACGAATCGCTCGCCGCCGAAGAAGCTGAGTACCTGCGGCAGCTTGATGTTGTGGTACCGGTTGTGCAGCGCGGCCACCCCGAGGCCGACGATGATGCCGCCGAACACGCCCATCTGGAGGCTGCTGATGCCGACGACGTCGGCAAACGAACCGGCCGGCAGGCACCCGGTGGTGTCCCCGCCGGTGGCATAGGCCTCGTCGCAGGCAATCCGGACCTCTTCAGGGAACCGGAATGCCTCGACCGCGCCGATGGATGCGTGCATGACGAAGAAGCCGATGGCACCGGCCAGCGCGGCGACGGCTTTGTTCTGCCGGGCCATCGCCAGCGCGACGGCGATGGCGAAGATGATGGGCAGGTTGGCGAAGATGATGCCGCCGGCCGCGTTCATGACCTGCAGGATGTCGTTGATGAACGTGCCTTCGCCCATCGTGTCTTGCAGGCGGAAGCTTTCCAGCATGGTCTCGTTGGTGAACGAGCCGCCGATGCCCAGGAAGAGCCCGGCGACCGGCAGAATAGCGATCGGGAGCATGAACGCCCGGCCGACTCTCTGCAATGTCGCGAATAGTTGATCCTTCATTGACCTTCCGTTCCATGGTCGAATCGCACGGTGGCGCGCTCGTGGGCATCCGCCGGACAGGCACGGTGCCGTGGATTCTTGCATAGTGAGTAATGACACGACAGCGGACGTGCGGTCGTGACTGAATCGTTGCAGCGCGGGGTTGCGTTCGGGCGGCTCCTTATCCTGTTTGACCGCAACCGTGCCCGGTCCCTATTCTTGGAGGTCGGCACGCTTGTCGTGCCCTTCTCTGTGTGTCCGAAACGCCCCGGCTCGCCTGGGCGCGTCCACACATGAGATCCGAGCGAACGAACGGAAGTGAGTTGAGTCGTGTACGCGATTGTCCGTGCCGGTGGGCGCCAGGAAAAGGTCGCCGTCGGTGACGTCGTCACCATGGACCGCGTCGCCGCCACCGGCGGCAGCACTGTGCAACTGACCCCGGTCCTGCTGGTCGACGGGGACCGCGTGACCTGCGACGCGGACGCGCTGGCCAAGGTCAGCGTCACCGGCGAGGTCCTCGAGCACACCAAGGGCCCCAAGGTTCGCATTCTGCGATACAAGAACAAGACCGGATACCGGCGTCGGCAGGGCTACCGCTCCAAGCTGACCCAGGTCCGCATCACCAATATCTCCTAAGGCGGTACGTCATGGCGCACAAGAAAGGCGCAAGCTCCACCCGTAACGGTCGCGACTCCAATGCCCAGCGGCTGGGCGTCAAGCGTTACGGGGGTCAGCTGGTGAACACCGGTGAGATCATCGTGCGCCAGCGCGGCACCCATTTCCACCCCGGCACCAACGTAGGCCGTGGCAACGACGACACCCTGTTCGCGCTGGCCGCCGGTGCGGTCGAGTTCGGCACTCGGCGCGGTCGCCGCACCGTGAGCGTCGTCGCGACCGACTGAGGTCGCGCGTCGGTACTGTCGCCGCGGTCGCCGCGCAGCGGTGTTGAAGGGGTGAGCGGACCGCTCGCCCCTT
>PDSI01000038.1 GCA_002748415.1 Micrococcales bacterium | reverse complement strand
AGCGGGTGAAGCCGGTGAGCGCGTGTTGGGTGGCGCGGGCTTGCGGGTCCGGCAACGAGCCGGGCTGGGTACCGATGAGGACGATGCGCCCGCACGCGTGCAGAGTCTTCAGGTGCGGGACCAGCGCCGCGTGAACGTCGGCCAGCTCGGCCGGGGTCCGGGCGGCGGAGGCATCGACGACGACGGCGGCCAGCTGAGCGGCCTCGGCGGTGGCCAGGTCGACGCCGCGCTCGGCCAGTGACTCACTGATCGTCGTCGCAACGCGCGATCCGTCGGGCCCGGTGACCAGCGCCGGTCCCGGCAGGATCGGTTCGCCGGGTTGCCAGCGCCGCAACGGGGTGGGGCTGGGCAGGCCCACCTGGGTGGCGACGGCGCGCAGCGCCGGGTGGACGCCGGTGGAGTCGCTTGTTCCGGTTGAGTCTTGTGCCATCTCAGTTCACCGCCTCGAGAATCACAGCGACGCCGAGCCCGCCGGCGCCGCAGATGGAGATCAAGCCACGGCCAGATCCTTTGTCCGCCAACAGTTTGGCCATGGTGGCCAGGATGCGGGTACCGGTCGCGGCGAACGGGTGGCCGGTGGCCAAGGACGATCCGGTGGTGTTGAGCTTGTCCCGGTCGATGCCGCCCAGCGGGGCGTCCCGGCCCAGCCGGTCCGCGCAGAACCGTTCGCTCTCCCAGGCGGCCAGGTGGCTCAGCACGGTGGCGGCGAACGCCTCGTGGATCTCGTAGAAGTCGAAGTCCTGCAACGACAGGCCTTGCCGGTCCAAGAGTTGCGAAACGGCGTAGGTGGGGGCCATCAACAGTCCTTCGCCGCCGTGGACGTGGTCGACGGCGGCGGTTTGGGCGTCGACGATGCGGGCCAGCGTGGGCAGGTTGCGGTGCTGTGCCCAGTCCTGGCTGCCCAGCAGCACGGCGCTGGCGCCGTCGGTCAGCGCGGTGGAGTTCCCTGCGGTCATGGTGGCGTCGGGCCCGGACCCGAAGACGGTCTTGAGCTCGCCCATGGCCTCGGTGTCGGTGTCGGGGCGCAGGTTGCCGTCGCGGGTGAGCCCGGCGTGCCCGGTGACCAGGTCGTCGAAGAACCCGCGGTCGTAGGCGGCGGCCAGGTTGTGGTGGGAGGCGACGGCGAGTTCGTCCTGGGCTCGGCGGGTGATGCCGAGTTCGGCGGTGGTGACGGCCTGGTGCTCGCCCATCGACAATCCGGTGCGGGCTTCGGCGTTGGTGGGCAGTTCGGGGACGACCTGGCCGGGACGCAGCCGGGCAACGGCGGCCAGCCGCTGCTGCATGGTGCGGGCCCTGGCCAGGTCGAGCAGGACTTCCCGGAAGCCCTCGTTGACGGCGACGGGTACGTCGCTGGCGGTGTCGGACCCGCCGGCGATGCCGGAGTCGATCTGGCCGGTGGCGATCTTGGCGGCGATCAGCAAGGCGGCTTGCATGCTGGTCAGGCAGGCCATCTGCACGTCGCAGGCAGGGGTATGCGGGTCCAGTTGGGAGCCGAGGACCGCCTGCCGGGTGAGGTTGAAATCGCGGGCATGTTTGAGCACCGCCCCGGCGGCGACTTCGCCGACGCGTTCCCCCGCCAGGCCCGTACGGGCCACCAAACCGTCGAAGGTGGCGGTGAGCATGTCCTGGTTGCTGAGGTGCGCGTACTGGGAGTTGGCGCGGGCAAACGGAATCCGGTTCGCTCCCACGACGACAACTCGTCGTAGATCCATCGGCCGGGTCCTCCTTCGGTCGCACGAGTGCTGTCGGTCACGGATGTGGGGCGGGCCAGCAACCACCGACTGCTGTATCTACTCGACCGTAACGTGAATGTGCAGAATGGGCCCCATGACTTCGACATCGACGTTCGATCTGGCTGGCATCGATGGGATTTTCGGGCGCTGGGCCGACCCGATCGGGATGCGGGTGGTCCGGGCGTGCCCGGACGAGCTGGTGACGCAATGGCCGGTGGGCCCGCATCTGAGTCAGCCTGCCGGCATCGTCAACGGTGGCGTGCATGCCACGGTGACCGAAACCCTCGGCGGGCTGGCCGCGGCCCTGTGGCTGTTGGCGCGGGATGCGCCCGAGGGTGTGCAGCCGGGCGACATCCGGCCGGACAACCTGCCGCCCGTGGTCGGGCTCAGCAACTTCACCGAGTTCTTCGCCACCGCCGGCGACGGCACCCTGACCTCGACCTGCACCCCGGTTCACCGGGGCCGCACCACCCAGGTCTGGCAGGTGAGTACCCGGGACGAACGAGACCGGTTGATCGCGCGGGGACAGTTGCGGCTACTCAACATGGGCTGAGGCTCGGCGGTGTCGCGGTTCCCGGCACCGGTGAACCCGGCCAGTGCTCGCCGTGGGATGGAAACGGTTATTCGTCCGTGGGGGTCTGGGTGAGGAGCTCACGAAAGACCGCTGCTGCCGGGGAGGGATTGAAGTCTCGATAGGCCATCGCCTCGACCCGGCGGGGGCCGTCGATCAGGGCGACGGCCGTCACGTCCGCGCGTCGTTCAACCGTGGCGGGTGGCAGCAGGGCGATGCCCACACCGCGGCTCACCAGGTCGAGCATCACCTCGACGACGGAGACCACATAGGGAACGCTACGGCGCAGCCCAGCGGCGGAGAACGCCAGGTCGCTCTGTTGCCGGCCGGGAGTACCCGGTGGGAAGTCGATGAATTGCTCGTCAGCGAGTTCGGCCAAGTGCAGCTGTGAGCGGGTGCTGAGGATGTGGGCCGCCGGCACGGCTGCCACGTGACGGTTCTCACCGAGCCGGTGCAGGCCGATGCCGGGTGGGGTCTTGTGATCCGGCAACCCCACGAAGGCGACGTCGAGATGGTCGTGCAGCAGGAGGTCCACCAGCCGGTCGCTGCCGCCACCGGTCACGACGAGTCCCGCCTTGGGGTTGCCGGCCACGAATCGGGCCGCCAGCGCCGCCACGTCGATGCTCGAGAGGGTGGGGATCACGCCGATACGCAGATCGCTGCGCAACTCCCCGGTTGCGGCGGCGCCGTCGGCAACCGCGCGCTGCGCCTGCGCC
>PDSI01000179.1 GCA_002748415.1 Micrococcales bacterium | reverse complement strand
GAAGCGCATCGACTCCAGGTGCGCACGCAGCGCGTCGGCGGTCCCGGGTTCGACGGTGATCCAGCTGGTCTGCCCATCATCGACCAGGTGCAGCGCATGTTCGATGTGCCCGTGCGGGCTGAGGATGAGCGCCTCGGCGCTCATCCCGGGGGCCAGGTCGCGCAACCATTGGGTGGACAGAGTGTCCAGCCAACTGAGCCGGTCCGGGCCGGCAACGGTCAGCACGCCCCGGGTGGACAGGTCCACCACGCCGGTGCCGGCCACCAGCGCCTTTTGCTCGGCCATCGGGTCGCCGTAGTGCTCTGCCATGCCGGCGCTGTGCTCCGTCATGCCGGCGCACGGGTCAGGCGGGCCGAGGAATAGGCGCCCATCGGTTGGCCGTCCATGGCGACTTCCAGCACCCACAGCAGGTCACCCTCGACCTGCCCGTACATGCGTTTGGCCGCTGTGTAGGCGTGCGCGGTGGACGTGCGGGCCACCAGGTCGGTGGCCAGTTCGACCGTTGCGCCGCGCACCTGCCCCAGGTAGACCTCCACGATGCCGGTGGGGTGGCAGATGACAGCCTCCACCCCTGGCTCGCCGGCGCCGGCGTCCGGTGGGTCCGGCAACCGCCAGTACCCGCACTCCGCCTCGAGGGGTTCGCCGGTGCCGCTGCGCACGATCGCCGACCGGTAGTCCAGGTAGTCCGCGCCGCAGCCGATGTCGATGGTCTGGGTGAACGAGACCGGCTGCGGCAGGCTGGCATGTTCGATCACGCCGTCGCCGCGCCAGGACCCGATCATCCAGGCCACCGGGAACAACGGGCGGGGCAGGTCCGGGGGAATCTCGAAGGGCACCTCATGAGCCTAACGTCGCGTTCAACCCACCAGCGTGGCGATGAGGTAGGCGATCGCTCCGCCGGCACAGCCGTAACTGGCTGCCAGGCCCACCTGTGCCCGGGTCCCCCGCAGCCAGTCGGCGTCGTCCGGGATCACCTGGTACAGGCCGATGAGGGTCAGCCCGACCAGCAAACCGGCCAACGACCCGTACGCCAGGCCCACGTGCGGGGTGCCACTGCCCAGCACGGCGCCACAGACGGCACCCAGGACGCCGACCAGTGGGGTGACCCACCGCCTGCCGCGGCCCGGCGCGGCCAGGGCGAGCACCAAGGCCACCACCGTCATCGGGCAGGTCACCGCCAGCATGACCGCGGACCCGCCCGGCCGCGCCGCGGTGGCCGCCCAACCGGCGGCCATGGCGGCCACCATGATGCCGCTGACCACCCCGGTGACGGATTCGACCAGGTGCGCGCGCCCGTCGGTGCGGGTCAACTGGTGCAGGAAAGCGGCGATGACCGACATGGCCAGCACCGGGGTGAGCCATGTGAGGTTGTGCGCCCAGGACAAGCTGCGCTGCGCGGTCAGCCCCACGACGAGCACCGCGGCGGCGCCGCACGCTCCCACCACCACACTCGAGCCGGCCGGGGCCGCCAGGCGCAGCAGCTGCGGCCAGCCGGCGGCGAGCAGGATCACCAGCGCCAGCGCCACCAGCATCACCCCGGCCGGGCCGGCAAGGCTGGCAACGCTGATCAGGGCGGCGATCGCCGCGGAGCCCACCGTCGGCAAAACGAAGCGCACCGGTGAATCTTGGCAGACACCTGCCGTGGCAGACACCTGCCGCAACCCGAACCGTTGCTGCCGCCGACCGCCAAATACAGGCATACTGCTGTAACACATCCGTGATCATGGTGGGATTGACTGTGGACAGTGCCGGTACGACGAAACGTCGCGCGTACACGTTGCTGGAGACGTTGGAGTCCCGTGTCGGCTGCCAGGAAACCCCGGCGACGTGCGCCCAGCGGTTCCTGGAGTCGGCGTGCGAGGCCCTGCACCGTCACGTGGAAACGGCCGACGGTGTGTTCTTCATGCAGATGCAGGCGGATACCTTCGCCGGCACCGCCTTTGCGGGCGCGGACATGCTGCGCGAGTCGTTCGGTGCCGGCTTCGCCGGCTGCCCGGTGGGGCAGGCCGTCTCCCGCGGCCAGGTGCTGCGCATCGATTGTGAGGCCGACGCGCGTCACTGGCCGGCGCTGGCCCGGATCTGTGCGGCGGCGGGGGTGCGCAGCATGGTGGTGGTGCCCGGCCGGCACGAAGACCGCGAGTTCGGCGCATTCGTGCTGTACAGCACCACGAAGGACCTGCTGTCCACCGACCTCGACCTGCTGGCCCTGGTGGGACGGCGAACGGCGGCCCAATTGTCGGCCACGGTCGACCTGGACGGCGCCCAGTCCACCGTCAGCCAGCTCCAGCAAGCCCTGCAGTCCCGCGCGGTGATCGAGCAGGCGAAGGGCGCGTTGATGGTGCTGCACGGGGTGGACGCCGACTCCGCGTTCGCGATTCTGCGCGAGCGTTCCCAGCATTCCAACACCAAGCTGCGCGCGGTGGCGGGGGCGGTGCTGCGGGAAAGCACCGGCCGGGTGCTAACCGATGCTTCCCACCACGGTGCGGGCAAGTAACCGGTCCTTGCGCACCACGTCGATCACCGTCTCCCCGGGCGTGCTGCCACGGTGCAGAGCCACCGTAGACGGTAACGGCACCGGCCGGTGAAAACTGGCCTGCAGGAGCGGTCTTCGTGGCAATCGCGGGGTGAGCCAGGCGACCGCGCGGGCGTGAACTTGCATGCCGTGCGCGATTCCGTGCCGGAAACCGAACAGCCGGGCGCTCACCCCGGACAGGTGGATGGGGTTGATGTCGCCGCTGACCCCCGCGTAGCGGCGCCCGGTGTCCGCGCCGAGCCGCCAGACCGCCACCGGTGGCCCAGGTACCGGTTCGACCCGCTCTGCCGCGTGATCCGTTGCGGCTGAACGGTTGCTGCGAGCCAGGTAGGTGGACACCCCGGACCAGACCGGTTCGGCGTCCGGGTCGCCGCTCGCGGTCAGCTGGACGTGCAGATCGACGACGGTGCCGGCCCGGTGGTCCCGCAGGTCTTCTGCCCACGCGGTCACATCGACGCGTTGGCCCACGACCAGTGGCTC
>PDSI01000079.1 GCA_002748415.1 Micrococcales bacterium | reverse complement strand
AGCGTGACCGGCAGGCTGATCAATTCGGCGTGATGGAAGTCTGCGTCGAAGGACTCGCTCATGCCGACGCCGGTCGCACCCGGACCGACCTGCCCGACGGTCAGGTCAGGGTGGTCTGTGGCGAACCGGTCTGTCGCCGCCAGCATCGGCTCGACCACGTCCTCCGGCTCAGGCAACGGCGAGGCATCGTCGGTGTCCGCGGCCAGTTCCACCGGTAGGACCAGGGACGCCCCGTCGGCTCCGGGGACCGGCTGGCCGACCTGCGACACCCCTTGCACGCCGGCGTACGCCTGGGTGAGTTCGGCACCCAGTTGCTGAATCTGCACCTGGCTGATGGAACCGCCGGGCACGGTGACGATGACGTGTTCGGTGGGCGGGTTGTCCCAGGCCACCCCGTCGATCAGGTCCTGGGCCTCGGCCGAATCACCGACCAACCGCTCCGAGTGCGACATCGTCGTGATGCCGAGTTGCGCGAAACCCGCAACAGCGGCGGCCAACACGATCATCGAGACTGCCACGACCCGCCAGGGCCGGTCGGCACACCACAAGGCCACCGCAGATCGGCGATACGTCACGGTGGTTTGACGGTCGCTGTTTGCCAGCGGTAGCCCGTGCTCAGGTGCATCTTGATTCGGTGTATTCGCCGGTGCAGTAACCATGGATCCAGGCTTGTGCAACCGAGGCATTCCGCGCATTGGGGCACGACCCCGAACTGCCCCGGGGGCTACCCCTACCCCCCGTCCGGGCTCTCGCCCTACCCCCGGCCGGGGGCTTACCCCATCCCCTCAGCCGGCGGGCTCGGAATACGGTGAAGTCATGCCCGGCCAACCGCAGATGCTGTCAGCAGGGTTGCGGTGGCTGCACCTATGGGGGTACGTCGCCCTGGCCTTGAGCAGCCTCGGAACAGCCGCCTGGGGGCTGGCAGTCGCCTGCCTCGTCCTTGCCGGAGTCGTGGCGTTGCCGGCGGCGGGCGCGGGACTGCTGCTGCTGGTCCCAGGGCTGTGGCTGGCGCGCTGGACGGCGGCAGCAACGCGCGGCTGGATCGCGGGGCTGACGGGGATCCGAATCGAC
Source organism: Micrococcales bacterium (assembly GCA_002748415.1). GTDB lineage: Bacteria > Actinomycetota > Actinomycetes > Actinomycetales > CAWJMD01. The sequence continues at coordinate 5,463 of PDSI01000079.1, read as the reverse complement.
CCGCCGGCTGAATCTACGATGCCGGCCTGGCGTCGGCTGTTCAGTGCCGAGTCCTGGCGCGCGGCGGCATTTTGCGCGCTGCAGACGATCCCGGCAAGTCTGGCGAGCGCAGGAGTGGGTATCGCCCTGGCGCAGGGACTGCTGTTGGCCGCCGGTCCGGCGGTGTCCACCCGGCGGGCCGGCGGTGTGCCGGTCCTGTGGTTCGCGAGCCTGTCGAGCGGGCCGGCGGTCCTGGCGGGCGTCGCCGCCGGGCTTGCCATCATCGCCGGGGCACCACCGCTGGCCCGGTTGCTCACCTCGATCGGCATTGCGCTGGCCCGCTGGTTGATCGGGCAGTCGCCGGAGCAACGGATCGCCGACCTGGCGGCAACCCGGCGCGAGACGCTGGAGTCGGTCGAGGCGGAACGCCGACGCATCGAACGTGACCTGCACGACGGCCCGCAGCAACGGCTGGTGGCGATCGCGATGGACCTGGGAATGGCCCGGGAATCGATGCGGGACAACCCGGAGCTGGCCGGCGGACTCCTCGAGTCCGCGCACGCGTCGATCAAGGAGGCGATCACCGAGATGCGGCGGGTCGCACGCGGCATCGTGCCGCCCATTCTGGCCGACCGGGGTTTGGACGCCGCCATCTCGGCGATCGCGACCCGCTGCCCGGTACCGGTCCAGGTGCACTCCGGCTGGCGAGACCGCACCGATCCGACGCTCGAGGCGATCGCCTACTTCGTCGTGTCCGAGGCGTTGACCAACATCGCGAAACACTCGACCGCAACACTGGCCACCGTCGAAACCTCGACCACCCGTACCGCGGGCCGCGCCTGGCTACACCTGCGTATCCAGGACAACGGCCGCGGTGGGGCCAATCCCGCGCTGGGCACCGGCCTGTCCGGGTTGCGGCAACGGGTGGGTGCGGTGGATGGGCGGTTGACCATCGATTCCCCGCAGGGCGGGCCGACCACGATTGATGTCAGCCTGCCGCTGCCCGACGAGAGAGCACCACGATGACCGAGAATGCCCCAATCCGTGTCGCCATCGCCGAGGACTCAGCACTGTTGCGCGACGGTCTGGTCCGGCTGCTGCGCGCCTGCGGGTTCGAGGTGACCGCTGCCTGCCCCTGCCCGGAGAGTTTTCTGGCTGCGGTCGATCACGACGTCCCTGATCTGGTGGTCGTCGACGTGCGCATGCCCCCTACCTACACCTGCGAAGGAGTGCAAGCAGCGACGACGATCCGCGGCAGACATCCGGACGTGGCGGTGATGGTGCTGAGCCAGTACGTCGAGGAGCAGTACGCCACCGAGCTGGTTGCCTCCCGCCCCGCAGGGGTGGGGTATTTACTCAAAGACCGGGTGGCCGACCCGCGGGATTTCGTCAGCGCGCTGCGGGAGATCTGTGCGGGCGGCACGGTGCTGGATCCGGAAGTCGTGGCCCAACTGCTCGGGCGGGCCACCCATCGTGATCCGTTGGCACGGCTCACTGCCCGGGAGCGCGACGTGCTGGCCTTGATGGCGCAGGGCCGGTCGAACACCGCCATCGCGGAACAACTGACCGTCTCCGACGGGGCGGTCGGCAAGCACATCTCCTCGATCTTCACCAAGCTCGACCTGCCGCTCGACCACAGTGACCACCGCAGGGTACTGGCCGTCCTTCGATGGTTGGAACAAGACGGGGCGCGCCGATGACGACGGTCGCGATTCGCGTTACCGCCTGGTCCTTCTCGGCCATCTTGGTGGCGTTGCTGGTCTTGTCCTTGCTGCACTACAGCCCGGGTCAGACCGGCAGCTGGCGGGTGCCGCTCGAGGACTTCGACACAGTCACCGTCGAGGCGAAGGCTGCCGATGTCCTCGTCCGGCCGGCCCTGCCGAACGACTCGCCCCATGCCGTCCTGGTGGCGAGCTACGGCGGCGAGGCTCCCCGCCGGAGCATCGAGGAGGGCGTGCTGTCCGCGCGGTGTCCCGGCGGAGTAAACCTGTTCCACAGTTGCCGCCTTCGCTGGGAGCTGCGGATCGACCCGCGACGGCCTGTCGTGGTAACTACCCGGTCCGGCGACGTCGACGTCAGCGGGGTCGGCGGACCGCTGGCCGTCGAAACCAGGTCGGGCGACGTCACCATCGGCTCTGCCACCTGCCCGGACATCGCCGTGGCGACCAGGTCGGGAGACATCGATGTCGCCAACACTGCGCAAGCCCAGGTCCGGGCTACCTCTCGATCAGGCGATATCAACCTGTGGCTTGACCGCCCGCCCACCGATGTCGTCGCCGAAGCGCATTCAGGAGAGATCACGGTGCGGGTGCCACCGGATGGGACCGGCTACGCGACTCATCTGGAGTCGGAGTCCGCGTCGGTGACCAACAGCGTGCGACGGGCGCCCTCGTCCGAGCGGACCATTCGAGCCAAGACGCGGAGCGGAGACATCGCCGTCACTCAAGGGTGACCGATCCGCCCCGGTACGCTGCCCGACGCCACCGAGCGGACTGCGGCGCCCCGAGAGAGGTACGCAAGATAGCGTGTGTCGAGAGCCGATGGAAAAGACCGGCGCCGCAACGGAAGGACGGGCCTGAAATGACCCAGCAAGAGCAGCACGTCGTCGCGGTCGCGGTGGATGGCGATCTGGTGGGACGCCGCTGGGGCCGGGCGGCGCGGGTAGCGGTCGCCGTGGTCGCAGGCGAGGAGATCACCGCATGGACCGAGCATGACGTGCGATGGGACGAGGCGCACGACAGCGGTACCGAAGGCGCACACCACGCACGCGTCGTCCGCTTCCTGAAAGAGCACGAGATCCAGATGGTCGTCGTGGACCACGTCGGGCAGGGCATGGAAAACACGCTGAACAAGCTCGGTCTCACGGTGGTGCTCGGCGCGGGTGGCCCGGCACGGGATGCGGTGCTGGCCGCGGTGCGGTCGACCACGCAGACCTGAAGCTCGAGACTGTGGTGCACCTCGCGACGCTGCTGGCCGGTATCCCCGAGGCGCCGGCGGCCGATGCCGGTGAGGTTGCCCGCCGGCCACCCGCAGACCGCCGGGTTCTGCTGGTGCTGGATGACGACCCCACTGGCACCCAGTCCGTGTCCGACGTGCCGGTGTTGTTGCGGTGGGATCGGGCATACCTGCAGTGGGCGTTGCGCTACGGGTCTGCGGCCGTGTACGTGCTGACCAACACCCGGTCGATGACCGAGTCCGAGGCGGTGCGGATCAACCGGGACGTCGCTCACGAGGCGCTGTCCGCCGCGGCTGAGGTGGGTGTCGAGCTCGATCTGGTATCCCGGTCGGACTCGACGTTGCGCGGGCACTTTCCGGCCGAACCGGTGGCGTTGGCGGACGAGTTGGCGGCCTACACCGGTGCGGCGGTGGACGGCATCGTCGTGGTACCCGCGTTTCCGGAGGCCGGGCGGGTCACGATCGGTGGTGTGCACTACGCGGGCACTGCTGCGGCCGGTTTCCGACCCGTCGGCGAGACGGAGTTCGCCCACGACGCATCGTTCGGCTACACCGCATCCGACTTGCGGGACTGGGTGCAGGAGAAAAGCCGCGGTGCCATGCCTGCGACAGGTGTTGCGCACCTCGGCCTGAGCACTCTTCGCACCGACCACGACCAGTCGGTTTCGGTGCTTCGCGCGCTGCGGCACCGGCAACCGGCCGTCTGTGACATCGCCGCGCCGGCTGACCTGCTCGCGTTGGCCCGCGCGATCCGGGACGCTCAAGCCACCGGCAGCCGGTTCGTGTTCCGGGTCGGGCCGTCGTTCGTGCGGGCCATGATGGGGCAGTCCCCCGGGCCGCCACTGACGAGCCCGCAGATCTATGGCAACGCCAAGTGCAGGACCCGGGCCACCCGGGGCGGGCTGATCGTCGTCGGGTCGCACGTGTCCTTGACCACGCGGCAGCTCGACCGCTTGATGGCCGAAGGCGACACGGCAACAGTCGAACTCGACGTTCCGGCTCTTCTTGGTGCTGAGCGCGGCGACGTCTGTGCCCGGCTGGTCGAGCCTGTCGTCACGGGGTTGCAGGCCCGCAACGTCGTGCTGAGCACAACCCGGGAGCTCGTCCGGTCCGAGGACCCGCACGTTTCGCTGCGGATCGCCAGGCAGGTGTCCGCCGCGCTGGTTGAGGTCGTGCGATCTGTGGTCGCGGTGGCCCGGCCCCGGTTCGTCCTGGCCAAGGGTGGGATCACCGCCTCCGATGTCGCCGCCCACGGGCTGGGCATCAGCAGAGCGGTCGCCCGGGGCACCATGCTGCCCGGCCTGGTCTCCCTGTGGGAACCCGTCGACGGACCGGCCACGGCCATGCCGTTCGTCGTCTTTCCCGGGAACGTGGGGGACGATGCGGCGCTGGCCGCTGTCGTCCACGTCTTGTCCTCAGCGCGGGAATCGTAGGGAGGTCCGATGCGTATCGTCATCACCGGAGGGCAGGGATTCGTCGGGGCGCAGCTGGCCCGAGAACTGCTGTCCCGCGGATCCTTCCGTGGCCGCGACATCGGTGAGATCGTGCTGGCCGACCGGGTCGCCCCGGCACCAGGACCCGCTGGCGGCGACCCGGACCGCACCAGCGGCACCATCCGGGTCAGCACCGTGACCGGTGACCTGGCGGTCACGGTGCCCGAACTGTTCGGTGAGCCCGTCGATGTGCTGTTCCATCTGGCGTCAGCGGTCTCAGCCGAATGCGAACGAGACATGGACCTGGGTTTGGTCAACAACCTGGACGCCACCCGTGCCGTTCTCAATGCCGCGCGAGCCCAGCGGGAAGGCGGCGGCCCGCCGTGCACGGTGGTGTTTTCCTCCTCACTGGCTGTTTACGGCCCGGACCCGGCCTGCCCGCTGCCCGAGGTCGTCTCGGAGAAGACGCCGGCGTTCCCGCAGTCGAGCTACGGAACGCAGAAGCTGGCCTGTGAGCATCTGATCGCCGACTTCACCCGGCGTGGGTTCTTGGACGGCCGCGTCGTCAGGTTGATGACCGTATGCGTGCGGCCCGGCAAGCCCAACGCGGCCGCGTCCAGTTTCGTGTCCGGCATCGTTCGCGAGCCGTTGTCCGGTGTCGAGGCGGTGTGCCCGGTGGGCCGTGACCTAGAACTGGCGATCTCCTCCCCGGCCACGACCGTGGCCGGCATTCTCGCGGTTGCCGAGGCGTCGCGCGGTTCTGGGCCCGGGCAGCTGACCGGCAGGCTGGCGGTGAACCTGCCGGCCCTGACGGTCACCGTCGGGCAGATGCTCGACGCCCTGCACGAAGTCGGCGGGGCGCAGGCGGCGTCCTTGGTCCGGGAGGAGCCGGACCCGGCGATCGAAGCCATCGTGCGTTCCTGGCCAGCCCGTTTCGACAACTCCCGGGCCGAACACCTTGGCCTGCGCCCGGATCGCGACATCCTCGACGTGGTGCGCGCCTACCGGTCCGCCGTATCACCCGGCTGATCGAACCCGGCTGATCGAACCCGGCTGATCGGACCCGGCTGATCGGACCCGGCTAGCAAGGCCCGGA
>PDSI01000003.1 GCA_002748415.1 Micrococcales bacterium | reverse complement strand
CGTGTTTGCTGGGTCCGTCGCCTTCCTGGCGTGGCAGAAACCGGACGAGTTCAGCCGGATCGTGTACGAGAACCCCTGGCTGATGGACGAAACGGCGACCATACTTCCCTGGGCACTGCAGTCTGCCACCTTCACGGTAGCGTCGCTGACCCCCTTCGGCCGGCCGGGGGTGATCGCGCTGACCGAAGGCCATTGGCCGGCCACGACCTATCGCGAGGCCGTCGAGGGGACGCTCGCAATGTTGGAAAACGCCGGGGCGGTATCCGGTGACGGCAGTTTCCACCTCGGGGACCCGTATGTGCGCCAGGACACCCCCGATCGGCTCTACGCCGATAATGCGCTCCAGACGCTCATGGGCGCCCACGACATGGACGACGAGGCAGCACCGGAGGACCCGTATGCCCAGATCCAGATTATGGACGTCCTCGATGACCACGGCCAGATCGTCGGGCACGTGGTGCAGATCCCGGGCACCGAAGACTGGAGCACCCACCGTACCGTCAACCCGTCGGACGCCTACGGCTGTCTGACGGCTGCGGCGCAACGCCAGACCATGATGCAGGACATGGCCGAGGAGGCCATGCGCAAACACGGCGTCACCGGGGATGTCCCGGTCATGATTACCGGTCACAGTCAAGGCGGTATGAACGCGGCGGCTCTGGCCAGCGACCCGGACTTCGTGGGCCGGTACAACGTCACCAACCTGCTGACGGGTGGATCACCCACGGGCCGTTTCGACATCGACCCCCGGGTACAGGCATTGCTGATCGAGAACACCCCGGACCCGGTCCCCTACTTGGACGCGGCAGACAATCCCGACCGGGACAACATGACCACCGTGCAGTATGACCTTCCGCCGGTGGACGCGACGCCCAATCCGGTGGAAGCTCACCGGTTGTCCAGCTACGAGGAGGTGGCGCGGCTCGCCGACCAATCGCACCATCCCAGCATCGACAGGTGGCGCGAGCAGGCCGGACCGCTCCTGGACGGCACAGGTCTGCGCACCACCACGTACAAGATCCTGCCCGACGAACCGCCGCTACCAATCGAGCCCTCGCACGGCCGCAGCGGCACGGTGCTGGGCCATCCAGCATCGCCACCCGCGGAGCCCGGATACGGGTACGGGTCGCCGTACGACAAACGGTAGGCGGTTTCTCTCACCGGCTGGGCCGTCGAGGCACCTCGATGGCCCTCGGGACGCGTCAGCCGGGACACAGTCCTGGCCACCAGCTTGCTCACTCAAGCAATCCGCATTTCCTGCCCGATTCCGGGCAGAAACTTGCGGTTCGCCGCATCTGGGCACACAATACCGTGATGGCAGACCCGGAACTCGTGCGACGCATCGCCGAGTCATGCGGGCTGTCATGGGGGGAAGCCGACCGGGTAATCACCGACGTCGTCTCCTACTATCAGGAGCCTGCGCCGGACTTCGTCCGCCGGCGCCACCGGGAACTACAGTCCGACGGACACCGCAACCAGGAGGTCTACCGGCGACTGCTCGCGGAGATCAGAACCAGAGTGTTCGCGGCACCGGACCTGACCGAGCGGCAGGTGCGCCGGATCATCTACGGTTAGCCGGCCAGGCCGGGCTCACCACCGAATCGGTTGTGCAACAACGAAGGAGACACCACCAGCATGTGCGGAATCGTTGGATACATCGGCCCCCAGCAGGCCGCCCCGATCATCCTGGAAGGCCTGGCCCGGCTGGAGTACCGCGGCTACGACTCGGCCGGGCTCGCCGTGCTGGGCAGCGAGTTGCGGACAGCCAAGCAGGCCGGGCGAGTACGCGACCTGGCCCAGGCCGTGCCCAAACGTTTCCCCGGCAAGGTCGGCATCGGGCACACCCGGTGGGCCACCCACGGCCCGGCCACCGACATCAACGCCCACCCACACGTCGACGCCACCAACACCATTGCCGTCGTGCACAACGGCATCATCGACAACTCGGCCGCGCTGCGCGCGGAGCTGACCGGTGCCGGAATCGAGCTGACCTCCGACACCGACACCGAGGTCATCGCCCACCTGGTGTCCCGCAGCGAGGCGGACACCCTGGAGGGCAAGGTGCTGGACGCGCTGTCCCGCGTCCACGGCACCTACGGGCTCGCGGTCATGCATGCGGAGTTCCCGGACCGGATCGTCGTGGCCCGCAACGGCTCTCCACTCATCATCGGGGTGGGCAACAAAGAGATGTTCCTGGCCAGCGACCTGGCCGCCCTGGTGCGCTACACCCGCACCGTCGTGCATCTGGACGACGGCGACCTGGCCACCATCACCGCCAACGACTACCGCACCTTCACCCGGACCGAACCGGTCACCGCCCGCACCGCCTCCGTGGTGGACCTGAACGTGGAGGACTACGAGCAGGGCGATCACGCTCACTTCATGGTCAAGGAGATCCAGGAGCAGCCCGATGCGGTCGAGCGAGTGCTCCGCGGCCGGCTGGACGAGCGGTTCGCCACTGCCCGGCTGGGTGGGCTGAACCTGGAACCGCATGAGCTGCGGGCGATCAGGCGGGTCAAGATCCTCGGCTGCGGGTCCGCGTACTACGTCGGCCAGATGGGCGCGACCATGATCGAGGAGTTGGCCCGGATCCCGGCCGACGCCGAGGCCGCCTCGGAGTTCCGCTACCGCGACCCGGTCATCGAGCACGACACCCTGTACGTGGCGGTGTCTCAGTCCGGGGAGACCATCGACACCCTGCTGGCCGTGCAGGAGATCCAGCGCAAGGGTGGGCGTTGCATCGGCGTCATCAACGTCGTCGGGTCGACCATCGCCCGCGAGTGCATGGGCGGGATGTACCTGCACGCGGGCCCGGAGGTGGCCGTCGCCTCCACCAAGGCGCTGACCAACATGGGGGTGGGTTTCGCCTTGTTGGCGCTGACCTTGGCGCGGGTGCGGGACCTGTCGTTCACGAACGGCCAGCGCATTCTCGACGGGCTGCAGAAGCTGCCCGATCAGATCCGCCGGGTCCTGGACCAGGAGCAGGACATCGCCATCGTGGCCAAGGAGCTGGCCGAGGCCAACAGCTTGTT
>PDSI01000055.1 GCA_002748415.1 Micrococcales bacterium | reverse complement strand
CCTGGGTACCCGCGGGCCGGTCTCGGTGCAGCGGATCCGTAAGGCGATCGGTGCCGCCACGAGCTGAGTGCGGCACACTGGGTCACATGCCACGACATCGCACCCTGATTCCGCTGCGCTGGTCAGACATGGACGCGTTCGGACACGTCAACAACGTGCAGTTCTTGCGGCTGATCGAGGATGCCCGGGTCCAGTTGATCTACCATCACCCGGATACCCCGGCGGACCATCTCATGCGCTACCCGCGTGTGGTGGCGCATCAGCAGATCGACTACCTGGCACCGCTGAGTTTCCGGTCGGCGCCGGTGCCGATCGACGTCTGGGTCAGTACGGTCGGCGGAGCAAGCTACGACATGTGTTACGAAGTGCTCGACGACGACGGCGAGCGGCCCGTCGTGTATGCCCGGGCTCTCACCACGATGGTGCACGTCGACCCGAAGACCGGGCGGCCGCAGCGGCTGACCGAGTCCGAACGGCAGGAGATGTCCTCCTGGCTGGACGAACCCATCCCGCTGCGAAGCCGCGGCCCAGCGAAGTGATGAGTCCATGGCAGTGACAAGCTCATGACCGATGCCGTGCTGCGGTTGTCGGACGACCTCGCACTCGCCGACCTGCGCACCTTTCTCACCAGAGCGGCCAGCGTCAACCGTGACGGAAGCGTGCGGATCATGGCCGCTGAGCGAACCTTGGCGATGACCGTCGGGATCATGGACGCGCCGATGGTCACCGGCATGCGGGTCAGCCTGCTGGCCGAGCCCGCGCAACTCGACGTCGTCGTCCCACTCGCGGCGCTGCTGGACCGGCTGGCCCGGCCGGACCGGCAAACGCTGCCGGTCCCTCCCCAACAGGTCCAAGCCCCGTGGGCAGGCATCTCCGCGCCGCGGCAGGGATGGTCCAGGGTGGGTGAAGTCGCTGTCACCGACCTGGCCCAGGTGGCGGCCGGCGGCATCGACGCCGTCGCCGAAGGCGCCGGCGGGTCGGCGGGCGCGCACGCCGTCGCCGACCTGCGTCACCGGGTCTGGTCCCTGCCGATGCTGCACGGCACCCGCGCACCGTCGGGCATGGCCTTCGCCGCGCAGACTCTCGGTTTCCTCGACAGCACAAGAGACTCCACCGCAGTGCTGTTCGGCACCGGAAGGTGGCTGCGGCTCAGCACCCAGCTGGGTCACGTGCTGCATCGCGGCACCATGTTGAGCTGACCCGCGGTCAGCCGATCCAGCAGGCCTGATCGGTGTCCACCGCATGACCGGTGTGCACCCCGGGATCGCTGGCGACCAGCACCCGAGCCTCGGCAGGCAGCGGCACCCGGTCCGGTCCGAAGTTCACCACCACGGTCACCGGCCCGTTGCAGACAACCAGTACATCGTGTGCGCTCGCCCGCAGCTGCACCTGCGCCGGGTCGGCGCAGCTGAGCGTACCGTCACCCAACCGGTACACCCGGCGCAGCCGCAGCAACTCCCGGTACATCTCCAGCGTCGAACCCGGTACCCCGTCCTGGCGGTCCACCGCCAGCATCCGGTACGAATCCGGTTGTGGCAGCCAGGTTTTGCCCGACGGTCCGAAGCCCAGGCCGGGGGCGTCGGCCTGCCATGGCATCGGCACCCGGCAGCCGTCCCGGCCGGTCTGCTCGCCATTGCTGCGATGGAACGCCGGGTCCTGGCGGTACTCGGGCGGGATGCTGGTGTGATCCGGAAGCCCCAGTTCCTCCCCCTGGTACAGGTAGGCCGAGCCCGGCAACGCCAGCATCAACGTGGTCGCCGCCCGGGCCCGGGCCAGCCCGGTGGCCTGGTCCGGGCGCGGGTCCTCGGCGGTCAGCCCGTCCGGGTTTACCGGGCCGCCCGGCACCGGCGGTAGCGCCAGCCGGGTGGCGTGGCGTACCGCGTCGTGGCTGGACAACACCCAGGTCGCCGGGGCGCCCACCGCCCGGTTCGCCTCCAGCGATGCCCGGATCACCGTCCGCAGAGTGTCGGCGTCCCAGCGCGCCGTCAGGAAGCCGAAATTGAATGCCTGGTGCAACTCGTCCTGGCGTACGTACCGCGCCAGCCGCGGCGGATCCACCCAGGCCTCCGCCACCAGCATGCGGTCCCCGTCGTAGCCGTCCAGTACCTGGCGCCAGCCCCGGTAGATCTCGTGCACCTCGTCTTGGTCCCACATCGGCGCCCGGTCGGCGTCCTCGTCGGTGGACGCGAGCAGTTCCAGCCCGCTGGCGTAGTCGGGTAGGCCGTCCGCCTTGACCAACCCGTGTGCGACATCGACCCGGAACCCGTCCACCCCCCGGTCCAGCCAGAACCGCAGGATGTCGTGGAAATCGTTGCGCACGTGAGGGTTCTGCCAGTTGAGATCCGGTTGCTTGGCGTGGAACAGGTGTAGGTACCACTGGCCGGGCGTGCCGTCGGCCTCGGTCACCCGGGTCCAGGCTTCGCCGCCGAAGACGCTCGGCCAGTTGTTGGGGGGCCGGTCACCGCCCGGGCCGGTGCCGTCGCGGAATATGTACCGGTCCCGCGCCTGGCTACCCGGTGGCGACTGCAGCGCTTGCACGAACCATCGGTGCTCGTCGCTGGTGTGGTTGGGCACCACATCGACGATGACGCGCAGCCCCAGCTCGTGTGCCACCCGGATCAGCTCGTCCGCGTCGGCCAACGTCCCGAAGATGGGGTCGATGTCCTGGTAGTCGGCGACGTCGTAGCCGGCGTCCACCTGCGGGGAGCGATAGCACGGTGAGATCCATACCCCGTCGACGCCCAGGTCGCGTACGTAGGGCAGCCGGCTGGTGATGCCCGGAAGGTCGCCCATGCCGTCGCCGTCGGAGTCGGCGAACGAGCGCGGATAGACCTGGTAGATCACGGCGTGCCGCCACCACGCGGTGGTTTCCGAGGGCGCAGTCATAAGCTCGTCACCCTAGCAACGAGGGTGCGTGTGCGAGGCCGGGCGGGCCGTCGCAATGTTCGGATGCGGCACGCTCAGTTCCTCGTTTCATCCGTCGCCGTGGACGGATGGTTCACCCATCCGCATGACACATCCGCTGAAACGGACCTTTCGCCCGCTCGTCGTGATGAGTTATAGACACATTCGAGTAGCGCCGCCGCTACGCGCGTCGACACGCTCCGGGAGCGGACTTTCCCCAGAGGATCAGCAGTGATGAGATAGGGCCGTGGGATCAGTGACCTTCGACACGTCAACACAGCGCGAGGACCCTCGTCGGCCCCCGGCCGATCTGCTCGACGCTGTACGGGAATCCCTCCGGGGCCATTCGCGGCATCAGGTTGTCATGTTCATCGCCAGAGTTCAGCGGTGGTGGAGCGAACTCATCGACGGGCTCACCCCGGTCTACCCGGACCCACAGGCACTCGCCCGCCGGTGTGTGCTGCTGGCCGCAGCTGCCCACGCCCAGCGCGAGGAGGAGTTGTTACAGCGCGACGCTGAACGCACGGTTTCGCCGGACTGGTTCCAGCGGCCGGACGCCATCGGATACGCCGCCTACGCCGACCGGATGGTGGAATCCGGCGGCCTGAGCGGCGTGGCCAGAGCCACCGAATACCTGCGGGAACTCGGTGTCACCTATCTGCACGTGATGCCGGTGCTCAAGCCACGCCCGATCCCCAACGACGGCGGATACGCGGTGGCCGACCATCGCGAGATCCGCTCCGACCTGGGCACGATGGCAGACCTGCGCGAACTGACGACAGCGTTGCACGAGGCCGGCATCAGCCTGTGCCTGGACCTCGTGCTCAACCACGTCGCGCGTGAACACGAATGGGCCCGCCGGGCGCAGGCCGGCGAACAAAAGTACCGGGACTACTTCTACATCTTTGCCGACCGCGCCGAGCCCGACGCCTACGAGGCCACCCTGCCCGCGGTCTTCCCGGACAACGCGCCCGGAAACTTCACCTGGGACGACACGCTCGGCGGCTGGGTGTGGACGACGTTCAACTCCTACCAGTGGGATCTGAACTGGAACAACCCGGATGTGTTCGCCGACATGCTGGACGTGATGCTGTTCCTGGCCAACCAGGGTGTGGACGTGCTGCGACTGGACGCCATCGCATTCCTGTACAAGCGGCGCGGTACCGACTGCCAAAACCAGCCCGAGGTCCACCACATCACCCAGGCGCTGCGGGCTGTGGTGCGGATGGCGGCTACGAGTGTGGCCTTCCTGGCCGAGGCGACCGTGGCGCCGAGCGCCCTGGTCTCCTACCTCGGCAGAGGCAAACACCACGGCAAAGTGGCGGACCTGGCCTACAACAACAGCCTGATGGTGCAGCTGTGGTCGATGATCGCCAGCCGGGACACCAGGCTGGCGGTGCAGGCATTGCGTGCCTATCCGCCGATCCCGGCCACCACCAGTTGGCTGACCTATGTGCGTTGTCACGACGACATCGGCTGGACTGTGGAAGACCGAGACGCTTCGGCCGTGGGGTTGTCCGGGCCGGAACACCGGGCGTTCCTGTCCGACTTCTACAGTGGCCTGTTTCCCGGGTCGTTCGCCCAGGGACTGGTCTTTCAATTCAATCCGGAAACCGGCGACCGGCGGATCAGCGGCGCTACCGCGAGTTTGGCCGGCCTGGGTTCGGCCCTCGCCGCCGGCGACGCCTGCCGGGCCAAGGACGCGGTAGCCCGCATCCTGCTGTTGCACGCGGTGATCATGATGTGGGGCGGCATCCCGGTGCTATGGGCCGGAGACGAGGTCGCCACCCTCAACGACGATGCCTGGGCCAGTACCCCCGAGCACAGCGACGACAACCGCTGGGTGCATCGCCCCCGACTGGACTGGGACCTGCTGGCCCGGGTGCGCGAGGATGCCGGTCGGTTGGCTGCCCAGCCGGGCCGGGTGGGCTCCTTGTTGAGCGTCTGGCCGGACCGACCTGTCAACCATGATGTCGCCGCGACCCTGACCCTGGCCGGGATCCGGCGCCTCATCCGGATCCGGCAGTCGCTGCCGCACCTGCACGCCGGCACCCCCTCGGACGCCGTCAACACCTCTGATCCCGCGGTTCTTGCCGTGCGGCGTGAGCACCCGATCGCCCCGGTGATCGGGCTTTTCAACGTGACCGAATCACCGCGGGTGGTGCCTGTCGGCGGGGCACACAGCCGGGGCGTGTCGATGGATCGCATGGTCGATGCCTTGTCCGGGCAGGCCCCGGAACGCGACCAGGCAGGGACCGCGCTACGGTTGCCGCCGTACGGGGCGCTGTGGCTGGTCGAGTCCGGCTGACAGTACCTAGTGGGGCTTTTCTTCGTCGCCGGCGTATTCCCGGCTGACCTTCGCCTCCCCGTGCGGTGGGGTCTTGACGTCGGCGTCCCGGCCGGCGTCGGCCTGGTCGGGGAGGGCTTTTCCGGCGCCGGCGTCCTTGACGATGATGTTCTGGTGCGGGTACGGGTTCTCAATGCCGGCCTCGGCGAAGGCGTTGCGGATGCGAAGCCGCAATTCGCGGGCGGTTCGCCATTGCTCCAGCGGTTTGGTCTTGACCACCAGCCGCAATACCACCGCTTCGGCTGACATCGCTTCCACGCCCCAGACCTGCGGCTCTTCCATGATGACCTGGGACCAATCCGGATCCGCGTAGATGCGTTCGCCGACCTCGGTGAGCACCGCGGTTGCCTTGGCCAGGGACTCACCGTAGGGCACGGACACATCCAGGACGGCCCTGGCCCAGCCTTGGGATTGATTGCCGACGCGTGTCACCTGCCCGTTGGGCACGTACCACACCGTGCCGTCCACCGCCCGCAGCCGGGTGGCCCGAAGCCCGACGGCCTCGACCGTGCCGGTCGCATCGCCGAGATCGACCACATCACCGACGCCGTACTGGTCCTCCAGGATCATGAACAGCCCGGACAAGAAGTCCTTGACCAACGACTGGGCGCCGAAACCCAGTGCTACACCGGCGATTCCAGCACTGGCCAACAGCGGGGCGATGTTGATGCCCAGCTCGGCCAACACCATCAACGCCGCGACCGACCAGATGAGGAAGGTGGTGAGGCTGCGCAGTACGGAGCCGATGGTCCGGGCCCGCTGTACCCGCCGCTCCTGGGCGAGCGGGCTGGCGTCCAGCATCCCGGCCGCCCTGGCCATACGCCGCGACAACCCGGTCATCGTCTGGTCGCCTTCCACCACGGCGGCTTCGACCTTGCCGATCGCCCGGTGTATCAATGAGCGCAGCGCCCACCCCGCGAGCAGCACGATGAGGATTCGCAACGGCGTGCGGTACAGCGTCTCCGCCCACAGCCCGAACGTGGAACTGCCGGTGGTGTCGGCCACCCAGGTGCACACGGTCGCCCCGGACTCACAGGCACTCTGCGCCTGCTCCAGCGGCGGCTCGACGGTGACGGTGGCGGAGGGGTCGGGCGTCGGGGTGCGGGCGAACAGCGTGCTCATGGTTCCTTTCGCGGCAGTGCCGGGCAGCGGTCCGGGCGATCCAGGCCGGTGTGCGCCGCCAGGAAGGCCAGCGTATCCGCGCTGACCGGAACGGCCCGCGATACCGCCCGGGCGCCGTGACCGACCTCGGACTCGGCGCGCAGCAGCACCGGGGCGTCCTCGATGTCCGCGCCGGTCGCGTGTTGCAGCGCGGCCGCCATCTTGCGGGCATGCAACGGATCCACCCGTGAGTCGGAGCCGAAGACGAGGAACAGCGTCGCCGGATACTCCGTGCGTTCCCGCACCCGGTGATAGGGGGAGTAGGACAGCAGCCACCCCAGGTCCTCGGCCCGCTCGGCGTCACCGTATTCACCGACCCACAGCCTGCCCAGGCCGAATCGCTGGTAGCGCACCATGTCCAGCAGCGGAGCCGAGCAGGCCACCGCGCCGAACATGTCCGGGCGCTGGGTGAGTGCGGCGCCGACCAACAGGCCACCGTTGGAACCGCCGGATGCGGCCAACTGTTCGCTGGTGGTCCACCCCTGGCCGATCAGCGACTGCGCGGCGGCCAAGAAGTCGTCGAAGACCCGCTGCTTGTTGCCCAGCATGCCGTCCCGGTGCCACTGCTCGCCTTCCTCGCTGCCGCCGCGCAGATTGGCCACCGCGTACACCCCGCCCTGTTCCACCCAGGCCACCGCGTTGGCCGAGAAGGCGGGAGTCAGGCTGGCCCCGAAGCCCCCGTAGCCGTAGAGGATCGCCGGCGAGGGCCGCACCGGCCGGTCACCGGCGTCCACCAGGTCGGCGCGGGCGAGGACGAACATGCGTACCTGCTGCCCGTCGGCACTGGTGAAGGCCAGCTGCTGGGCACGGATCGGTACGGTGCTGATGGCGCCCGGTGTGCGGGCATGGACGTGGAGTTCACCGGCCACGGTGTCGTAGCGGTACACGGTCGGCACGCTGATGTAGTCGGTGTAGCTGAACCAGGCGTCGGTGCCGCCGTCCGGGTCGCCCACGAGTGCTCCCAGGCTGCCGAGTCCCGGTAGGGCGACGGCACCGGTGCTCGCCCCTTCCAAAGTGTGGGTGGTCAGCTCGGCGACGGCGTGCCGGGTCCAGGACACCAGCAGCCGGCGCTGTGGCGGCGCATCGGGACGCAGCAGATACCCCTCCAGCACCGCGTCCTGGCGTTCGGCGATCAGCGTGTGCCAGTGCTCAGGTTGTGGCGTGGCCGGATCCGTCACCGCGATGCGGCCCCGAGGCGCGCCCAGGTCGGTGTTCAGATACAACCGGCCGTCCTGTCCCAGGTGCGCCGAGGTACGGGCGTCGACGCCGACGATCACCTCACGCAGTGGCGGATCCGCCGGATCCGCGTCGGCTAGATCGGCCAGCCAGACATCGTTGCGGGGATCGGTGCCCGCTGCCGCGCTGAGGAGGAGCCACCGCCCGTCCCAGGACACCGACACCCCGAACAGGTCGGTCATCGGGCGATCCGTTCCGAAGATCTCTACATCCTGCGCCGGGTCAGTCCCTACCCGGTGCAACCACACCCTGCGGTGGTACTGCCGCTCGTCGGCAGCCAGCAGGGCGGGATCCAGCCGCCGGACGTAGTAGTACGCCTGCCCCCCGCGCAGCCAGGCCACCGGCGAGACCCGGGTCCGGTCGATCGGGCCGTCCACCTGCTGGCCGTCGCAGACCCGCAGCACCCGTAGGACGGATTCCTCGGTTCCCGCCTGCGACAGCTGATAGGCCAGCAGATTTCCTTCCTTGCTGGGCTGCCAGCTGTCCAAGGTCGTGGTGCCGGCCGGGTCCAGCAGCATCGGATCGATCAGTACCCGCTCCTGCGGTGCCCCGTCGGCACCGTGCTCGTGCACGTACAGCACCGCGTGTTCCTGATCGCCGCTGCGGCGCATGAAGAACGTGCGGTCGCCGCGGATGACCGGCACCCCGATCGCGCCCGCCGACAGCAGCTCGGCGATCCGTTCGGCGAAGTGTCCCCGCAGTGCCCAGCGGTCTCGATGAGCCTGGAACAACTCGTGCTGGGCGGCCGACCACGTGACCGTTTCCGGGTCCTCAGGGTTCTCCAGCCACCGGTACGGATCGGCCACTTCGTAGGTGGGATTGCCGTTCGGTAGCCTCTCCAGAATGCCGGCCCGGTGCGCCGCGGGATACATCACCGGTACAGCGTAGGTGCACGCGTGGCAGGATTGCTCCGTGTCCGCCGCTCGCCGCGAAACCCCACGTCCGAAAAAGGAGAAGCAGTGACTGAGAGCCTGCTGGAATCAACGGCTGAGGTCGGCAGCATTCCGGAGCTGGAACGCCTTGCCCACGGGCACGGAGTGACCTGCGAATACTGGGATTGGCACGGAAACAAGGTGCCGCTCAGCGTCGGCACTGCCGTTGCTGTGCTGGGGGCCCTGGGGGTGTCGGCCGAGACGCCGGATGCGGTGCGGGCAGCTTTGACCGACCTGGAGCGGGCCCCGTGGCGGCAGGTGCTGCCGCCGGTGTCCGTGGTCCGGGCCGGCCGGCCGGGATACGTCGACGTCCATGTGCCGCATGGCTCCCCGGTCGCGGTCCAGGTGCAGTTGGAGACCGGGCAGACCGTGCCGGGCGTGCAGGTGCGTCACGACGTTGCGCCGCACGAGGTCGACGGCGTTCTGGTGGGGGAGGCCCAGTTCGAGTTGCCTGCGGACCTTCCGCTGGGCTATCACCGGCTGCGGGCAGAAACCACTGACGGCGTTGCCGACGCATTGCTGGTGGTCGCCCCGGATCGCCTCGAGTTGCCGGCCGCGGTGGCCGGGCAGGTCTGGGGGCTGCAGGCTCAGTTGTATTCGGTTCGTTCCGAGGATTCATGGGGTCTCGGCGACTACGCGGACTTGGGGGCGCTGGCGGCCTACGGCGCCGGCCAGGGTGCCGACTTCGTCCTGGTGAATCCGTTGCACGCGCCGGAACCTGTTCCGCCCGTGCAGAACTCGCCCTACTTGCCGACGTCGCGCCGGTATTTGTCGCCGTTGTACATCCGGGTGCAGGACATCCCTGAATACGCCGGTCTTGCGGCGGATCAGCGCGCCACGGTGACCGGTTTCTTCCGAGCCGTGCAGGGCACCAACCGCAGCGCCGACCTGTTGGACCGGCAAGCCACCTGGTCGGCCAAACTGGCTGCGCTGGCGATCGTGTTCGCCGCCGGGCGCAGCCCGGAGCGGGAGGCGACGCTGACCGAGTTCCTCTCCCGGGAGGGGGAGCCGTTGCAACGATTCGCCCTGTGGTGCGCGTTGTACGAGCATTTCGATGGCCAGGAATGGCCTGATTGGGCCACTGACGCGGATTCTTTTGAGGCGGCACAGTTCGCCGCGCAGCATCGTGACCGGGTGGACTTCTACGCCTGGCTGCAGTGGGTGGCCGACGAGCAGTTGGCGGCCGCGCAACAGTCGGCGACCGAGGCGGGTATGCGTGTCGGTGTCATTACCGATCTTGCCGTCGGTGTGCACCCGTGCGGGGCTGAGGTGTGGACGGTCGGAGACGCGTTGGCACACGGCGTGACCGTCGGTGCCCCACCGGACGCGTTCAATCAGATGGGGCAGAACTGGTCCCAACCGCCGTGGCGTCCGGACCGGTTGGCACACGTGGAGTACGAGCCGTACCGGGACATGCTGCGCACGGTGTTGCGGCATGCCGGTGGGTTGCGGATCGACCACGTGATGGGCCTGTTCCGGCTGTGGTGTATTCCGCTGGATCGTTCACCGGTCGACGGAGCCTACGTTCGCTACGACTACGAGGCGATGGTGTCGATCTTGCTCTTGGAGGCGCACCGCGCGGGGGCGTTCGTGGTCGGCGAGGACCTGGGTGTGGTGGAGCCTTTCGTGCGCGAGTATCTCGGTGAACGTGGCGTTCTGGGCACTTCCATCATGTGGTTCGAGGTGCAGGACGGGGTTCCCCGGCCGCCGGAGCACTACCGGCACCTGTGCATGGCCACGGTCGGCACGCATGACTTGCCGCCCACGGCCGGGTATCTGAGTGGCAAACACGTCGACCTGCGGCACGAACTGGGTCTGCTGACCGAGTCGTTGGAGCGAGAGCACGAATTCGCTGCTGCGGAACGAGAGTCGTTCCTACGGTTGCTGCGTGACCGCGGTCTGCTCAGTGCGGATGCGGACGTGGCGGACACGCTGGTGGCGCTGCACCGGTACCTGGCGTTGTCGCCGTGCGCGCTGCTGGGGGTCTCGGTGACCGACCTGGTCGGCGATGCCCGCACCCAGAACCAGCCGGGGACCGACACCGAGTACCCGAACTGGCGAATGCCGTTGACCGACAACGACGGACAGCCGGTCCTGGTAGAGGACCTGGCAGGCCACCCGTGGGCACAACGGCTGACCGCGGGCATGCGGCACGCGGTGGCGGGGGAGTAACAAGCGGGTTTCCATCTCGGCCGTTCCCGGTTGGGTGGCCGGTTGCGAAAG
>PDSI01000177.1 GCA_002748415.1 Micrococcales bacterium | reverse complement strand
GAAGTACGTGGGGTTCGACATCCCGGACGAGTTCGTCATCGGCTACGGGCTGGACTACGCCGAGAAGTACCGCAATCTACGGTTCGTAGGCACGCTGGCTCAGCATGTGTGTCGCTGATCCGGCAAATGCACGGTACGGTTGCGGGCGATATTGGCCGGAACACCCGCCTTCGTCGTACCGTTGAGTGTTAGGCAGGTGACATCGACCTACCCGTGCCGTGCCGCGCGGGTCAGTCCCCACGACGAAGGAGGAGCGAGGGTCCGCGTGACCCCCGCGAACAGGTAACGTGAGGCGCGTTTTTCGGGGCCCAGGGATCTTCCTGATCCCCGCCCTCTTGCTCGTTCTGCTCGGCATCAGCCAATTCGCCGCCGGCGAAGGATTCAAGCGGATCGACACAGAACAGGGCTTGAAGCTGCTGAAGGGCGATAAAGCAGCCCAGGCGGTCATCATCGACCGCGAGCAACGGGTAGACCTGACCTTGCGTGACGACCTCACCATCGACGGGGATAACCTGGGCAAGAAAGTGCAGTTCTTCTACGTCGAGCAGCGCGGCAAGTCGATCGTGCACGCGGTCGACGAAGCCAAGTTGGAAGAACCGTACAACGACGAGGTGCCGCAGGAATCGTGGCTGGTCTCGCTGTTGATGGGGCTGATCCCACTACTGATCATCCTGGCCGTGCTGTGGTTCTTCCTCAGCCAGATGCAGGGCGGCGGGTCCAGGTTGATGAGCTTCGGCAAGTCCAGGGCCAAACTGGTCAGCAAGGAATCGCCCAAGGTCACCTTCGCCGACGTAGCCGGCGCCGATGAGGCTGTGGAAGAACTCACCGAACTCAAGGAGTTCCTGTCCGATCCCGCGAAGTTCCAGGCTGTCGGGGCCAAGATACCCAAGGGCGTGCTGTTGTACGGCCCGCCGGGTACCGGCAAGACGCTGCTGGCCAGGGCGGTGGCCGGCGAGGCTGGGGTGCCGTTCTACACCATCTCCGGTTCGGACTTCGTGGAGATGTTCGTAGGTGTCGGCGCCTCCCGGGTACGCGATCTGTTCGAGCAAGCCAAGAACAACGCCCCGGCCATCATCTTCGTCGACGAGATCGACGC
Organism: Micrococcales bacterium; assembly: GCA_002748415.1. Classification (GTDB taxonomy): domain Bacteria; phylum Actinomycetota; class Actinomycetes; order Actinomycetales; family CAWJMD01. The sequence continues at coordinate 41,454 of PDSI01000177.1, read as the reverse complement.
TGTCGGCCGCCATCGCGGCGCCGGCATGGGCGGTGGACACGACGAGCGGGAGCAGACCCTCAACCAGATGCTGGTCGAGATGGATGGGTTCGACGTCAAGACCAACGTGATCCTCATCGCCGCCACCAACCGGCCGGACATCCTCGACCCGGCCTTGCTACGCCCCGGCCGGTTCGACCGGCAGATCGCGGTAGAGCCGCCGGACATGAACGGCAGGCTGCACATCCTGCAGGTGCACGGCAAGGGCAAGCCGCTGGCCCCCGACGTGGATCTCAAAGCAGTGGCCAAGCGCACACCCGGCATGTCCGGCGCCGACCTGGCCAACGTGCTGAACGAGGCAGCCCTGCTCACCGCCCGCGCGGACGCGCGCGTCATCGACAATGCCGCGCTGGACGAGGCGATCGACCGGGTGGTCGCCGGGCCGCAGAAGCGCACCCGGATCATGAACGAGCACGAAAAGAAGGTCACCGCCTACCACGAGGGCGGGCACGCGCTGGTCGCCGCAGCTATGCGGCACCTGGACCCGGTGACCAAGGTGACCGTCCTGCCGCGGGGTCGGGCCCTCGGGTACACGATGGTGGCCCCGGAGAACGACAAGTACGGTCACACCCGCAACGAGCTGCTGGACCAACTCGCCTACAGCCTGGGCGGACGAGTCGCCGAGGAAATGGTCTTCCACGACCCCACCACGGGTGCCGCCAACGACATCGAGAAGGCCACCGGGCTGGCCCGCAAGATGGTGACCCAGTTCGGCATGAGCGAGCGGGTCGGTGCGGTCAAGCTGGGAGAGTCCGGGTCCGAACCGTTCCTGGGCCGAGATTTCGGGCACGAACGCGACTACTCAGAGGGGTTGGCGCAGGTGGTCGACTCCGAGGTGCGCAAACTGCTGGACAACGCCAACCAGGAGGCCTGGGAGGTGCTCATGCAGTACCGCCGTGTCCTGGACGACCTGGTTCTCAGCCTGCTGGAACACGAGACACTCAACGCCGACCAGCTGGCGCACATCTTCGAGCCGGTGCAAAAGCGGGAGCTGCGGCCGGTGTGGCTGTCCTCGGCCGACCGGCACGTCTCCGACATCCCGCCGGTGTCCTTCCCGGTCAACGGCACCGGCATTCGCAACGGCAGCCGGATCGTCCAGCCGCAAGATCAGGCAGCCGCCGCGGGGGAGACCGGCCAGCCCGGCGTCACCCCGCCGGACCCCTCGTAGCCGATGCCCGAAAAACGTTCAGCCCCGGCGCGCCGGGATGGCGGCAGCCTTTCCGGCTCCGCGGTCGACCAGCCCCGCATCGTCGCCGCCGTCCGGGAGATCCTGACCGCCATCGGCGAAGACCCGGACCGGGAGGGCCTGCGGGAGACTCCGGAGCGGGTAGCCCGTGCCTACGCGGAGATGTTCGGCGGCATGGGACAGACCGCGGAAGACGCGCTGACCACATCGTTCGACCTCGGCCACGACGAACTGATCCTGGTCAAGGACATCGAGGTGTACTCGGTGTGTGAGCACCACCTGGTGCCTTTCCACGGCGTCGCTCATGTCGGCTACCTGCCTGGTAAGGACGGCCGCATCACCGGGTTGAGCAAGCTGGCCCGGCTGGTCGATGTGTATGCGCGCCGCCCGCAGGTGCAGGAGCGGTTGACCAGTCAGGTCGCCGATTCGCTGGACGAGTTACTGCATCCGCGTGGCGTCATCGTCGTGGTGGACTGCGAACACCTGTGCATGTCCATGCGGGGTGCCCGCAAACCAGGATCCCGCACCGTCACTTCCGCCATGCGCGGCGTGTTGCGCCGCAGCGCGGCCACCCGAGCCGAGGCATTGAGCCTGATCCATGGTCACTGACGCGGAGCTGGACGAAGGCAGGGTGGTTCCCGGCAGTCGCGCCACTCGGTGCCTGGTCATGGGCGTGGTCAACGTCACCCCGGATTCCTTCAGCGACGGCGGCCGGTTCTTCGACACCGACGCCGCGGTGGCCCACGGCCGGCAGTTGCTGGCCGACGGCGCCGATCTGCTGGACGTGGGCGGCGAGTCGACCCGGCCCGGTGCGGTCAGGGTCGACAAGGACGAGGAACTACGCCGGGTGATCCCGGTGATCCGGGAACTGGCCGCGGACGGAGTGAGGGTCAGCGTTGACACGATGCGCTCCGAGGTCGCCGAGAAAGCCGTGCGGGCTGGCGCCGCCATCATCAACGATGTGTCCGCCGGCCAAGCAGATCCCGACATGGCTTGTGTCGCAGCTGATCTGGGCGCAAGCTATGTGGCGATGCACTGGCGTGGCCACGCTGCCGTCATGGAAGGCCTGGCCAGCTACGACGACGTCGTGGCCCAGGTGCGTGACGAGCTGTCCCAACGGGTGGACCATCTGCTGGGCGCGGGGATCCGACCGGACCGGCTCATCCTCGACCCTGGATTGGGATTCGCCAAACGCCCGCACCACAATTGGCACCTGCTGCGGCACCTGGGCGTCCTGGCCGAACTCGGCTTTCCGTTGCTGGTGGGGGCCAGCCGTAAACGCTTTCTGGCTCAGGTGGCCGACCGGGAGGACGCAACCGTGGCCGTATCCGCGCTTGCCGCGGCTGCCGGTGTCTGGGCAGTGCGGGTGCACCAGGTCAGGCCCAACGTGGCCGCGGTGCGGGTGGCTGCCGCGTGGACCGGTGCCGGAGGATGACCCGCCAGGACTGCATCGAGTTGACCGGGCTGCGAGCCACCGGTTTTCACGGCCTGTTGGAGCACGAACGGGCGACCGGGCAAGAGTTCCTCGTCGATATCCGCTTCGGTGTGAACACCCGTGAAGCCGCGGCCGCCGACGACCTCGAGGCCACCGTCGACTATGCGCGGGTAGCCCAGGCCGCACACGATGTCATGACCGGGCCACCGGTGAACCTGATCGAAACGCTGGCCGATCGAATTGCGAAGGCGGCCCTGGCTGTCGCCGCGGACAGCCCAGCGGCCGCGGTCGAGGGTGTGTGGGTCCGGGTACACAAACCGCAGGCACCGATCGCGGTTCCGTTCGGCGACGTCACCGTCTGCGTGCACCGCCGCGCGGTGCTCCCGGTGGTGCTGGCGCTCGGCTCGAATGTGGGTGATCGCCTCGAGAACCTCAGGTTCGCGGTCCGGCAGCTGGGTGCGCTTCCCGGGCTCCGCCTGACCGCAGTTTCACCGCTGGTCGAGACCGAGCCCGTCGGCGGTCCGCCGCAGGGCGACTACTTGAATGCCGTGGTGCTCGGCGAGTGTGAGTTGTCGCCGTGGCGGCTGTTGCCGGCCTGCCAGCGCATCGAGTCCGCGGCCGGCCGGCAACGACGGGAACGGTGGGGGCCGCGCACCCTGGACATCGACATCATCGATGTCGGCAACCGCCGCCAAGACCACCCGAGACTGCAGCTGCCGCATCCGCGGGCCGGTGAGCGAGCGTTCGTCCTGGTTCCCTGGTCATTGGCCGCACCGGACGCCACGCTGGCGGGCCGGCCGGTGGCCGAACTTCGCGAACTCGCGCCGGACCGTGGTGGCGTCCGGGTCTGGCAGGGCGATCCGGATTGGGTTGCGGCAGAATAGCCCCTCGCGCGACACACCTCACTCACCGGGCAGGAGCAACGATGAAGCCGACCAGTTACTCGTGGCTGGCCGCGTTGTTCGGCGCCGGTGTCGTGCTCGGCTGGTCGGGAGCACGGATCTGGAACTCCAGTGGCGGGTCGCCGATGCCGGTGCCGCTGACCTCGATCCTGTTGCTGCTCGGTATCGCTGTCGCGGTGCTGGTCGCCGCCTGGCCGGTCCGGCAATGGCAGAAGGGAGTGCGGTCGAAGTCGTTCAGTCCGCTGCGGGCCGCGAGGGCGGCGGTGCTGGCCAAAGCCGCCAGCCACAGCGGCGCCGGGCTGGCCGGCTGGTACGCCGGGCAAGCACTGCTGCTACTGCCTGATCTCGGCATCGCCAGCAGGCGTTCGGCCGCACTGGAACTCGGGGGCGGCGTCCTGGTCGCAGTGGTCGTCATCATTGCCGGGTTGGTGGCCGAGCGGTGGTGCCGGCTGAGCGAGGACGACGAGGATTCCGACCAGGATCCCGGCGGTGACGCTGTTCCAGCCTGACCGCACGCGCCGTCCGGCAGTCGGGAATCCCGGACACCGGTGACCCGGCAGGCTGACGAAGGTGCCCGGGCGGCAACGAACCACGAGGCTGAATCGGCGAAAGCGGGCAGATGTCGAGGCCTTGCTGTCACGGTGGGTCAGGGTTGCCGGTGGAACCAAGGCCCACCAGTAGTATGGGGACGCTTTCGATACCTCCATGGGTATCGAAAGCGTCCCCATCCTGGCGGCTGACGGGATCAGCCACGATCTTGCTGACACAGCGTGACTGCGCTTCTGGTGGGATGCGTCCTCCCCGGCGGTTGGTCGCCCGCCACCGGCGCCCGGTCCATATCGGGGCCGGGTCCGGGTCGAATCAGGGGTGCTCCGGATACCCGCGGCGGCCCACTTGCCGGACACTGGTAGTGACAGCAAACGACCCCCGGATGAAGGAGTTGCCGTGTTCGATTCCCTGCACAGAACCCTTGCCCGTCAAGGCCTGACCCGCAGCGAGAACAACCGCTGGTTGGCCGGTGTGTGCGGCGGTGCCGCCAACGCGCTGCACGTCGACGCCAACGCTATGCGGCTGGTCTTCGTCATCAGCATGATCGTGCTGCCCGGCAGCCAGATCCTGATCTACCCACTGCTATGGCTGATCATGCCGGACGAGGCCCGCGCTGCCCAGCTGCTCGCCGGCTCGGGGCCGCAGACCCCCGTCTCGCCTGCACCGGCGGATCACATGCAGGCGGAATACCCGGTGAACAACGACTGACATGAAAGAATCGAAAGGTGAGTGAAGTCCCGGCAGAAGCCGTCTCACCGTTCGACCCGGAAGGCGTTCGGTGGGCTCGGGTCAGCCATCGACTGATCACCAAACGCTATGTGGAACTGGCCATGGCTTTCGTTGTGGTCGCTGTACCGCTGCTGGTGCTCGCGCTATTCGTCCAGCACTGGGCCGCCTGGGCCGCGTTGGGCGTGACGGTCGTCGTGCACATCTGGCTCGCCTGGCTGGCGCGGCGCCGGGTGCGTGCCATCGGCTACGCGGAGCGGGAGGACGATCTGCTCATCCGCCGCGGCATCATGTTCCGCAGCATGGTGGTGGTGCCGTACGGAAGGATGCAGTACGTCGACGTTACCGCAGGACCGTTGGCACGGGCCTTCAGGGTCGCCACGGTTGAGTTGCATACCGCAGCGGCCTTCACCGATGCCACCATTCCCGGGCTCGATCCGGCTGAAGCGGCCCGGTTGAGAGATCGGTTGGCCAGTCGCGGCGAAGCCTCACTGGCGGGGCTCTAGGCAGCGGGCGGTCATGACCGACGAGCCGCAGATCCCTGCTTCGCCGCAACCGTATTCGCCCGCGGGTCAGCGGCCCGGTCACCAGGCCGGCGTGCCGGGCCCGCCGGCAGCCCAGCCCGCTGCGGACGCTAGCTCAGGCTTGCCGGCTGACGGGCCGGTGCCGGCTGCTGAACTCCAGTTGCCGGGCCGGGCCGACGAACACGGCTGGCGCCGGATGCACATGATCACGCCTGCCCTGAAGTCATGGAAAATCATCGTCGCTTTCGTGCTGTTCATGACCCAGACGCGATTCGACGACTTCGTTTCCCACCGGTTCGATCCCGGCTACGTTGATCAGCCGAGGTTCCCGGGCCAGTTTTTCGAAGCTTTCCTGATCCAGATCGCGGTGTTTGCCGGGATGCTGGCGCTGGGTACCGTGTGGGCGGTGTTGTCCTGGCGGATGACCAAGTACCGGCTGCAGGGCGACACCGTTCAGATGCAGTCGGGGGTGCTGTTCCGCCAGCAGCGCCGGGCCCGGCTGGACCGGTTGCAGGCCGTCGACATCAATCAACCTCTGCTGGCGCGGGTTTTCGGGCTGAGCGAGGTCAAGATCGAGGTGGCCGGCGGGACCGGAGCGGACATCGAACTGTCCTATCTGGCCAACGCCGATGCCCAACAGGTGCGTCGCACACTCCTTGCCCGTGCCGCCGGGCTGTCCTACGACGAGGACCAAGGTGCTCCCGAAGCGCCCCAGCACCTGGTGTACCGGCTGGAGACGGACCGGCTGGTCAAGTCGGTGCTGCTCGGTACGGGCCCGGTGAGTATCGTCATCGCCGCGGCCCTGCTGGCGCTGGCCTTGCTGGTGATGGACATGCCGGCGGGCGTGCCCATCGTCCTGCCGATGCTGCTCGGCGCCATCGGCGCCACCTGGGCCGGGTTCGCCGGCCGGTACGGATTCGAGGTCGCCGCATCCCAGGACGGGGTCCGGCTCGGCTACGGGTTGCTGGACCGGCGCAAGCAGACCGTGCCGCCGGGCCGGGTTCAGGCGTTGCAGATTCACCAGCCTGTGTTGTGGCGATGGCCGGGATGGTGGCAGATACGGATCAACGTTGCCGGCTACGGGCTCCTCAAACCGAATGAAGGCGGCAACATCCTGGCTCCGGTGGTTACCCAGGACGAAGCGTCGCAGATCGTTGCGCTCATCGTCGCCGACCTGGGGACGCCGAATCCGATGGAGGTCTTCTCGGCCGGGCTGGTCGGCACCGGCCACGACGGCGGGTATACCCCGGCGCCGGCGCGCAGTAGATGGCTTGACCTGATCTCGTGGCGGCGCAACGGTTTCTGTCTCACCGATACGGTCTTGCTGGCTCGTGCGGGGCGCTTGACCCGGCGGCTGATCCTGGTACCGCACGCAAAGGTGCAGTCACTGGGGCTTTCCCAGGGGCCGCTGCAGCGGCTGTTGCGGCTCGCGTCGGTCGCGGTGCACTCCACCCCGGGCCCGGCCAATCCCAGGGTCGAGCACCTGAGCGTGGCGGACGCGGCCTGGCTCATGTCAACCGAGGAAGTCCGGTCGCGGCAGGCCAGGGCCGTCGCCGGGCCGGTGCGGTGGATGACGGACTCGCAGTAGCCCCGCCGGTGCGGTGCGGGCTTTCTCGCCACAGATCGGGAACCGCAGAGTGTTCTACGGTGTGACTGTGCGCGTGCCCGCCTCGGATCTCGGTGACCCCACCCAGCGACCTGGCCGCATCGGTGTCGGTGTGGTGTCCGCGGGCCGGGTCGGATCCGTGCTCGGCAGTGCTCTGCGAGCGGCCGGGCACAGCGTCGTCGGTGTCAATGCGGTCTCACAGGCGAGCCGAGAACGGGCCGGCGCCATGTTGCCCGCCGTGCCGGTGTTGCCGGTGCCCGAGGTGGTCGAGCGCGCCGAACTCGTGCTGCTGGCAGTGCCGGACGCCCAAGCGCCCGGTCTGGTGGACGGACTGGCCCGCATCAAGGCCTGGCAGCCCGGGCAACTCGTGGTGCACACCAGCCGGGTTCACGGGCTGGGACTGCTGGACCCGGCGATGCGGCTCGGCGCCATCCCCATCGTGCTCACCCCCTTCATGACCTTCACCGGCTACAGCCTGGACCTCCCCCGGCTGGCCGAAAGCGTCGTCGCCGTCACGGCCCCCGCACCCGTGCTCCCGATCGCCCAAGCTCTGGTGGTGGAGATGGGTGGGGAGCCGGTCGAGGTGGCCGACGCCCAGCGACCGCTGCTGCATGCGGCCGTCAGCCACGGCACCGACCACGTGGTGGCGCTTGTCTGCCAAGTGCAGGAGCTGCTCGGCCGGGTCGGCATCGCTCATCCGCATGCCGCTGTGGGCCCGCTCATGCGGTTCGTCGTCGAGGATGCGCTGGACCGAGGCCATTCAGCTCTTTCCGGTCCGGTCAGCCGGGGCGACGCGAGTGTGGTCGAGCAACATCTGGCCGAGTTGTCCGCCGATGCGCGGCGCAGCGGGTCACAGGAGATTCTCGCCAGCTACCTGGCCCTTGCCCGTTCCGTGGCCGAACGGGCCGTCGACAGCGGGCAGCTCAGCGTCGAGCAGGCGCAGCAACTGCTGAATGTGCTGGCCGGATAGCCGCGCCAGCCCCGCCGAGTAACCTTGACCGGTGCGCAACACCCCCGACAACACCGCTCAGGAAACCCCCACCGACCAGGCCATGACCGGTGACGCCGGTCTCACTGAACAAATGCGGATCCGCAAAGCCAAGCGGGACCGATTGCTGGACGCTGCGCCGCAGCGGGTTCCGTACCCCATCAGCGTCCCGCGGGACCATGGGCTGGCTCAGGTCCGCGTCGATTACGAACACTTGACCGCAGGGCAGGAGACCCAGGACGTCGTTTCGGTTGCCGGCCGTGTCGTGTTCATCCGGGTTGCCGGCAAGCTGTGTTTCGCCACGTTGCAGGACGGCGACGGAACCCGGCTGCAGGTCATGTTGAGCCTTGCCGAGGTCGGCGAGAAGGCGCTGGCCGAGTTCAAGGACGATGTCGACCTGGGTGACTTCATCTCCGTCACCGGGCGCGTCATCAGTTCGAAACGCGGTGAGTTGAGTGTGCTGGCCGGCAGCTGGCAGCTGGCGGCCAAGGCATTGCGGCCCCTGCCGGTGCTGCATCGCGATCTCAGCGAGGAAGCCCGGGTGCGGCAACGCTACGCCGACTTGATCGTTCGCCCGGCCGCCCGGGACATGGTCCGGACGCGGGCGGCCGTGGTGTCCAGCGTGCGGGCGACGCTGCACGAGCATGACTTTATCGAGGTGGAGACCCCGATGCTGCAGACGTTGCACGGGGGCGCTACCGCGCGTCCCTTCACGACGCGGTCCAATGCGCTGGGGATCGACTTGTTCCTCCGCATTGCCCCCGAGCTGTTCCTCAAGCGCGCACTGGTCGGAGGAGTGGAACGGGTCTTCGAGATCAACCGGAACTTCCGCAACGAAGGTGTGGATTCCACCCACTCTCCAGAGTTCGCGATGCTGGAGTTCTATCAGGCCTACGCGGACTACAACGACGTCGCGGAACTCACCCGGGCGATCGTACAGAACGCTGCCATTGCGCTGACCGGCTCGACGACCGTCACCCTCGCCGATGGTTCAGAGTGCGACGTGGGCGGGCAATGGCCGCGGATCGCGTTGTACGAGTCACTGTCCGAAGCGGTCGGTGAAGAGATAACACCGGAAACGCCAACCCAAGACTTGTCCGATTTGGCCGGTAGCTTTGGGCTTGACGTTGATCAGGCACGAGCCACGTCAGGCAAACTGGTCGAGGAGATGTGGGAAGCGACCGTGCAGCCGAGCTTGCATGCCCCGACGTTCGTCGTCGATTTCCCGGTCGATACCTCCCCCCTGGTGAAGGCGCACCGAAGCGTCCCCGGTGTAGTGGAGAAGTGGGATCTGTATGTCCGTGGCCTGGAACTCGCCACGGGGTACTCGGAGTTGAACGATCCGGTGGTGCAACGGCAACGACTTGTCGAACAAGCTCGGCTAGCAGCCTCCGGAGACGAGGAAGCTCCGGCCGTGGTGGACGAAGACTTCCTGCGTGCCATGGAGTACGGCATGCCACCGGCCGGTGGGGTAGGCATGGGAATTGACCGGCTTCTGATGACGTTGACCGGATTGGGAATCCGGGAGACGATCCTGTTTCCGCTGGTGCGTCCTCGCTGAGCGCGCCGCGATATCGCAGTTGGGTGACCAAGATGACTGATGCACTTGCCGCGCTGATCCCTTCGATCGGAGTCGGCCTTCTGTTTTGGTTCGTCGTGCGCGCCATGATTCGGGCCGATCGTGGCGAACGGGCTGCGGCCGCCCGGTATGAAGCGGCGCAGAATGTGACCGCCCCGGAAGACTCCGAACGGGGCTCAGCGTCGTCCGGTCGGAGTAACGATTCAGTCAACATCGACGATGAACGCCGAGAGCTTTGACGTACGACACCAAAAGGTACAGAATAAGGAACAGCCACCGGTGCTCAGGTGGCATCCTGGAACTTGTGATTGTCGAGACGCCAATCACCCTGAAATATGGAGAGACAACTCGTGGCTCAAAAGGTTCAGTTGCTGCTCGTGGACGATGTGGACGGCGGCGAGGCAGTCGAGACCGTTGCGTTCGCCCTGGACGGTGTTTCCTACGAAATCGACCTCAATGAGGACAATGCGGCGGAACTTCGTGAAGGCTTGTCGCCCTGGGTCGGCCACGCCCGCCGGGTGGGAGGTCGCGTGCGTCGGGGCCGTGCCCGCACCAATCGCGGGGCCGTCGATCAGGTGCATGACACCGGTGCCATCCGCGCCTGGGCTCGCGACGCCGGGTACGAGGTAAGCGATCGCGGCCGTATCGCCTCCACGATCATCAGCGCTTACAACGAGGCCCACGGCCTGGCCTGACGCTCTCAACGCACTCCCGGCCCGCACCGTCTTGTTCGGTGCGGGCCGGGAGTATGCCGGTGCGGTACCGGCGCACCGGTCAATATCGCCAGCAGCGAACGGCGCTGTGGACCACCTGCCGAACCGGCCGGTGTTGTCACCGTCAAGGCGGCCACTTTGGCTACGGGCGTTCGCCGTGAGGAAAAACTGGCCGTCATGCTGGCCGTTTCATCCTGATCGCGAAGGTTTGGCCGATCAGGCACGTTAGCATCGATGGGATCGTCACAGCGATGTGTATCGGCGTATGCCCGCGTCCCGACCGTTGGTGAGGAGAGTTCATGTTCGAGAGGTTCACCGACCGCGCACGACGCGTCGTCGTTCTGGCTCAGGAAGAGGCCAGGATGCTCAACCACAACTACATCGGTACCGAGCACATCCTGCTAGGACTCATCCACGAGGGAGAAGGGGTCGCGGCCAAAGCACTGGAGTCGCTCGGAATCTCTCTGGACTCGGTGCGTGAACAGGTACAGGAGATCATCGGTCAGGGTCAGCAAGCTCCCTCCGGCCATATCCCATTCACCCCGCGGGCCAAGAAAGTCCTGGAACTCTCCCTGCGCGAGGCCCTCCAGCTCGGCCACAACTACATCGGTACCGAGCACATCCTGCTCGGCCTGATCCGCGAGGGGGAAGGCGTTGCCGCCAACGTGCTGGTGAAGCTCGGCGCCGACCTCAACCGGGTACGCCAGCAGGTGTTGCAGCTGTTGTCGGGGTATCAGGGCAAGGAGCCTGCCACCACGGGCGGCCCGACCGAGGGGACCCCCTCCGGTTCGCTGGTGTTGGACCAGTTCGGCCGCAACCTCACCCAGGCGGCGCGGGAGTCCAAGCTGGACCCGGTCATCGGGCGGGTCCAGGAGATCGAGCGGGTCATGCAGGTGCTGTCCCGGCGCACCAAGAACAACCCGATTCTCATCGGCGAGCCCGGCGTCGGCAAGACCGCGGTCGTGGAGGGCCTGGCCCAGAACGTGGTCAAGGGCGACGTGCCCGAGACGCTGAAGGACAAGCAGATCTACACCCTCGACCTCGGGGCCCTGGTGGCCGGCTCACGCTACCGCGGCGATTTCGAGGAACGCTTGAAGAAGGTGCTCAAGGAGATCCGCACCCGCGGGGACATCATCCTGTTCATCGACGAGATCCACACCCTGGTCGGCGCCGGAGCGGCCGAAGGCGCGATCGACGCCGCATCCATCCTCAAGCCGATGCTGGCCCGCGGCGAACTGCAGACGATCGGCGCGACCACGCTGGACGAGTACCGCAAGTACATCGAGAAGGACCCGGCGCTGGAGCGCCGCTTCCAGCCGATCCAGGTGGCCGAGCCGACGCTTGCGCACACCATCGAAATCCTCAAGGGGCTGCGCGACCGGTACGAAGCGCATCACCGGGTGTCCATCACTGATGAAGCGCTGGTGTCCGCGGCCACGCTGGCCGACCGCTACGTCAACGACCGGTACCTGCCCGACAAGGCGATCGACCTGATCGACGAGGCCGGTGCCCGGTTGCGGATCCGCCGGATGACAGCGCCACCGGACCTGCGCAAGTTCGACGAGCAGATCTCCGACGTGCGCCGGGAGAAGGAATCGGCCATCGATGCACAGGACTTCGAGAAGGCGGCGGCGCTGCGCGACACCGAGAAGAAGCTGCTGGCCGAGAAGGCCGAGCGGGAGACCGAGTGGAAGGCCGGTGACATGGACGTCGTCGCGGAGGTCGACGACGAGCTCATCGCCGAGGTGCTGGCCGCCTCCACCGGTATCCCCATCGTGAAGCTGACCGAGGAGGAATCCTCCCGGCTGCTGCGCATGGAAGACGAGTTGCACAAGCGGATCGTCGGCCAGCACGACGCCATCCACGCACTTTCACAAGCGATTCGCCGTACCCGGGCCGGGTTGAAGGATCCCAAGCGGCCGGGCGGTTCGTTCATCTTCGCCGGCCCCACCGGTGTGGGCAAGACCGAGTTGGCCAAGGCGCTGGCCGAGTTCCTGTTCGGTGACGAAGACGCATTGATCCAGCTGGACATGTCGGAGTTCTCCGAGAAGCACACCGTGTCCCGGTTGTTTGGTTCGCCTCCCGGCTATGTGGGGTACGAGGAAGGTGGCCAGTTGACCGAGAAGGTGCGGCGCAAGCCGTTCTCGGTGGTGCTGTTCGACGAGGTCGAGAAGGCACACGCGGACATCTTCAACTCGCTGTTGCAGATCCTTGAGGACGGCAGGCTGACGGACTCCCAGGGCCGCAGCGTCGATTTCAAGAACACCGTGATCATCATGACCACCAACCTGGGCACCAAGGACATCGCCAAGGGTGTCATGATGGGCTTCCAGGCATCCGGAGACCTGTCCAGCTCCTACGAGCGGATGAAACAGAAGGTCAACGACGAGCTGAAGCAGCACTTCCGCCCGGAGTTCCTCAACCGGGTCGACGACGTCGTGGTGTTCCCGCAGCTGTCCCAGGACGAGATCGTGCAGATCGTCGACCTGATGATCGCCCGGCTGGACGAGCGGCTCAAGGACAAGGACATGGGCATCGAGCTCACGCAGGCTTCCAAACAGCTGCTGGCCGAAAAGGGCTACGACCCGGTGTTGGGTGCCCGGCCGCTGCGGCGCACCATCCAGCGCGACATCGAGGACACGTTGAGCGAGAAGATCCTGTACGGCGAACTCAAGGCCGGCGAGATCGTGCTGGTCGATGTGGAGGGCGAGGAGATGCAACGCAAACTCACCTTCACCGGCTCCAAGAAGTCGGACCTGCCCGACGCCCCGCCGGTGGAGCTGACTCAGGAGAACTGAGCGACAGCGACAACTGAGCGACGACGCGCCGTCAGGTGGACAATTCCACCGGCGAGGCGATCGCCGGGGCCAACGGGGTGACGGTGACCGGCGGGGGCGCCCCAGGACGTCCCGGGATCCGGCTCACCGCTCATGCGGAGTGCGCCTCAGCCGCCCCCGGCCTTCTTCTCGATCCAGCCGGCGATCTTCTCGTCTGCGGAATGCCTGGACGCGTCCTCGGCAGAGCCGCTGTCGCGCACAGAATCCGGGTCGGCACGCAACGCCCAGATGTCGTCCGAATCCACCGGTCCGATGTCGGGCGCCGCATCGATCAGATCGTCGAAGTCGTCGCCGGGACGGGCCTGCTGGTCCAGCGTTGCCTGCTCGTCCGGCGCGGCGCCGGCGCTGTCGCCCAACGCCACCTCCTCGACGCTGGACCCGGCCGCGCGTGCACCCGCGCCGACCGTGGCCAGGGTGTCGTGGTCGGCGGCGACGACACTCACCCGGCCGACGCCGCGGGACCGCAGCGCACCGGCCAGCCCGGTTGTCGGGCTGAAGGCGTCCGCAGCTCACGACCGCGGCAGCCTACCGGTGTACGCGTGTCCTCGGCCCGGTAGGTAGCCGGCCTGGGCCGGGCGGCCGGGGCTCAACTGACCCGGTATGCCTCGCAGCCCTCCGGCAGTTGCTTGTTGCGCGCCAGGTCCGGTGCCGCCTTGTCTCTGGTGCGGATGTCGCGGAACGCCTCGCCCAGGATCAGGTCGACCGACTCGTCGTCCCGGCCGTCGTCCTGGGTGCGGGCACCGTCGATCTGCGCGGCAACCGCGCGAGCCTCCTCGATGCCGCGGGGGCCGAACAAGATCAGGGCCGGCACCCCGGCGGCAAGTTGCGTGCTGGAATTGCCGGTGGACGTCACCCGGTAGCCGCGCTGGCGCAGCTTGGTCGCCGTCTGGGCCGCCAGCCCGGTACGGTCGCTGGAGTTGAGTATCTGCATACGTACCAGTTCCGGGGCCTGCACATGCCGGGTGGGGCACGGATTCGGCTCGGCGTGGGGGTTGCCGCCGGCGAAGCTCCACCAGCCGACCGCCTGCCCGAGCGCGATGAGGCCGACCAGCATGACCACCAGGAAGATCACCGAGAAAGACACCGACTGCCGACGATGCCGGTCCCGGCGGGCCTGTTCGTGTGGATCCGCCCGCGTCTGGAGTTGCCCGTCGCGCGAGGACAAGTTGGCGAAGCTGAGGTTTCGGCTGACCGCATCGGATTCGGGAATACCCTTGGGTTCTGCGCCGCCGCGCTGGATGGTCTTGCTGCTGACGTCGCTCACCCCGAGCCCCTTCAGTTGTGGCACGCCATGAACCGTGGCGCGCTGTGAACCCCTGCTTCCATGGTAGGAGCCGTCAGCGGTAGGTACCCTGCCGTTGCGGATTGCGTGGCCAGGCTGTGACATGGTCGTGACGATGAGTGTGAAGCGGACAGGACGGAGATGAACCGGCGATGGCGGACAGCAACAACGACCTGGTGGCCGAGGTCCAGGAGGGGTACCGGACCGACGGGCCGGCTCTCGAACTCGGAGCGCTCCTGCACGATGAGCAAGCGCAGCCGCAGGCCGGGGTGCGAATCCCGTTGCGGGTGCTGAACCGGCACGGTCTCATCGCCGGGGCCACCGGAACCGGTAAGACGAAGACGTTGCAGGTGCTGGCCGAACAGCTTTCTGCGCAGGGTGTTCCGGTGTTCCTCGCCGACGTGAAGGGTGATTTGTCGGGATTGGCCGCTCCTGGTGAAGCCGACGACCGGATCACCGAACGCGCACAACAGGTCGGTCAGGACTGGGTACCGACGGCGGCGCCGTGTGAGTTCTACTCCCTGGGCGGGCGGGGGACCGGGCTGCCGATCCGCGCCACCATCACCGAGTTCGGTCCGGTGCTGCTCAGCAAGATCCTCGACCTGACGGACGTGCAGTCCTCCAGTCTGAACATGGTCTTCTACTTCGCCGACAAGGCTGGCTTGCCGTTGCTCGACCTGAAGGACCTGCGAGCGGTCATCCAATACCTCACCTCCGAAGACGGCAAGAAAGACCTGAAGGGCATCGGCGGCATCAGCACTTCGACCGCCAACGTGCTGCTGCGCGAGCTGATCGCCTTCGAAGAAGACGGAGCCGACGTGTTCTTCGGCGAACCGCAGTTCGACCCGCAGGACCTGCTGCGCACCACGCCCGACGGCAAAGGCATCGTCTCTTGCCTGGAACTGCCTGGGGTTCAGACCGAACCGCGGTTGTTCTCCACCTTCCTGATGTGGCTGCTGGTGGAGCTCTTCGAGACGCTGCCCGAGGTTGGTGACCCGGAGAAACCGAAGATGGTCTTCTTCTTCGATGAGGCGCACCTGCTGTTCAAGGACGCCTCCAAGGAGTTCCTCGAGCAGATCACCCAGACAGTGCGGCTGATCCGGTCCAAGGGTGTCGGCGTCTTCTTCGTCACCCAGCAGCCCACCGATGTGCCCCGAGACGTCCTGGCTCAGCTGGGTTCCCGCGTGCAACATGCGTTGCGCGCGTTCACTCCCGAAGATGCGAAGGCGCTGCGGGAGACGGCCAAGACCTACCCGGACTCCGGCTATGACCTCACCGAGGTGCTCACCCAGCTGGGCACGGGCGAGGCGGTGGTCACCGTGTTGTCCGAAAAGGGAGCCCCGACGCCGGTGGCTTGGACTCGGTTGCGGGCGCCGTTGTCGCTGATGGCACCGATCCCCGAGGCGGACCTGCAAGCCACGGTCGACGCATCGCCCCTGGCCGGCAAGTACGGGGAAGTGGTGGACCGGGAGAGCGCATACGAGAAGCTGGCCGCACGCGTCCAGCAACCGGAAGAAATCGACGGGCAAGAGAGAATCGACGGGCAAGAGAAAGCCGAGAAGGACCGGCAGCTCGACGAGTTGGCCGCCCAGTACCGGGACCAGGAGCAGCGCAGCCCGGACTACTCCGACGACAAGCCCGCCCGGCGCCGGGACCGGGAACCGGAGCCCGAATCCGGCATGGCCGAGCGGGTGCTGGAGTCCAGCGCGTTCCGCTCATTCACCCGGTCGGCCGCCACCGTCATCGGCCGGGAGATCACCCGCTCGCTGTTCGGGGTCCGGCGGCGGCGGCGCTGAGCGCTGCCCGCCTTCGCCGGGCGCCGCATCCCGATGAGAAGGCATGAACATACGAGAAGGCGCATACACATGCGGCGCCGACCCGATACACGGAACCGGGGCGGCGCCACTGAGCGGAGGATACGGGATTTGAACCCGTGAGGGGTTGCCCCCAACACGCTTTCCAAGCGTGCGCCCTAGGCCACTAGGCGAATCCTCCGCGGTCCAGGATACCGGACATCGGTGCCGGGCACGCGGGCGGACCAGGCTGCGATTGACCCGCCTTCGCTACGCTCCGGAGGCGTGGAGTGACCAGATCGTGAGCTCTTCCATGGAAAAGGGCTTTCACCTGCGCGGATGCTTGTCGGCGCAGGGGTGATCCAAGCCGCTGGTGCGTAGCGGTTGGTTGCACGGGCAGGGTAACTGGTCTAAGGGTAGGAGCGGATCCTGCTCTCGACCAGGTGCGCGCCCGCATCCTCGTGCTGTGTAGGTGCGTGCCACTCCTTGGAGGAGTAATGGCAACAAGCACTGATTCACGCTCCCTGATGCCTGACGACGAGTCGATGCCCTCACCCGATGACGGCGTTGTCGCCGAGGACGTGATCGCCGAGGTCACCGGCGCGGGCGGTATCGCCCCGTGGGTCTTCTGGCCGTCCGCGATCGTCGTGCTGGGATTCGTCGCCATCACGATGATTGCGCCGGAATGGATGAAGAGCACCATCAGCGCAGCCGGCGCCAATGTGATCGACACGATGGGCTGGTACTACATCCTGTTGGTCTTCTGCTTCGTGGTGTTCTCGCTGTTCATGGGTCTGTCCCGGTTCGGAGACATCACCTTGGGCAAGGACGAGGACGAGCCAGAATTCGGGCTCGTGTCCTGGTTTGCCATGCTGTTCGCGGCCGGTATGGGTATCGGTCTGGTGTTCTGGGGCGTCGCCGAACCGCTCAACCACTTCGCCGCGCGACCGCCGGGCACCGAGGGCGGACAGGACGCGGTCGCGCAGGCCGCGATCAACACGACGTTCCTGCACTGGGGTTTCCACGCCTGGGCCGTTTACATCGTCGTCGGGCTGGCGGTCGCCTACGCCGTGCACCGCAACGGCCGCCCGGTCTCGATCCGGTGGGCTCTGGAACCGCTGTTCGGTGACCGGGTCCGCGGCTGGGCCGGCAACGTGATCGACGTCGTCGCCGTCGTCGGCACGCTTTTCGGGGTGGCCACCTCGCTCGGCTTCGGAGTCGCCCAGGTCGGTGCCGGCCTCGACTTCCTCGGAGTCGTCGACAACGGCTCCGGGCTGCAACGGGTACTGGTCGTCGGTATCACCGCACTGGCGACGATCTCGGTGGCCACCGGCATCGGCGCGGGCATCAAGTGGCTGTCCAACATCAACCTGGTCCTGGCCGGCGCGCTCATGGTGTTCCTGCTGGCTGCCGGCCCCAGCCTGTTCGTCATGCGCGAGTTCGTGCAGAACATCGGCCAGTATCTGCAGAACTTCCTGGGCTTGAGCTTCCGCACCCTGAGTTTCCAGTCCGATGACGGCAACGGCTGGGTCAGCACCTGGACCACGTTCTACTGGGGCTGGTGGATCAGCTGGTCGCCGTTCGTGGGCATCTTCATCGCCCGCATATCCCGGGGGCGCACCATCCGCGAGTTCGTTTTCGGGGTGATGCTGGTGCCGACGCTGGTGACCTTCCTGTGGTTCTCCATCCTCGGCGGCACCGCGTTGTACCGGGAGATCTACGGTGACGGCGGCCTGATCGCCGCGGACAAGAGCGTGTCCACCGACACGGCATTGTTCCAGCTGCTGGAGGGCTACTCCGGTTCTGGAGTGCTGGCCGGGTTGTTCATCCTGCTCATCGTGGTCTTCTTCGTCACCAGCTCGGACTCCGGGTCCTACGTGGTCGACATGATGACCTCCGGAGGCGACCCGAATCCGCCGCTGTGGAGCCGGATCGTCTGGGCCGTGGCCGAAGGCAGCATCGCGTTCTCGCTGCTGCTGCTGGACGACCCCGAGGATGCACTGATGGCATTGCAACAGATGGCGATCCTGGTGGCCGCCCCCTTCTCGGTGGTGATGATCCTGTTGATGATCTCCACGTTCAGGGCCGCACACGCCCACCACAAGGTGATCGTTCGGTTGCAGCGGGCCGCCCTGAGCCGGGAGCTGCAACTGGAGGTGGCCGAGGGCTTGGCCACGGCCGGGATCATCGACGCGCACCCGCGCGAGCTGCCTTCGCTGTTCGAGTCGTACTACTCACGCAGTGGCACGAAGAAGCAGACCACCGCCAAGCCGGCCCCCCAGGACACCGGGGACATCAAGAAATCATGAGGTGATGGGTCCGGGCCGTGCGGCCCGGGTACACTGGTCGGCGACCCCCCGCGTGGCGTCATCCTGCTGAACTCCCCCAGGACCGGAAGGTAGCAAGGGTAGGTGGGCTCTGGCGGGTACGCGGGGGGTCCTCGCCTGCCTGGCCGGTTTCGTTCGGCCGGCGGTCGCGGTGCCGGTACGAGCGGATAGCCTGCAGGGGTGGTTGCCGTCACTGCCTTGTACCGCCGCTACCGCCCGGAGTCGTTCGCCGACGTAATCGGCCAGGAGCACGTCACCGATCCGCTCCGCCAGGCATTGCGGGCCGACCGCACCAACCACGCCTACCTGTTCTCCGGCCCCCGGGGCTGTGGAAAGACCACGTCCGCGCGCATCTTGGCCCGGTGCCTGAATTGCGTCCAAGGTCCCACCGACACCCCGTGCGGGGAGTGCGACTCCTGCCGCGACCTGGCCCGTGACGCGGCCGGCAGCCTTGACGTGGTGGAGATCGACGCAGCCAGTCACGGTGGTGTCGACGATGCACGCGACCTCCGTGAACGGGCCGTCATCGCCCCGGTCCGGGACCGGTACAAGGTCTTCATCATCGACGAGGCGCACATGGTCACCACACAGGGTTTCAACGCCCTGCTCAAGCTGGTGGAGGAACCACCCGAGCACGTGAAGTTCGTGTTCGCCACCACCGAGCCGGACAAGGTGCTGCCCACGATCCGCTCCCGCACCCACCACTACCCGTTCCACCTGGTACCGGCCGACACGTTGTCCGGCTACCTGACGCGGCTGTGTGAGCGGGAGGGGGTACCCGTCGGCGCCGGGGTGATCCCACTCGTGGTGCGGGCCGGTGGCGGTTCGGTCCGAGATTCGCTGTCGGTGCTGGACCAGTTGATGGCCGGGGCCGGCCCGGACGGAGTCGATCACGACGGGGCCGCGGCATTGCTCGGTTTCACTTCCGGCCCGTTGCTGGACGACATCGTCACCGCGATCGGTGCCGGTGACGCCGCCGCGCTGTTCGCGGTGGTCGACCGGGTGCTGGCCGCAGGCCAGGATCCGCGCCGGTTCGTCGAAGACCTGCTCAGCAGATTCCGGGACCTGATCGTGGTCCAAGCTGTGGGCGAGCGGGCCGATGCGGTGCTGCGTGGCGTTCCCGGCGACCAGTTGCAGCGGCTGCATCATCAGGCGAGCGCCCTGCCGCCGGCGCAATTGTCCCGGGCGGCCGACCTCACCAGCACCGCGCTGACCGAGATGGTCGGCGTGTCCAACCCGCGCATCCACATCGAATTGCTCTGTGCCCGGATCCTGCTGCCGAGTTCGGATGACACCCAGCGAGGCGCGATGGTGCGGTTGGAGCGACTGGAGCGGCGCATCGCGGCGGGAGCCGTGACTGCGGCGCAGACCGTGCCTGGGGCCCCGCCCGCACCTCCGGCCGCCGCACTCCCGGTCTCGGCAGGCCCGCCGGCCGGTGGGCCGGCAGCCGAGGACGACGGCGGGGCAGAGGCCCCCCGCGCCGGGGCCTTGGCTGACGACGCGCCGGCTGACGACGCGCCGGCTGTCGATGACCAGCCGTCCCCGACCGATGTGGCCACCGGCCCGGCCGAGCCCGCAGCCTCGGCCGCGGAGCAGCCGGATCCGCGCCCGGAGGCGCCGTCCGGTTCGGCGCCGGCACCGGCGCCAGCGCCGGTAGATGGTGGGCAGCCGCCGGCGGGCGACGATCCGGTCCAGGCGATCCGCCGGTTGTGGCCGGAGGTCCTCGGCGATCTGCGCACGCGTAGCCGGGCCACCTGGAGCGTGGTCAGCGAATACGCTCAGGTGGCCTCCTGCGCCGAGGGGGTACTGCAGCTGGGATTCACCAACGACGGCGCCCGGACGATGTTCCGGCGCGGTGCCGGGGCAGATCATGTCGCGGCCGCGGTGCAGGCACAGACGGCCCAACAGGTCCGCGTGCAGGCAAGCCCTTGTGAATCGGGTTCCGGCCCGGGTGGGGGCGCTCGTGCCGCCCCGGCGAACACCGGTCGCAGCATCCCCCGAACCGGTGGGCACCGGCCCGGCCGGCCGGTGAGCGAACCGGCGGATACCGACGCAGGCATCTCTGATCCCGTCCGGGCCCCCCGGGAGCCGGTTCCCGCGGCCGAGGACGCCGAGGAAGATGTGCTGTCCCCGGACGACGCCGACGTAGACGACCGGGCGGGGCTCGAGGTGGTGGCCGAACTGCTCGGCGGGGACGTCATCGACGAGGACCTGGCTTGAACTGCGACGCAGGGGGGATGAGACGCAGGGGGGATGAGACGTAGGGGGATGAGCGAGCGGGCGCACGCAGCGCACCCGGTGAGCATCCCGGCCCACCGCCCCTGGCCGGCGCCCGCACGCGTGGCTACCGCCGCCGATGGTGTACGCGGGGTAGTCTTCCCCCGTGTACGAAGGCGCGGTCCAAGACCTGATCGACGAGCTCGGCCACCTGCCGGGGGTCGGGCCGAAGAGCGCCCAGCGCATCGCGTTCCACGTCCTGGCGGCAGACCCCGAGGACATCACCCGGCTCGCCGAGGCGCTGCTCGAGGTCAAACGCCGGGTCCGGTTCTGCGTCACCTGTGGCAACGTGGCCCAGGAAGAGCAGTGCCGCATCTGTCTGGACCCGCGCCGCGACTCATCGGTGCTGTGCGTGGTCGAGGAGCCCAAGGACGTCGTCGCCATCGAACGCACCCGCGAGTTCCGTGGCCGGTACCACGTGCTCGGCGGGGCCATCAGCCCCATCGACGGCATGGGTCCGGAAGAGCTGCGTATCCGCGAGCTCATGACCCGGCTGGCCGACGGTGAGGTGACCGAGATCATCGTGGCCACCGACCCCAACCTGGAAGGCGAGGCCACCGCCGCCTACCTTGCCCGGCTGCTGCGCGCGATGGAACTGAAGGTCACCCGGCTGGCTTCCGGGTTGCCCATCGGCGGCGACCTGGAGTACGCCGACGAGGTCACTTTGGGCCGGGCGTTCGAGGGCCGCCGGTTGCTCAACGCCTGAACCGGGCCCGGCCCCGGCCAGCCCGGTTGCGCCTACTGCCGCCGGGTTCCTGCGGTTCACCCGAACGTAGTGGGTATCGACCGATTTGCACTGGGTGGGTGTTCGCGAACGCCCGGCTGTGGCACGCTCGTAGGGTCACTAGTCCGCCGCACACGTGTGGAGCGACCATGGATACCCCGGCCAGCAGAACGGTTTCCGGCATCGACTTGATGCATCCGGATGCGGAATCCGCGGTGCTGGCGGCCGAAGTCGCCGTCGAAGCGCAGAAGTACCTGGACACCGTCACCGAGGTCGCCGCCGGGGAACACGAGAGCGCCGAGATCTCACTGCTGCTGCTGGCCGCATCCCGCATCCTGGCCGTTGGGGCACGGCTCGGCGCCAGCCGCGACTTCTTGCCGAGCGAGCAATACGAGCCGGACAGCGGCCCGGACGACGACCTCGGCCCGCTGTTGGTAAGCCTGAGCCAGGAACTGGACGGGCTGGACGAATACGCCGACTTGGTTGACCCGTTGACCAGCCCCGAGCTCACCTCGGGCAGCCTCACCGGCGACCTGCTCAGCATCGCCGAGGACCTGGCCAAGGGCCTGCAGCACGCTCGCGCCAACCGGTTCGACGAGGCGCTGTGGTGGTGGCAGTTCTCCTACCTGTCCAACTGGGGTGAGCGGGCCGCCGCCACGGTCCGCATTCTCACCAGCGTGCTCTCCCACCTTCGCCTGGACGCCGACCCGGACACGCTCGCCGACGCGGAGTTTCACGCCCTGCATCCGTAGACCCGCGGGACCGGGTGCCGGTGCGGGCGCAAGTCAGGCAGGTCACAGGATGAACCTGCCCGGTGTCGCACCGTCCGCGACTACCCTTGACTCATGCGGATCCACCTCGACACGGCCACTCAGCAGGTTCATCCGCAGGCGTGGGTGGCCCCTGGTGCGGTCCTCATCGGGGCCGTACACCTGCACGAAGAGGCCAGCGTCTGGTACGGGTGTGTGCTGCGCGGCGACGGCGATCTGATCAGCATCGGCGCCCGCTCCAACCTGCAAGACCTCACCGTGGTGCACGCCGACCCGGGTAAGCCCGTCGCCGTGGGGCGCGGCGTCAGCGTCGGGCACCGCGCCGTCCTGCACGGGTGCACGGTCGAGGAAGACGTCCTCATCGGCATGGGCTCCACGGTCATGAATCACGCGCACATCGGCCGCGGCAGCATCGTCGGGGCGGGTGCCTTGATTCCCGAGGGCATGAAGGTGCCGCCGGGCACCCTGGTTCTCGGCATGCCGGCCGCAGTCAAGCGAAAACTGACCGACCAGGAGCACGAGGCCATTGCCGCCAATGCCAGCGCCTACTGCGAGCTGGTTCAACGGCACCGATCCGGCCGAGTCGATACACTCGACGGCGCCTAGCGCCGCTCCAGGTACAGCACCCCCAGCAACGAAGGGACATCGGGGCATTGGCATTGATCGTGCAGAAATACGGGGGATCCTCGGTCGCTGACGCGGATGCGGTGAAACGTGTTGCCAAACGCATCGTCGATACCCACAAAGCCGGTAACGATGTGTGCGTCGTGGTCTCGGCGATGGGCGACACCACCGACGAGTTGCTGGACCTGGCGCACAAGATCTCGCCGATGCCCCCAGGGCGGGAATTGGACATGCTGCTGACCGCCGGTGAGCGCATCTCGATGGCCGTGCTGGCTATGGCCATCGCCAATCTCGGGCTGCAGGCCCGGTCCTTCACCGGCAGCCAGGCCGGTGTCATCACCGACTCCGCCCACGGCCGGGCGCGGATCATCGACGTCACGCCGGGCCGGATCACCGGCGCGCTCGACGAGGGCGCGATCGCGATCGTGGCCGGGTTCCAGGGTGTCAGCTCCGATTCCAAGGACATCACCACCTTGGGCCGCGGTGGATCGGACACGACGGCGGTCGCACTGGCCGCCGCGCTGGGCGCGGACGTGTGCGAGATCTACACCGACGTCGACGGGGTCTTCACCGCCGACCCCCGAATCGTGCCGACGGCACGTAAGCTCGACGTCGTCACCTACGAGGAGATGCTCGACCTGGCCGCATCAGGAGCGAAGGTGCTCATGCTGCGGTGTGTCGAGTACGGGCGCCGGTATCGGGTGCCCATCCACGTCCGGTCATCGTTCTCGCACAAGACGGGCACGCTGGTCACAGGATCTACGGAGGACATCGACATGGAACATGCCATCATCACCGGCGTCGCCCACGACCGCAGCGAAGCCAAGATCACGGTTGTCGGAGTCGAGGACACTCCCGGCAAGGCCGCCGAAATCTTCGAGGCTGTCGCAGAGGCGGGCATCAACATGGACATGGTGGTGCAGAATGTCTCCAGCACCGTCGACGGCCGCACCGATGTGTCCTTCACCCTGCCCAAGGGCGAGGGCCAGTCCGGTGTGCAGGCGCTGCACCGGGTGCGTGACAAGGTCGGTTTCCAGTCCCTGCAGTACGACGATGCGATCGGCAAGATCTCCCTCGTCGGGGCCGCGATGCGCACCGAACCCGGTGTGACGGCGCGGTTCATGCGCGCGCTGTCGGAGTCCGGCGTCAACGTGGAGATGATCTCCACCTCAGAGATCCGTATCTCCGTGGTCACCCGGGCGGACGCCCTGGACGATGCGGTACGAGCCGTACACACGGCTTTCGGGCTGGACTGCGCGGACGGGCAGGCCGTGGTCTATGCCGGGACGGGCCGGTGAGTTCCGGCCGGCATTGCCGGCCGACTCTCGCCGTTGTCGGAGCCAGTGGTCTGGTGGGGTCGGTCACGGTGTCGTTGCTGTCGGTGCGTCCGTTCCATTGGGGTGAGGTCAGGCTGCTCGGCTCCGAGCGGTCCGCCGGGCGATCGGTGCCGGTGCGCGGTCGCCGGCAACCGGTTCTGGCGATCGACGACAACGCCTTCGACGGAATCGACATCGCGATCTTCGCCAGCCCGGCCGACGCCGCCGAGAAGTGGATCCCGCACGCGATCAGGGCCGGTGCGAAGGTGGTGGACGGGTCCGGGTGGAGCGTGCGCGATCCGGCCATCCCGGTGGTTGTGCCATCGCTCAATGGCGACACCGCTTTCGACGAGGCGCACGACCTGGTCAGCGTGCCGGGTGGGATGACCAGCACGCTCAGTGAGGCGCTGGCCGGAATTCACGGTCAGTGGGGGCTCGAAGGAGTCATCGTCTCAACCTATGAGCCCGCGTCTGCCTTCGGCTTCGCCGGGGTCGACCGGCTACGGGAAGAGATCCACGTCGCCGGTGAGTATCAACCGACCGAGGTCTGGGCCGGGCAGCGGCCGGGCGCGGTGCGGGCCGGTCTCGCCGATGTCCTCGGCGACAGCAGCGGGTCGCCGTTCGTGGCACCGCTGGCCCTGAACGTGATCCCGTTGGTGGGTGATCCGGCCGAAGCCGGTTGGAGCACGGACGAGCAGTCCCTGCGCCGGGAACTGCGGCGCGTGCTCGGGATAGAGCGGCTGCCGGTGGTCGCCACTCGCGTGCTGGTCCCGGTGATCACCGGCCACTGCGCAAGCATCCACGTGAGCACCGCGCGGCAAGTGCGGTTGGACCGGGCGAAGCGGTTCTTCATCGAAGCACCCGACATCGTCGTGCTGGACGATCCGGCGGCCGGTGACGTTCCTACACCCGCCGACGTCGCCGGTGCCGACCCGCTGTTCGTCGGCCGGATCCGGCAGGACTCCAACAACGCCAGCTCGCTGGACTTCTTCGTCGCCGGGGACAACATCCGCCGGGCTACTTCGACCGGCTTGCTGAAAGTCGCTGAGCTGATTGCCTCGATGCAGGACTAGGTGCTGGAGCGTCAACGAGATCTCAGGTATCCGTGGCCGCCCGCTCATCGCCGGGTCGGTGCCCGACCTGGATCAGTTGTTCGCCGGCCTTGCGGTGGACCAGGACCCCACGCCCCGGTGGCCAGCTCACCGAGGGTTTCGCCGTTCCCCACACGGCACCCTCGTCCTTGCTGCCGGTTCCGACGAACGCGGGGCTGGCCATGTCCCGGATGCCTTGGATGAGCGGGTCGAACATCGCCCGGGAGCTGCCGGCCACCCGCCGCGCCAGCACCACGTGC
Organism: Micrococcales bacterium; assembly: GCA_002748415.1. Classification (GTDB taxonomy): domain Bacteria; phylum Actinomycetota; class Actinomycetes; order Actinomycetales; family CAWJMD01. The sequence goes on along the minus strand of PDSI01000177.1, from coordinate 15,906 downwards.
AGCCCGATGTCCTTTCCGTGGGCCAACAGCGGTGCCAGCGTGTGCAACGGGCTGCCGGCAGTGCCGGCCAAGTCGTAGTCGTCGACGAGTACGAATACCTCCGGTCCGGACCACCACGAGCGTGCCGTCAGCTGCGCCCCGGTGACTTCGGGGCCGGGGAGACGGTTGCGTAGCAACGGTTCCAGATCGGCCATGAACGCCGCAGCGCCGGCCGAGCCGGCAGCATAGCCGGCCAGGTATTCGGCCGGGACATGATCGGTCAAGGCACGCCGGTAGTCCACCACCAGGATCCGTGCCTCATCGGCGCGGTAGCGGGCCATGATCGAATCCGCGATGAGCCGTAGCGTGTTGGACTTGCCCGACTCGGCGTCGGCGAAGTAGACGAAGTGTGGATCGGCGTCGAAGTCCAGCCACACCGGGTCGAGCCGGGATTCGTTGCGGCCCAGGGCGATAGCCCGCCCGGTGGCGGGTGCCGGTAGCTCGGATGCGGGTAGTTCGCGCGGAAGCATCCGCACGCGTGGGGCGCGGGGCCCTGTCCAGCCGTCGTTCAGCGCCGCCACCAGACCGGCATAGGCAGCGGCCAAGCCTTCCTCGGTGTTCTGTCGGTCGTTGCGAGGCAGCGCGATGAGCATGTGATACCCGCCCGCGGTGATGCCGCGGCCCGCAGCCTGGGGGACGGTGGCGCTCGCCCGCCGGTCGATCTCGCTGTCCGCCGGGTCGCCCAGCCGCAGTTCCAGCCGGGTGCCCAGGTTGTCCTTGAACTGCGGGCGCAGCTCGAACCACCGGTTGGCCGAGACGAGCACGTGCACCCCGAACGACAAGCCCCGTGCGGTGATGGCCGTGATGCGGTCGTCCAGTCCCTCGAACTCGGCGCGCAGCGTGCTCCAGCCGTCCACGACGAGGAACACGTCGCCGAACGGGTCGTCGTTCGGGCCGGGGCGGCCGTTCGCCGGCGGGCCGCAGAACCGGGCCCGGTACTCCTGCATCGTCTCGATCCCGAGTTCGGCGAACAGCGACTCCCGGGTGTCGATGACGGTTTCGACCTCCGCCACCATGCGGCGCACGTAGTCCGGCGCGGACCGCACCGCATACCCGCCGACGTGTGGCAACCCGCTGACCGCCTTCAGCGAACCGCCACCCAGGTCGATCAGGTACAGCTGTACCTGCCGTGGTGTGTGGGCCAGGGCAAGCGCGGTGACGATGGTGCGCAACGCCGTGCTCTTGCCGCTCTGACTGCCCCCGATCACCGCACCGTGACCGGCCGCGCCGGAGAAGTCGACGACCAGGGCGTCCCGGCGTTGCTCGAAGGGCAGGTCGACGATGCCGACCGGCACCTGGAGCTGCCCGGGCGGCGTTGCGGCCGGGGGGAGCGAACCGAGCGAGATCGCCGGTTCCAGCGGCGGCAGCCAAACCTGCCGGGCCGGTGTGCCGTGACCGCGGAGCCGGCCGACCATGACGTCCAGGACGGTTCTTCCGCGGGCATCGCCGGCGTCTTCATAGGTTGAGCGGTCCGGTTGCGCGGGTTCCGGGAGCGCGTCGAGCTGGACGGGGTCGCTGACGAAGGACAGCGGCGTGCGCGCACCGCCGACAGCACGACCGCGCGGGCGCGATGGCTCACGGTAGGGCCCGGAGACGTAGCCGGCCTGGAACCTCGTCATCCCGTGATCGGTCTTCAGGTACCCGGCGCCGGGCAACGGGGGTAACTCGTATGCATCGGGAACACCGAGGACCGTGCGGGATTCATGGGTCGAGAACGTCTTCAGCCCGATCCGGTAGGAAAGGTGTGAGTCCAGGCCGCGTAGCCGGCCTTCTTCCAATCGTTGTGAGGCCAGCAGCAGGTGGATGCCCAGGGACCGGCCCAGCCGGCCGATCTGTACGAACAGTTCGGCGAACTCCGGCTTTTGCGTGAGCATCTCGGAGAACTCGTCGCAGACCACCAACAGGCTGGGCAGTGGGTCCAGCCGGGCGCCCTTGGTCCGGGTGGCCTCGTAGTCGCGCACCGAGGCGAGGTTGCCCGCATCGCGGAGCACCTCCTGCCTGCGGTTCAACTCCCCGGACAAGGCGTCGAACATCCGGTCCACCATCGTCAGGTCGTCAGCCAGGTTGGTGATCACCGCGGAGGTGTGGGGTAGCCCGCCCAGGCCGGCGAAGGTCGCGCCGCCCTTGAAGTCGACCAGGACGAAATTCAGTTGGTCGGGGGAGTGACCGAGGGCCAGTGCCATGACCAGGGTGCGTAGTAGCTCGGACTTGCCGGAGCCGGTGGCGCCGATCACCAGGCCGTGTGGGCCGTAGCCTCCTTGCGCCGATTCCTTGACGTCCAGGTCCACGAGGTCGCCCGCCGGGTCCACCCCGATGGGCACACACAACAGCTGCGCGCCCGAGCGTGGCCGCCACAGTGCGGCCGCGTCGACACCGCCGGGGTCGGCGATGCCCAGCATGTCGGCCAGCTCGGCGCCATCCCCGAAGCGGGTGCCGCGGTCGTGGGCCGGCAGCCGGTACGGCGCGAGTTGCCGGGCCAGGGCGGTCGCCGCGGCGCGGCTGAGGCCATCGGCCGTGACCGTGGCAGGCACATCGGGCGCCCCGCTCATCTGAATGTGATCGCCGATGCAGTGCAGGCCGACCCCACCGGCAGGCCCACCCAGGTGCCAGATGCTGACCCCGGCCACCATCAGCGCCTTCGGTATCCGCGTCTGCTGTAGCGTGCGGGTTGCTGCCGGATTGCGGGCGGCGTCCACCACGATGATCTGCGGGCCCACCTGCGGGTGATCCTGACGCGGCCGGTACGGCCCGGCTGGCTCTCGCCCGGTGCGCCCGGCCAGCTCCTCGGCCAATGATTCGGCCACCTCGTCCAGGCTGTTCAGGATCATCCGCCGGGGGCCGAGCGCGTCGCGCAGGCGCGGATGCTGATTGTGCGGCAGCCACTTCAGCCATTCCCACTCGTTGCGACCAGGCCCGTCGGCCGCGGCCACGACGAGCAGCGCGTCCGGGCCGTGCAGCGTGGCCGCGTTCAGCAGCATCGACCTGGCCAGGCCCAACCGTGCCTGCCGCTCACCGGAGAAGGACAGTTCCGGAAGCTGCCCCAGCCGGAGCATGACGGGTACGTTCTGCACACTGTCGTGATTGGCCATGAACTGCGCCAGCGCGCCTGCGCACGTCGGCTCGGGTGTGTAGCCCTGTCCCGGTGTCTGCACCTGAAGTGGCCGGGCAAGCGGTAACCGGGCAGTGCCGATGCGTGTTGCCGTGTAGTCCGGATCGCCGATGCGTCTTTCCCACATGCGGTTTCCCCCGATCAGCCCAGGCAGTGACGCCGGGCTCGGGCCCGAGTGCGTAGCGGCAGCGAGCTGAACGTCTCGCGCGGATGAAACCTGGGCTCGCGCGTCATCCAGATAGTCCAGGTATGCCCGTCTTTCGCGGGCCGTCTCAAACCTCGTATTCCGGTTTCCGCCGCGCATGGATACCACCATGCCGATCGTTGCGACGATCATCATCGAACCCATCATCAATGCGGTGGTATTAAAGCCACCGATCGTGACGAAACCCACCACCATCAGCAGCATTGCGGCGGGCATGAGCAGCATCATCGCGTTGGCCGGTGGGTCCTCGCGCAGCTGGGGTGCGGCACGAATCACGAGCGGCTCGGTGTCGCCGGTTGGTGCCGGAAACCGGGGCCTGCGTGCGAAGTGAACTGTTGTCAATGGTCCCCCAACCTGACCGTTCCCGATGTGGGCCATGGTAATTGCGGCACTGCGATCAGGCCACAACAGCAGATATTCTCGAACAGCTGTGCGGGGCGGTGGCGCCAGCATTCAGGAGGAATGCCCACCTCGGGGAGGAACAGTGACAAACACAACAGGTCCGGGTATTTTCAGCCGGCATCTGCTGATTGCGCCGAAGGCCACGGCGGACGTCGCCGTGCCGGCGGACGTCCCATTGCTCGAACTCGTCCCCAGACTGGCCGACATGGTAGGCCAACGACCTGCCGCCTCGGCCGAGGGACTGCGGCTGCGCACCGAAGACGGCGTGGTCCTGGACCAGGCGCAGTCCTTGCAGCAACTGCAGGTGCCGGACGGTGCCGCACTGCGCCTGGACCTGGTCGGCGCGGATCGGCCGGTTCCGATCTACGACGACGTTGTCCAGGTCATCGCGGTCACCGCGAGCGAGAAGATCGACTCGCGGCCGGTGCTCGCGGCCGGGGCGGCGGCAGTCGCCGTCATCTGCGCCGGCCTGGCTGCTGCAGTGGCCGCTTGGACCGTTGCCTCGCCGGTCGCCGCGGCGGTCATGGCGCTGCTGGCGGTCGGCCTGGCCACGGTGGCCACGCTACTGCCGGATCCGGACGCTTCGCCGGGATTCGTGCTGCGTGCCGGGGCGGTCACGCTGCCGCTGCTGGCCGGGTTGTCGGTGACACCCGGAGCCGATCCGATGCACCGGCTGATGCTTGCGGCGGTCGCGGTGTTCGCCTATTGCCTGCTCGTCGGCACCGGGCTCGTCTTCGCCCCGGTCAAGGGAGCTACCGCCACCGTGCTGGCCGCCCTCGCCACCTTGAGTGGCCTGGGCATCCTGACGAGCGGGCTGGCCCAGATCTGGTCCGCGCCGTTGCCCCGGATCATCGCTGTGGCCGGGGCCGGCGCCGTGCTCGGCATGGCTCTGACGCCGTGGCTGGCGGTCAAGGTGGTGGGACTGCCGATGCCCACGACACGTCCGGAGGACGCGTACCGGCTGAGTGCCCATGACGTCGAACGATCACAGTCCGGCACTCGGGCCGCGGTGGAACTGATGCACGGCTGGACAGCCGGTCTCGGTCTGGGAGCCGGTATCGCCGCCGGGTTGATCGTCGACGGGGCGATCGGCAACAGCGTCCTTGCCGCGATAGTCCTGCTGGTGCTGTTGCTGCGAACGCGCACCCTCGCGCACCGGCCGGTCCGTACCGTACTGCTGCTCGCCGTGCTGGCCGGCGTGACCGGGATCGTGGCAGGCGCGGTGCTCAACGGCTTGTCCGACCGGGATGCGCTGACACTGAGCGGCTTCCTGCTGCTGGGCGCGAGCGTCGCGGCGGCGCTCATGCTGGGTGCTGCCGGCGGGGTACGGGTGAGCCCGGTGGCGCTGCGGTGGGTGGACCGGGTGGAGGTGGCCCTGCTGGCTGCGCTGGTCCCGGTCACGGTCTGGGTCAGCGGCCTGGTCTTCGTGGTCCGGCACTGGTGAGGGCGATGCGGCCAGGTGCCCGTGGCCGGCTCGGGGCGGTCTTGCTGCCGGTTTCGGTGCTGGTGCCCCTGGGCGCCACACCCGAGGATCCTCCTGCCGAGCCTGCCCCGGTCGTCCACGAGTACCGCCAGGTTCAGCCCTGCGTCACGGAGATCGGTTCGGCGCGGCCTGTGGAGCAGGCAGTTTCGTGGGCGCAGCGCCGGCTGACCTTCCCGCAGCTGTGGTCGCTGTCCCAGGGGGAGGGGGTCACCGTCGCCGTCGTGGACACCGGCGTCAACCCGACCGCGGCCTTCGGGGACCGGCTGGCAGCCGGCGGCGACCTGGTGGCTGCCTGGGAGGGCACCGCGGGACTGGCGGACTGCGACGGACACGGAACGATGGTCGCCGGGATCATCGCGGCCCAGGTCGACCCGGTCACCGGCTTCGGTGGAGTGGCCCCCAAAGCCAGGATCCTGTCCATCCGGCAGAACAGCGCGGCCTACCGGCCGACGGACCCGGACGACGAGCGCGAAAGCGCAGGAGACGCGGACTCCATGGCCGAAGCCGTCCGGATCGCCGTGGCCGCCGGTGCCGACGTCATCAACATCTCGGCCGCCCAGTGCGGGCCGGCCGGGTACGTCCACAGCCCGGACCTGGAAAGCGCAGTGAACGAGGCGGTCGCAGCCGACGTCGTGGTTGTGGCCGCAGCTGGCAATCTGGGCACCAGCCCGGCGTGCCGAGCACAGAACTCGCCGGCGGAACCCATCAGGACCACGGCGCTTCCGGCGGCGATCCCGGCCACGTTGACGGTTGGGTCGGTGGACCCGGACGGCCGACCGTCGCAGTTCTCGCTGGCCGGCCCGTGGGTGGACATCGCCGCGCCGGGCAGCGACCTCATCACGGTCAATCCCGACGGGGCGACAGGGGGTCAAGTGGACCTCTCCGTCGGCAGGCACGGGGTCGGGGAGATCGCCGGTACCAGCTTCGCGGCGCCCTATGTCACCGGCGTCGTGGCCCTGGTCCGGGCCCGGTACCCGCACCTGAGCGCGGAACAGGTGGTGCAACGGGTTCTGGTGACGGCCAACCCGCCCGCGCACGGCACGGACATCGCGGTCGGGCACGGCGAGATCAATCCGGCGCGGGCACTGACCGCGGTCATCGACGGTGAGGACGGCCGGCCGCACCGCAGCGCCGGGTGGCCGCGCTCGAGCGTCGAGGCGCCCGCCGCGCCCGCTGCCCCGCCGGGCTGGCACGTCACCCAGCTGATCTCGGTCGCGGTCCTGGCCGGGCTGGCCGGCGCAGGCATCGTGCGCGCCGCGTTGTCGGTCCCGCGCAGAACGGAGGCCTGAGATGCCCGCCCGCCCCAGCGCCGCCCAGGTCGGTGCGTACACGTTCGCCCAGCAACGGGTCAGGCACGCCGTGGCTACCGGCCGCGCCCTTCCCGGTGCGAGCGAGGGTCCCAGCTACGTGCTCACGTTCGTGATCGGCGTCGTGATCAGCGGCGTCTTGCTGGCCGGTGCCGGTGTGCTCGGATTCCTACGGCCCGCGCCCAGCGTCGGGGCGGCCACGGTGGTGATCGACCGGGACTCCGGGAGGGTCTTCGTCGTGATCGACGATGTCCTGCACCCGGCGACCAACCTGGCCTCGGCCCTGCTGGCCGCGGGCAGTGGGTCCCAAGGCGTGCGGCAGGTGAACTCCGCCGCCATCCAGGACCGGCCCCGGGGCCCGTTGATCGGTATTCTGAACGCGCCGCAGCAGGTGCCGGACCCGGAACAGTTGCGGCCCAACACCTGGAGTGTCTGCGACTACGCATCGGTAGACGCCGGCGCCCCGCCGGGAACCGCGAAGACCGTGCGGACGACAGCCCTGATCGGTGAACCGGCCGCAGCGGGGACCGTTGTGGGGGAGGGGTCGGCGACCTTGGTGACCGCGGACCGGCAAACCTACTTCGTGCTCCGGGACGGGCGCCGCAGCCTGCTGGCCACCCCGGACGACTCGGCGCTGCTGAGTTCACTCGGCCTGCACCTGGGCAGCGCGCAACAGGTGAGCGTCGGCCTGCTCAACTCGGTGCCGCAGGGGCCCGACCTGGGTATTCCGCACGTGCCGGGCGCCGGTGCCCCGACCCAGTGGTCGGCAGCGGTCGCCGTCGGCGACCTGGTGCGTAGCGAGTCCGCCACCGGGCGGGTGTCCTCCTTCATCGCTCTCGCGGACGGGGTGCAGCCGGTGACCGATGTGGTGGCCGACGTCATGCGGGCCCAGGAAGTACCGGAGCATCTCGTTCCTGCCGCCGGGCTCGGGCCGGTCCGGGCTGGTGCTTTGGACCTGAGCGCCTTCCCGCAACAGCGGCTCGCCCCGGTGGCCGTCGCCGACGGGCAGTGGCTGTGCACGAGCTGGTGGCTGGACGGCGACGGGGTGTCCCAGCGGCGCATCACGGTCTCCGATGAGTCTCCGGTTCCCGACTTCGCCGCGGCCGTCCCCATGACGGCGGTCCGAGAGGGCACTGGGGCGGCCGATGCGGTCTACCTGCGCCCCCAGCATGGGCTGCTGGTGCGGGCCAGCGACCCCGGCAGCAGCGTACAGACCGGCACCGTGTACTTGATCACCGATCAGGGCATCGCCTACCCCGTGCCTGCGGACGACGGTGTTCTCGGTTTCCTCGGCCTGGGCGATGTGAGCGTGCCGTCGGCCCCGGCCGAGCTGGTGTCGCTGCTGCGAACCGGGCCGGTGCTGGAACCCGAGGCCGCGCGCCGGGTGGTGGCGGCCGAGTGAACCACCCGAAAACGGACGCCGCGGTCGCGGGAATCCGAGTTATCCACAGCAACCGAGGTGTCGTTGACTGCGGATGGCAAGAAATGGTCCCATATTGATGCGGGTCCCGGGGCTCGGAAAGCCGCGCAATAATCCAGATGCGTGGACCCGCTTTTGGTGGGGGCAATGGTTGTTCCCGCGCTAGGGAAAGGAAAGTGATGGCTGGCTTTCAGACCGAACTGTCACAAATGCAGAGTGCTGCCGCTCACGTGCGTGATGTCAATGCATCGGTGAACTCACTGCTGAGCAGCCTCCGTGGTGAGGTGGCAAGCGTTGGGGGACACTGGCACGGCTCGTCCCAGGTCGCGTTCACCCAGATGATGGCGCGCTACGACAACAACGCCGTGAAACTCAACCAGGCGTTGGCAAGTATCGCCGAACAGATCGAAGCGTCCGGCCGCGGTTACCAGGCCAGTGACGCCGACCATGAGGCCACGTTCAGCCGCCTCGGTTCTGGTTTGAACCTGGACTGATCCGCACCCACCGTTATCATTCGTCTTTCATGAAGGGTTTTTCCATGTCTCAAGTCGGCGTCAATTTCGCCAGTCTCGCTGGCACTCAGAGCCATATCGCCAGCACGGTCGGCCACATGAATACCCAGCTCGAGGACCTCAGGGCCTACCTGCGGCCGATGGTGTCCACGTGGGAAGGTGCCGCATCGCAGGCATACCAGCTGCAGCAGGCCAAGTGGGATGCGGCCGTGCGGGAGCTGAACCTCATTCTGCAGCAGATCGCCCAGGCCACCGCAAACGCCAACGACGGCTTTCAGCGCACCGAGCAGACCAACGCGGCTCGATTCGGCGGCTGACCGGCGGGCTTGCACCTGCTGGCCAGTACCTCGAGGTTGAGTGCTTCGTCGGCGCAGCCTCAGCGGCGCATCTCGTCGTTCCACCCCACCTGGGCGTCGATGCGTCGCTGCCGCTGCGCCCACAGTCGCGCCATTCCGGGGATCTTGATGCTGTGTGCCCGTACCTGGAGCTTGCGGTTGCTGGGTGCCAAACGCAGGGCAGCATCGAACTTTTCCTTGGCCAGCCGAAAGTCGTCAACCCGAAGCGCCATCTCCGCCTCGTCGATCAACCGCCGCGGGGAGCCGTCGCGCAACCGCCGGTCCAGGTACTCCCGTTCCGGTGGGCGCAAATTCCCTTTGGCCGATTCTCGGTCACGGTGCGCCGTGAGCACTCTGTCCTCGGTGGCGTACATCGTCTCGCGTTGAGTCGACAGGCTGTTGCCGAACCAGCGGTACATACAGTGTGGCTTCGGCTGGCGGCTGACCGTGTAGCCGGCGAACACGGCCCGCAGCCACATGTCCCAGTCCTCTACCTGGCGCAACTCCTCGTCGAACCCGCCCACCTCGTCGATCAGCGCACGTGGGAACAGGGTGAAGATGCTCAACCAGTTCGTGTGCTGCAATGCCATCCGCTGGTCCTCGGGCTTTGGGTGCTGCATCGGGAATTGCAGCCGGCGGTGGCTGACGCCGCCCGGTGTCAGGAAGTATGCCTGGGAAGTAACGAGGCGCTTGCCCGGCCCGTGCTCGTTGTAGTTGGCGACCACGGCTTCGATGGCCGGCGGGAGCAAGATGTCGTCCGAATCGCACAGGAAGAGCAGATCGCCCGAACTGGCCGCGATGGCCTGGTTGCGGGCGTGCGACAATCCGTGGTTCTCCTGGTCGATAACCTTGACGCCGTGGGCGTGCGCGATGTCACCGGTCCGATCGGTGGATCCGTCGTTGGTCACGACGATCTCGATGTTCGGGTACGTCTGGGACAGACAGCTGCTGATGGCCGCGCCGATGGTCTTCTCCGCCTGGTAGGCAGGCGTGATGATGCTGACGAGCGGTTGATCAGCCATTGGTCATCCTCTTTCCAGGATCGTCACCGGCGGCCGGGCCGGCGGGGTGATCGTACAGAACGCCTGACCGAGTGGCCCTCGCGACAGGACTGACAGCTGACTCATGTGTTCGTCTGGCACGTCTAGGTTCGCCCCGTCGACTATCCTTCACTGGTGACTCGCCGGCTGACAAGTGGCGTGGGTGAGCGGTAACCGTGTCGTACATGAGCAGGAGTCGGTAAAACCCGTGCCAGGTAAACATGCGGCAAGCAGCCGGTTGCGCACGCTGCTTTCGGGTACTGGCTGGCAGGTTGCCAGCCAACTCATTCCGCTGGTGGCGAACCTTGCGCTCACCCCCTACATCATCGAGGGGCTGGGGCATGAGCGTTGGGGGCTGATCCTGATCACGACCGTGGTCACCACCATGATGCAGCAGCTGGACGGCGGCATCGGCCAGGCCGCGATGCGTTACTTCACGCTGTATGCGGGATCCCGTGACAAGATCGCAGCAACCCGTCTGCTGGTGAACCTGTTCGGGATCATCAGTCTCTTCGGTGGGTTGTTGTTCACCGTGGTCTTCGTGGTCAGCTCCGACCTCGTGTCGCTGCTGGCCCGCGATACTCCGGCCGAGCTGGTGCCGGAGGCCGTCTTCTTGCTGCGGGTACTGACCGCCGTGGTCGCCTTCGCCATGGTCCGGCAATTGTTCGCGGGCCTGCTGTTCGCCAACGACGTGTTCTTTCTCAACGCTGCCGCGTACGTGTTCGGGCACGTGATCTACCTGACCGGGGTGATCCTGTCCATTCACAGCGGGTGGGGGCTGTACGGGGTGGGCGTCACGTTCATCCTGCAACAGGTCATCTCCACGCTGATCATCGTGCCGCCGGCCCTCGGCCTCATGCGCTTCGGTCGCTTCAGCCGGCTCACCGGGGAAGAACTGAAGGGCTTCTTCTCCTACGCCTGGCGGGTGCAGATCGCCGGTATCTGCACCTTTATCAGCCTGGGGAAGGACACGTTGGTTCCAGGCAACATGCTGGGTCCGGCCGATGCCGGCTACTTCGGGCAAGGGGCTTCGTTCGCCCAGCAGCTGCGGATGCTGCCGTCGCAGGCAATGGCGCCCATCCAGGGCATTCTCGGCCGAGCCGTGGGCGCCAAGGGTGCCCCGAACGCCGTCGAGGACTTCGTGGCCATTCAGCGGTACTGGGTGCTGGGTGTGACCGGTTGGTGCGCGGTCGGCATCCCGGCCAGTTACTTCGGGGTGCGGGCCTGGCTGCCTCACCAGTTCACCATCTCCGGCCAGGTCAGTGGTGTGCTGTTGGTGGCACACATGTTCACGCTGTTGCCCATCCCGCTCAAGCTGTGGTCGCTCACCCTCGGCCATCCGGAAATCGAGGTGCGCTACGGGGTGATGCTCATGGTCTTCACCCTCGGCCTGACCCCGCCGTTCATTCAGGTGATGGGAGTCATCGGTACCGTGTACGCCTCGGCACTCGGCAGCCTGATCACCACGGTCATGATTCAGGTCGTCGCCAATCGGATGCTCTCGGTGGTCGTGCCCTCGTTCTGGCGCGAGATACCGTTGTTACCGGCAGTGGTTGCTTTCATGCTGACCTTGGGTATCGAGCTGATCATCGATCCGTTCGTTCTCAACGGGCCGGTGGGATTGTTGCTGTGTGGTACGGGAACCCTGCCCGGCATATTGCTGTACGCGGTGTGGACCCTGGGTCCGGCACGGACACGCCAGTTGGTGGAGAAGGTGGCATCCAAGCTGGAATGGAAGGTGGCATCCAAGCTGGAATGACAGCCAGCACGCGGGGCGCATCGTTGCCGGCCCGAGGTGTCCGCGCGGCTGTGGCTGGGCGGGGTTGCTTCGCTGCGGGTGCTCGCAGCGGCCTGGCGGATTTGGCGCTCTCGCGGTGCCTCAGGGACCATGTAAGCATGTGAACCGCACTGTATTCGCGGCACCACAACGGGGGGACCGGGGGAAACAATGTCCAGACAAGGGAGGGACATGGTCGACAACGAGGCCGGTGACGAGCAGGCCAACCAGGACGGCGAGGAACCGCGAGCCGGTGGCTGGCCCGCGGACGGGTCCGACGACTCGGGAACGGATCACTATCTCGACGGCGACGGCTACGCCGGCTACGGCGACCGTGCAGGGTACGACGACGACCATGATCACGACGTGGCGGGCGACCAGTACCCCCATGACGACCAGTACCCCCATGACGAAGAGACCGTCCAGTACGCGGACCAAGGGACCGCAACGGGTCCCCGGTCGATGCCGTGGTGGCCGTTCGCTGTGGGCGCAGTGGTGGCGATGCTCATTGGGCTGCTGGTGTGGAGCCCATGGGGCTCGCCCGAACCGGAACCTGCCGTGTTGCCGTCAACGGTGGCGCCGCCGTCGCGGACCGGAGACCGGGTCCAGCAGGTCAGCGACCGCCCGTACCTGATGTTCGACGAGGACAATGTCTATGTCGAGCAGGTGACCGACGCGCCGGCGCATGCGAACTCACAAGCCATGATCTCCACGATGATCTCCGCGGAGATCGAGCCCCACTACAACGGTGTCGTCGCCTTCAACTCCTACGATTTCTACGGCAGTTTCTGGGTCGCGGACGCCGCCACCGAGAAGATCACGCTGAAGTTCGACGACTGCCAAGGCAAGGGCGGTACGCCGGAGGGTCTGTTCGAGGGCGAACGGGTCTTCGTCGATGTGCCGATTCCCACAGAGGCGGTGCCGGCCAAGGGCAGCGACCGGCATCTGGCCGTGTGGTCACCGAGCATGGACACGCTGTGGGAGTTCTGGCAAACCACCAAGCACGACGACGGGACCTGGTCGGCCTGCTGGGGTGGGCGCATCGACTTCGTGTCCGACAACCCCGGGCTGTACGAGGGGAACTTCGGTGCTGCAGCCAGCGGACTGTCCTTTCCGGGCTACATGATCTCGGTGGAAGAGGCCCGTGCCGGCTATATCGAGCATGCCATCGGACTCAACCTGATCGAACCCGCCAGCTGGCAGGAGTTCAGCTGGCCCGCTCAGCGCAGCGACGGCTGGCACAACGGCCCCAATAAGATCGTGGAGGGTGCCCGGCTGCGGTTGGACCCCTCGGTCGATGTGGAATCGCTGGACCTGAACCCGTTGGGCAAAGCGGTGGCCAGGGCAGCCCAGACCTACGGGTTCGTTGTGGTCGACAAGGCGGGCTCGGTTGCGGTGGTGGCCGAAGGCGGTGAACGTTACGCCGCCCAGAACGGTGGCGAGGATCCCTGGGAAGAGATCCTTGACGGGCAGGACCCGCACAAGGTGCTGGACGGTTTTCCGTGGGACAAGGTGGAGGTCCTCGAGTACGACTGGGGCAAGCCGGCCGACGCCCCGTCGTGATCCGATCGGGCGCTGGTACTCGCTGGCCGGCCGCGATTCGGCGTCCCGCCCAGCGTCCGGAACAGCCCGCCCACGTGGCGAGCGTGGGGTACACCGTCCACCCGCGGGCTGGCTGCGCCTAAGTCCGCCACACGCGACGTCCTGCTGGGCTCGGCATCCAGCAGCTGCGCCCGAACCGGCTGCTCGCCGTTGGGCGTGGGACCGGCACGAGGCGCCCGGGCTGCGTGGTTGTGGGGTGGGCGTCGATCCGGGGCTGCCCCTGCAGGTGGCGGCCGCGGAGCAGTCCCGTCTCAAGATGGCGGACCCCTGGTGGATGGGCACGTTGGCCCGGCACGTCGGCACGACGTCGCTGCAGGACGGATCGCGGGCGCCAGCGAATCCGGGCTCTGCCGGGCCCGCACATGACCTGGCGGAGGTGCTGTGTCTCTGCTTCGCCAGGCGAAGCAGAGACACAGCGAGCTCTCACCACACCATCGCGACCCCTGGCATGGTCGCGGATCGGCTGCAGTCCGTCGCTCGCCGGAAGCGGCGGCCGATCCGCCTCGACCCGGGTGCGCCCCGCTCGACCCGGCCGGCTGACGAGTGCACGGTTGCTCGGCGGCTGCTCACGGTGCGCTGGTGACGCCGGCGCTGCGCTATCTGCGCTCGGGGACGGGCTGGGGATCTGGATCGGGTTCGCGCAGCAACATCCAGCCGGCCGCGATGCCGCCGATGAGCCAGAACAGGTTGTTCGGCAGCGGGTAGGGATTCGGGCTGAACATAGTCGGAACGATCCAGATGGCAACGAAACATGCCGCCATCAGCCGGAAATCGGCGAGGTCGCCACTCTGCCGTCGGATGATGGCCCGGACCGGGCCGAGCAACACGATGGCAACCCAGAGCGCGGTTGCCGGAATGCCCAGTTCGGCGGCCCGCGCCAGGATCACGTTGTGGATCTCGATGTTCACCGTGGTGATGGCGTAGGTGTCGGCCTGCCGAACCCAGTCGGTGCCTTCCTCCAGGAATCGAGCCCAGCCGATGCCGTCCAGCGGTTGCTCGGCCATGATCCGCAAGGCCGCAGCGTTGGTGTTGGCCCGGTCGTCCAAGGAGCGTTGCGTGGTCAGCCGGTCGATCAGGGCTTCTCGTGCCGGTGCGATCACCGTCATGACCAGTAGGAAGACCGCCATGACCCACACGCCCGACTTGATCAGTGGCTTGCGTACGCCGGGAACCATGACCGCGAAGATCAGGATAGCCAGCGCGGCTCCCAGCCATATCGACCGGGTCATACTCAGAACGGCGCCGGTCAGGCCGAGCGCCAGCGAGGCCGTGCAGATGAGCCGCCAGATGCCCTGGCTGCGCGCGTACAGGACTCCCGCAGCCACCGCGCACATGGCCAGCACCATGCCGTCGGCTTCGGCTGCCACGAACGGCCCGCGGGCGCGGCCGAACAGGATGCCGACCGTCGGATCCATGATGTAGCGAGGAAACACCAGCGAGGTCGGGCCTGCGATCTCCAGTATGCCGGTGATTCCCAGGTAGATTCCGATGACGGTCAGGGCCCGCAACAGGAGTTCTCGGCGCGAGGGCCGGTCGAAGATGAGCGGGCCGAGGCAGAACAGCGCGAAGGGCACGATCACCCGGTCGATCAGCGCGTAGAAGCCGAGCGCGTCGATCAGGGTGTCGTGTACCGCCGCGGACCAGGTGGCCCAGCCCGCGAACGCGAGCATCATCCAGTGCAGTGGTAGCCACCTCAGGCGTTGCCGGGCGTGCACGTCGGGATCGAGGGCCATCAGCGCCAGCCCAGCGGCCAGCAGCAGACGGTCCAGTGGCGCGGGAATGCCCATCAGGTGCCAGTACCCGCTGAACATGTTCAGCACCAGGGCACCGACGACGAACAGCACGTATGTCGGCTGGTTGTACCAGGCAGTGCCGTCCTCGTCCTCGAAGGTATGCCTGGTGAGGGTGCTGCGCGGCCCCCGAACCGGTGTCATGGTGTGCCGGGCCCACGTTGTGGCTTGCGGCGCGGCAGCTCGGAGGCGGCCTCACTGATCGCCCGCTCTGGGTCCTCGCGCCGGTTCAAAGGCTCGCCGGCCCACTGATGTGCGTTCCGCCGGGGAGCCGGACGCCCCACAGCCTGCCCGGCCGGGCGAGCCGGCTGGACCCGCTCGCCGTCGCCGGGCCGCCCGGGTGCTGCCGGCCGTGGTTGCCCGTTTGCTGCGGGTCGTTGTGGTGGGCGTTGATCGGCGGCGGGGGGCTGCGCATCCCCACGTTGCTGCTGGGACCGCGCAGCCGCTGCGGTGGGGCGTTGCCGCTGCGGTGGGCGTTGGCCCTGCGACGGGCGTTGGCCCTGCGACGGGCGTTGGCCCTGCGGTGGGCGCTGGCCCTGCGACGGGCGTTGGCCTTGCGGTGGGTGCTGGCCCTGGGGCCGCCGTGCCGGTGGTCGTTGCCCGTCCGGGCGTCGGCCGGGTTCGGGGCGTCGCTGACCAGTGGCACCAGCCCGTGCCGGCGCGGCTGCCGGCTTGCGCTGTTCCATGAACGTGGCCATCACCAAGGCCAAGAGGCCCCCCATGACGAAGCCGAGCAGACCGAACCGCTGCAACCGTGCGGAGGCGTCGTTACCGGTGATGTGGGGTTCCTGGACCACCTGAAGGTCGGCCGCGGCCGTATCTTCCGAGACGATGTCGCGGTAGCGCTGCCCGAGCGAGTCCCGCTGGATCTCCAGGAGCGCTTGT
>PDSI01000170.1 GCA_002748415.1 Micrococcales bacterium | reverse complement strand
AGGACCGGCGACAACACCCCCGGGGGGATCATCAACACCAGGGGCGATCAGGCACAACCAATCCCAGTGACCAGCAGCCCCGGTGTCCAGGACCACGGACAAGGTAACGGGGGATCTCACATCGACTTGGTCGCTTTGGTCTCTCTTTGTGGTGTTGGCGGAATCCGGGTGTCTGGTCTGTTTGGGAATTGCGACTGGACGGTTGCGGGGCCGTTCCTGGCAGTAAGGTGCATGGTCCGGTCATTCCGGGCGCCGGAGGAGATGTCGAACCGGTCGTTCTGGACCCTGTGGCGCTGTTGGGGTACGTCGGGTAGCGGCGCGCCGGCGCCATACGTCGTCTTACGGCGCCATAGGGGCCGATGTGGGTGGTGTGGGTGGAGTGGTGGTGGGGAGGTTTGGGTGGTGCGGGCGAATGCTGCTGGGGAGGTTTGGGTGGTTCGGGGGTAGGCGCGCCTGGTAGCCCGTAGTGCCGGGGTTCAGCCGGGGCAGGGGATGACCTGGTGCAGGTGCTTTGTCTCTGCTTCGTGTGGCGAAGCAGAGACGAAGCGGGCCCACCACGTCATCGCTGCCCGTGGCGGGGGTAGCGGCGCTGTGGGTGGCTGCGCTGGCGCGCTGATCGTCATGGACGGACTTCTTCGGGCTGCCCGCCGTTGAGCGTCGTGCCGACCCCGCACCCCACAGCGAAGAGCCGGAAAACGCGGGGCAGCCCACTGCCCTGCAACCAACCTCACACCCAGCACCCGAACCCTGGTGAGAAAACCTCACTATACCGAAAAATCTGGTGGCCGCCATCGAATAGATGTGGAGGTTCTGCTGAATCCGACAGAGCAACAGCGTGAACAATTCGTTCGCTGAAGCGGTTGGGTTGGCACCCTGTCGAGGGGCCGCCGTGAAAAGGCGAAAACAGCGCTGCCGGATTGCCTGCACAGCGCTGCTGGATTGCCTGCCCGAAATCGCAGACTGGCTGGACGAGGTCGGTACCGAGACGTTTTCGTGGCTCCGGTTTCTACCAACAACCAACTGCCGCCGCGCCTGCCCTGTTTTCAGGCTTCGATCACCATGCTGACCGTGTCATCGACGAACCGGTAGCCCAAGCGTTCGTACAGTTCGTTCGACACCGGGTTCGCTTGATCCACATACAAGCAGACCCGGTGACCCCGGGCCAGCACGGACGAGGACAGTTCGGCGACCGCTGCTCCGGCGTACCCGTTGCCGCGCAACGAATCCGGCGTGTAGACCGGACCGATGCGACAGACCCCGTGACTCGGGGCGCTGATGCAGACCAGGCTGACCGGACTGCCTGCAGGGTCGCACCAGAAGTGCACCCGACCCCGGTCGATGTGGTGGCCGAGTTCATCCTCGGGCGGGACGAAATGCGTCGTCTCCTGCCGGCGCCCGGCCTGGGCGTCCGCAGCGATCGTGAACGACTCGTACCAGTGTCGGTACAACTGCAGATCATCGCGGCTGGCGGTCCGCAGGCTGCCGCCGGGCCGGGGCGGTCCGGTGATGCTCCTCGCCTCGAACAGCCGTGGTTGCATCACCGGACGAGCCGACATGCCGTGCAGCGCCGCGGTCCGTTCGGCGAACTCGCTGACCGGGCGGAGGAACCCGTTGGCTACCTCGACGCGTTCCTCGCGCCGGTGCAGTGTCTCGGCCAGGAATTCACCTGCGCCGGCCGGCATGGCGGCAAGGTAGATCGGGTACGGCGGCACCCACACGGTCCGCATTCCGGCGCCTGCCACCGCGCCGTCCCCATCGCGCACCACCAGCCACCACAGTGGAACCCGGTTCTTGCCGGCAGGAAGCGCCGGCGGCTGTTGTGCCCAGGAATGGGAAACATCGGCAATGACTGTGTTACGCACCGGGTCCTTGCTCATCCAGTCACCGGCATGGCCGATGAACCGGCCTACGTCGTCGATGAACTCGAGGTCTATGCTCACTCGAGGAACGTATCGGCCGGTGCGTGCTCCGGCCAGCGGATTTGTCAGCGGCCGTGCAGCCGGTGCTCCTCCGGCAGTTCCCGCCGGTGCGGTGGGTCGGCGCCGGGCCGGGACACGGTGATCGCAGACACGGAAATCGCTTGGTGCAGAATCGGTTCCAAGCCAGCTCGGCCTAGGTTCCGCAACTTGTCGCGGTTCTCGGCGCCCAGCGAGCCGATGGCGCGCAACGCGTCGATGATGCCGCCGGAAAAGGAATCGCCGGCGCCGATGGTGTCGGCGACCTGCAGAGTTTTCCCGGGCACGTCGAGCCGGTCCGGCCCGGACCAGGCGGTTGCGCCTCGTGGGCCCCGGGTGACGACAACGATGCTCGCCCCCAATCCCAGCCATCGTCCGGCGAGCTCGTCCAGGTCCAGCCGCGGATACAGCCACTGCGCGTCCTCGTCGCTGCACTTGACCACATCCGACATCGTGATGATGTGTTCGACCTGCGGGCGGACCGTT
>PDSI01000006.1 GCA_002748415.1 Micrococcales bacterium | reverse complement strand
GCTAGCGAGACCAGTCCCAGTCGCCAATCCACCCAGAAGCAGAACAACACTCCGGCCAACGGTGTGAACAGGGCCGCCACTGCCTCGACGACGCTATGGGCGACCAGGTGGTGCAATGCGTCCACGTCGTTCTGGACACATTGGCGTACTCGGGCAGAACCGGAGTCGTCGAACCATCCCAACGGCAGCCGTCCCAGGGTATTGGTCAGGCCGCGACGCAGTCTTGCCTGCAACTCGACGTCGGCGAAATGGGTCAGCAGCAACGCCAACGACGCCAACAGCGCCTGCAACCCCACTGCCCCCAGGAACCAACCGACCTGCAGCCAAGCCTCCCCTGCATCGGGCGGGGTGTTCAGCAGCGTCTGACTCAACCGGAGAATGGCCACATAGGGAACCACCGATACCGCAGCGGCACCGATTTGCAACACCACCGCGACGATCAGGGGCTTGGCGACCGGCCGCAGCACCTTCAGCAACGGTTGCGATTTACCGGTGGCTCGATTCACGAGCGGCTCCTTCGGTTCGGCCGGACAGGTACTCTTTCAATAGCCAGCAACAGCGCAGTCGGGGTGCGGCGTGGTGGAAGCGGTCACCGGGTTCCGGGCGAATGCCGCCGAAACAGAGCGCATGACGAGCGCAGGCTGCGCGAACACCTCGGCGTTGGGCTCGTCCAGACAGACCAGATCGGCGATCAACTGCTCGTCGGGCCGACGATGCTGCGCACGGCGGGGGCCGTCGTGACTGGGGGCGTCGTGCCCGGAAACCACCAACGCCGGTGACCAACCGGATGCGGTCAATCGACGGGCGATTTCGCCGGCGACCAGCGTCCTCCTGGAATGCCCGCCCGGCGGCTGGTTGGGGCCGGCACCGATGACAGAGGCCGTCTGCTGGGGGCTCGCGTCGAACACCGGAGGCATAGGCACCACGAGTCTTATGGTGAGTGACGAGTTAGGTAGGCCTAACGTAACACACCACTGTGGCCTTTCTGTCTGATGACGAGGTTGGGAATCGAACTGCCCCAGGGCGTAGGTCGCAGATACGCCGACGCCCGCAACGGCGTCGCCGGGAGACTGGCGATCCGGCCCGCTTGACGAGGTCGGCGCCGATATCAACCAGGCAGCACATGGCGTTGATGACGAAACCCGCAACCACGCCGCCGACCGAGCTCTGCGCGAACAGGGGGAACCCAGTCGGATCCGTTCGCTGGGGTAGGGTTGACCCGCCGTGGGGGCAGTAGCTCAGCCGGTTAGAGCAGAGGACTCATAATCCTCCGGTCGTGGGTTCGAGCCCCACCTGCCCCACCACGTGATTCCGCCCCACCCAGTGATCGGGCCCCGTAACCGTGACATCGGTGTGGGTGAACGGCCTTTCAGGAATACGAGCGCCGGGCCGGGAGCGCCTCTCGGCGCGTGGCCGCTCGTAGCGGCTTCAAGTGGAGCCCGGGGCTACCGCGGCCCGACGCCGGTCCAGTGTAACGCTTCGGGCACGCGAGACCCGGCGATGTGCACACAACGGCGCCCACCTAGTGCAGGTCGCCGCGCCGCCACAAACCGGCCGCAGCTTCCAGCTGCTCGGCCATTCGCACCAGCCGGGCCGCGGACTCCGCCACCTTGTGGCTGTCCCCGCAGTCGCCGGGGTGGCCGGCGTCGCCGTGGGCACGCCCGACAGCCACGATGCGGGCGAACGCGGCGGCGCGCTCCAGCGCGACGCCGAAATCGCCGGTGTAGACACCCGCCAGTACCGCATCGGTGAGCGCCCGCACCTCGTCCGGGCCGGGTGGCTCAGCCACGCCGGCGACCGCCTCCAGGACGGGGGTGGATTGCCGGCCGGTGGCGAATTCGTGGGCCGCGCCTCGCGGATCCCCGTGTACCCAGGCCCGCAGCACGTACAGCCGCCACAGTGTTCCCGGCATCGTGTCGGCGCCGGCGCCCGACCACATCTGCGCCAGGGTGTCCAGGCCGTGGGTATCGGTGAGCGTGATCAACCGCTGCAGGATCTCTCCGTCGGCGCTGGTACGGGCGCCCTCGATGAGCAACCGGGCCGAGGTGTGTGCGGCCAGGTCCTTCTCGGCCGGGTCGACCCCGCCGGGTTGTACGTCCAACGCCAGCGGGCCCAGGAAGGTGGGTCTGCGGGGGCGTTGCGCGCTCACCGCTCCATAGTGGCAGTTCAGCCGGCAGACCGACAGGCCGAGGCTGCGACGGCGCCGGCCGCCCGGTCAGGCAGCGGCTACCAGGTGAACGGTGGTGGCGGCTCGGCCAGCTCGGCGCGTGGGCACTCGGCCAACGTGAGGTCGCCGAACTCCAGCGCGGCGTCGGTGACGGTCTCTACGTTCCAGCCCGTGTCGGTGCCGTACCGGGTCACCGTGACCCGGTACAAGGTGATCTCGTACTTGGTGGGCGTCCCGTAGGCGAGGTGAATGGTGCCGACGAGTTGCGCCGGCCCGGGGTCGGTGGGGGACTGCCACGGCTGGTCGTACATGCTCCACTGGTTCGGCTGAGATTTCCACACCCCGCCGTTGCGCACGTCACGCAGGGCGATCTCGACCAGAATGCGCCGGGCCGAGGTTTCCGGAATCACCGCTGCGGGACGGATCACCTGAGTGACGCCGTCGGGGCCTTCCACGGCGGCGACCCGTGACATCGGTACCGGCACGGCCCCTCCATAGGCTCGGCGGACAATGCTTCGCGGCCGATCCGGCCGCGTGTCGACACGGCCGCTCGATCAGCGCGGCTTCCCTCATAGTCTGGCCCGGATAGCCGCCCGCCGCCCCCGGTTCGCGGAACTACCACCGAAGTTGCGCCGAACGGTGGCCGGTTTCCCGAACCCGGCAGACACCGACACGCCAGCTGCCCGGCTGGCGTCAGAGCCAGTCCATGATGCAGAATCATGCTCGGCGCAGCGCGTCAACAGGCTGGTGTACACATCCGCCGCAGTCCTGGTCGTAGGGGAAGACGTACCACGGACGACGGGAGGTGGGTATGTCTGGTTTGATGACGCGCGGCGTTGTGTTTGTGCACTCTGCTCCTCGAGCGTTGTGCCGGCACGTCGAATGGGCTGCCGAACAGGTGCTGGATGCGCCACTGCGGCCTACGTGGGTCGATCAGCCGGCCGCACGCGGAACCGTGCGGACCGAGGTCGGTTGGCATGGCGTACCCGGCCAAGGGGCCGAGCTTGCCTCCGCGCTGCGCCGGTTGGGGCCGGTGCGGTTCGAGGTCACCGAACAGGCCAGCCCCGGCGTGGACGGTGGTCGCTGGATTCACACCCCGAGCCTAGGCATTTTTCACGCGCCCACCGATGCGCACGGGAACTTACTGATCCCCGAGGACCGGGTCCGCGCCGCTATCGGAGCCAGTGGGCGCGACACCGCCCTGCTGCACAGCGAACTGGCTCTGGCCCTTGGCGGGCCCTGGGACGAGGAACTGGAACCTTTCCGGTACGCGGCCGAGACCGGGACCGTTCGCTGGCTACACCAGGTGGGCTAGGCGTCTACAGCGGGCGGGATGTTGCCGTGCCGGCGGCGACGTCCGCCGCCACCGTGGCGATGGGGGTCACCCGGCGCTCCGGAATGCCAGGCAGATGTTGTGCCCGCCGAAGCCGAAGGAGTTGTTCAGGGCGATCCCCTCGCCGACCTTGCGGCGGGAGGTGACGATGTCCAGGTCGATGGCGGGGTCCATCGTGTGCAGGTTGATGGTCGGTGGCGCTTCGTTGTGGTGCAGCGCGAGCACCGACAGCACGCCTTCCAGGGCACCGGCGGCTCCGAGGAGGTGACCGGTCATCGACTTGGTTGCGCTGACCGCGACATGGTCCGCGGCGGCGCCGAGTACCTCGCGGGCGGCGCGGCTTTCGGCGATATCGCCGACCGGGGTGGCGGTGGCGTGCGCGTTGAGATGCACCACCTCGTCCGGCCGGGCGCCGGCGCAGGCCAATGCCTGCTGCATCGCGCTGGCCGCGCCGGCACCCTCCGGGTCGGGTGCGGCGATGTGATGGGCGTCCGAGGTGCTACCCATCCCGGCCAGTTCGGCGTAGATGGTGGCACCGCGAGCGAGCGCGTGTTCTTCGGATTCCAGCACCAGGATTCCCGCTCCCTCGCCCATGACGAATCCGTCCCGGTCGACGTCGTAGGGGCGGGAAGCGGTCTCGGGAGAATCGTTGCGGGTCGACAATGCCTGCATGGCGGCGAATCCGGCCACCGTCAACGGATGGATCGCGGCCTCGGCGGCGCCGGCGATGACGATGTCGGCCTGCCCGGCCTGGATCATGGCGCGCGCGTAGCCCATCGCCTCCGCCCCGGAGGCGCATGCCGAAACGGGGGAGTGAGCACCGGCTTTGGCGTTGAACTCGATGGCGAGCTGACCGGCCGGACTGTTCGGGATCAGCTTGGGCACGGTCATCGGCAGCACCCGGCGGGCACCCCGCTGGAGCAAGGTGTCGTAGGAGTCCAGCAGGGTGTGAATGCCGCCGATGCCGGTGGACACCGCTACCCCCAGGCGTTCTGGGTCGATCTGCGGGCTGCCGGCGTCCGCCCAGGCCTCGCGACCGGCGAGCACGGCCATCTGCGCGTTCGGATCCAGCTTCTTCACCACGTGCTTGGGCAGCAGTTCGGCGGTCGGGGTGGCCAGGCAGCAAGCGAAATGAACGGGTAGGTCGAAACGCTCCACCCACCCTTCGGGCAACGGCCGGACACCGTTCGCCCCGTTCAATGCGCCGTCCCAGGTGCTCGGGATGTCGGGTCCCAGCGGGGAGGTGGCGCCGAGGCCGGTCACCACGACGCGTTGGCGCGCAACAGATGTCATCGCAGAGGCTCCTGAAGTGGTGGGTGTATGGGTGGGGCGGTCGGTGCGCAGGGGTGTTGCGGCCGGCCGGCCGGTTGGTGCGGTCGGCAGGCCGACCCACCCGACAGCGCGGTGCCTAGGCGTCCTGCGACTTGGCGATGTAGTTCACCACGTCGCGAACCGTGCTCAGGTCCTTGATGTCTTCGTCCGGGATCTTCACCCCGAAGCGGTCTTCGGCTTGAACGACGATCGAGGTCATCGACAGAGAGTCGATGTCCAGGTCCTCGGTGAAGGACTTGTCCAGCTCGACCTCGCTGGGGTCCAGCCCGGTTTCCTCGTTCACGAGCTCGGCGACACCCTGCAGGATTTCCTCTTCGGTCATGGCCATTGGTGGGGCTCCTTGTGTGTTGGGTTGCTGACCATCCCTGCCTTCGACAGGGAAGACTGTGCTGGCGGTTCGCCGGGGGCCGTCACGGAATCTCCACGACCTGTGCCCCGTAGGCCAGGCCGGCGCCGAACCCGATGAGCAGCGCGGGCTTTCCGCTGAGGCTCGGGTCCTGCTGGCGCATTCGCTGCAGAGCGATCGGAACGGATGCGCTCGATGTGTTGCCCGTGGTGACGATGTCACGTGCCACGGCCACGTGCTCGGG
>PDSI01000110.1 GCA_002748415.1 Micrococcales bacterium | reverse complement strand
AGCCCGTACAGGGGATTGCTGTGCAGATTGAAAGCATCTCGGGGACCGTCTTCTATCAGGATCCGCGTGAAGTCGATGTCTCGTTTGATCTGGCCCATGAGGGTCATTGACATCGCCATATCGGGGATGCCCAGAGCGGTGTCTGTGACTCGACTTTCGGCGCCCTGCCTGATCCGGAACCCGATCACCAGTGCCTGGCCGGCTTTGTCGCGCCAGTCGAGCCCGGTGGGGTCGGTGTGTTGGAGGGGGTTGCCGCCGGTGTAGCCGTAGGGGTTGCGGGTGGTGTCGAGGAGCGGGTCGCGGGTGAGGAAGACCCCGGTTCCGGGGTCGTAGTACCGCGCGCGTAGGTAGGTGAGACCGGTGGGGTCGGTGTATTCGCCGGCGTACCCGAATTTCGTGGCTTTGGTGTCTCCGGTGGTGTGGGTGGGGTAGCCATGGGTGTCGTAGTCGAACCGGACCAGTTCCTCACCCTGGGTGTTGGTGGCGGCGCGGACGCTGCCGAGGGTGTCGGTGTGCAGGAAAGCCACCCGGCCCGTATCCCCACCGGTGTCGGTGGTGGTGATTTGAGCGAGGGGTGCCATACCTGCACCGTACACAAACCGGTGCTGCCCATCGGTCAGCAACACCGGGATACCACCCAGGCCCTGGGACCACACGAACGTGTCCGTGGCTGGGTCCGCACCAGCAGTGTGGTGGGTGGTGGTGCGGCGCAGTCCGTCGCCGGTGTAGGTGTAGGCGTACTCCTCAGCAGGTTCGGCTGCGCCGGCCGGGGTGTCCGCCCAGGTCATGAGGTGGCCAGCCGTGTCCCAGGTCAGGGTCACTTGCCCGGATACGGTCGGCTGGCCCGGATCCGCGGGGGTGGTCTGGTAAGTGCGAGTGGTTTGCCGGCCGGCGGGGTCATAGCTGAAGTCCCACGTGGTGGCCGCGGTTGGGGTGGTGCGGGTCGCGGCCTGGGCCTGGCCGAGTTGGTTGTGGGTGAGGGTGAGTCCGGGCAGGGCCGTCAACACCCCGTTGACGGCGAAGTCCACGTCGCCGGCACCGTCACCGGTGACCTGGTCGAGCCGTCCGAGCGGGTCGAAGGTGTACTGCGAGGACGTGCTGAACTCACTGGTCTCGTTGGTGGTGGCACCGGGGGGCGCCGGCCAATCCCCAATGTGGGGGCGGGTGGTGGTGATGCTGGTTTGTTGGCCGGCCGCGTCGTAGTCGTAGGCCATGCCCAGCAAGGCCGCTCCTGCGTCATCGGCGATGGTGAGGGTGGTGGTCAGGCCGCGGGAGTCGACGTCGGCGGTGGTGACCACACCGTTGGGGTAGGTGATGGTGGCCAGGTTCCCGTCAGGGCCCCACGTGAGGTTGAACCGGCCCGCGGTGGGGTCGGTGATGCTGGTCAACCGGCCGGCCGCGTCCAGGCCACGGGTGAGCGTCGCACCGTTCGGGTAGGTCAGTGAGGTGAGCCGGCCCGTTTCGTCATACCCGTACTTCAGCACCGACCCGGCACCAGGGGCACCGGTGCCGGGGGTGTGGAC
Source organism: Micrococcales bacterium (assembly GCA_002748415.1). GTDB lineage: Bacteria > Actinomycetota > Actinomycetes > Actinomycetales > CAWJMD01. The sequence continues at coordinate 4,727 of PDSI01000110.1, read as the reverse complement.
GACCTGGGTGGTCAAACCACGGGCGTCGTAGGAGAACCGGGTGGTCCCGGTGGCGTCGGTCATCTTGGTGACCAGCCCGGCCGGGGTGTAGGCGTACCGTGCGTCGGCGGACGCCCCCGGAACGTCCACACCCACGACCCGCCCGGTTGCGTCGACCCGCACTGCGGTCTCCTGCCCGTCCACATCAACCGTGCGGATCTGGTGACCGGCCCGGTCATAGCCGTAGCGCACGGTGCCCAACGGGTCGGTGCGGGAGATCAATTGGCCCACATCGTCGTACCCGTAGGAGGTTTCCTGGCCGGCGGCGTCGGTGTAGCGTGGTCAACTGGCCCGCGGCGTCGTAGGCCCACGCCACGCTCGACCCGTCCGCGCGGCGCACCGACACGATCCGCCCGTCCTCGTCATACGTCGGGGTCGCGGACCGCCCCAACGCATCGGTCACCGTGGTGACCCGGCCCGCCGCGTCGTAGGCCGTGGTCGACACGCCCCCGGCCGGGTCGCTCACCTTCACCACCCGCCCGAGCACGTCCCGCTCATAGGTGGTCACCGCGCCCGACGGCACCGTCACCGAGGTTATCTGCCCGGCGGCGTCATAGGCCGTCGTAGTGACCCGCCCGGTCGGGTCCGTCACCGTGGTCGGCCGCCCGAGGGCATCGTAACTGTACCGGGTGACCGCACTAGCCGGGTCGGTCACCGACAAGGGCCGCCCTTGCTTGTCGTAGGTGTAAGTGGTGACCCCACCGGCCGGGTCGGTGACCGACGCCAAGAAGCCTGCCTGGGTGTAGGCGTATTTGGTGACGCGCTTGTCCGCGTCCGTCACCGAGCTGACCCGCCCCAGCACGTCGTAACTGAACGATGTTTCGCCACCGGTGGGGCTGGTGATCTTGAGCACCCGGCCCGCCGGGTCGTAGCTGGTGCGGGTGGTGAACGCGTCCGGGTCCGCGCCGGGGGCGGTGCCGCGAGCGTCGGTGGAGGCCACGACCCGGGCCAAGGCGTCGTAGCTCACCCGCCCCGTCACCCCGTCGCCCCGGTCGATACTGACCACCCGGCCCTGATCGTCATAGGAGAACCGCACGGTGCGGCCCAGCGGGTCGGTCATCGCCTTGACGTGACCGTCCTCGGTGTAGGTGAGCTTCTGCGAGGCTCCGGATCCGGTGGTGATGGTGGTCGGGTTGCCGGTGGCGTCGTAGTCGATGCTCGGCATGCTCACGCCGGGCACCGTGACGGTGGCCATCCGGCCACCGGCCGGGTCATAGGTCGCGGTGGTGACCGTACCGGTCGGGTCGGTCACCCGGACCGGGTGCCCCTTGGCGTCGTTGACCATCGACATCGACCGCCCGAGCGGATCCACGACCTTGGTCAGCGAGTTCGTCGCGTCATACTCGTATGTGGTGACCGCTTCCAGGTCGGTCCCGGGGGCGAGCGTCGTCTTCACCAGTCGGTCGGCATCGTAGTCGTACCGGGTCACCAGCCCGTCTGCGGCGGTGACGGTGGTCGAGTCCTGCCCGTACTTCCAGGTCATCACCCGATCCCCCGGCATCGTCTGCCGCACGACCCGGTCCTCCGTGTCATACTCGTTGACCACGTCCCGGCCCGCGGCGTCCGTCATGGTGGTGATCCGCCGCGAGGAGTCGTAGGTGTACTGGCTCTTGGTTCCGTCCACGGCGGTGACCGTGGTCAGGTTGCCGTTCGTGTACGCGTAGCTGATGCTGCGGCCACTGTGATCGGTGACTTTCGACACCCGCCCACCGGCCCAGGTGACGGTCAACGACGCGCCCTTGCCGTCAGACACCGTGGCCAGGTCTCCGGCGTCGTTGTAGGACAAGGTGATCGCGTTGCCGTTGCGGTCCTGCACTTGGGTCAGCTGGCCCTCAGTGTCGAACACGAACACGTCCTGCTGGCGGCGGGTGAACCGGAAACCACCACCCTGCACCGATTCCAGGTCGGCCAGCACCCGCTGCGCGGCAGACCAGGATCCGTCCGATTGACGATGGAACACCGCGGTCGACCCGTTCTCCTGGACGATCCGCACCGCCTGCGCAGTTCCTAACGGGTCACCTGTGGCCGATTCCAGCCGGCTTTCCCATCCAGAACGCCACCCGTACCCCAACGGGCCCTGCACGCCGGCCCGCGTGGTCGCGTAGTGCCGCGACCACGGGATCTGCATCGGGCTCCCACCGACCACCAGGTCCGTGGCTGTCTCGAAGAACTCACCCGTGTAGGTGTTCACCGGGTCACCGGTACACGCCTGCACGCAATTCTCCGCCGCGTTCGACCCACCCGTCGTGTCGGAGACAAGGTCGTCAATAGGTGTCCACCCCGAGTCGGCCACCACGGCGGACCGGTCGTACCGGTCTACTGCGTAGGCTCGGATATGGGTCGCGCGGAATATGTTTCCTGCGTCAACGCCGGTCTTCTTCGGGGCGGATTCCCAGTACCAGCGGGAGAAAGATGTGGACTGGGCGAAAGAATAGTCCGTTCGCCATGTTCCGTCAGCTTTTCGGTGGCCTGCCACGAAGTACACGTTGCAGGATTGGCAGTTGCTCCCGGGGTCTTTGCCCAAGTTGCCAATGTAGGCATGCAAGTCATAGCTGACTCGCCTGGTGCCGATGTCTTTGGTGTATTGTGAGGCGGCGACGATCGCGTAGGGGTCTCCTGGCGGTTGAACTTCGATCCACCCCGAGTCAGCTACGACATCACCAGAGTCGATGTCTTCGGCATACGCGCGGAGATGAGTGCCGCTGAACACTTTCCCTTCCGGTTCCTTGACCGGAACAGTGGCCTGCCACCCGGTGAAGCTCTTCCAGCTCGTGAGGTAGGTATAGTTCCGGTCTGTCTTCCACTGCCCAGCAGCACCCCGGTGACCCAGCACGAACCATACCCGGCAACGGTCCTCACACCCGTGCGGGTCGGCTCGCAGATTGTCGAAGGTCGCCGTGATGTCGACATCAGCGACGTCGGTACCGGTCTTCCTGACGAACGAGCGCACGTCGACCGACGCCGACGGGCGACCCACATCCGAGTTCAGCGAGACCCACGAAGAATCGGAAACAATCTCCTTCGTCGTGTTGTCCACCACATACGCGCGCGCATGCGTGGCGCTCCCGACCCCCTGCCCATGCCCCTTCACCGGGTAATCGATGAACCACGCCCGCTGGGTCTGCCAACTCGTCGTCCCCGTGAAGTCCCGATCAACACGCCACACACCCGCAGAGTCCTTGTGACCAAGGACGAGCTTCACCGTGCAACTCCTCGAGCACCCGCCCGGATCCACCCGCAGGTTGCGGTAGTGGGCGACGAGATCGTAGTCCGCTTCGCCGGTTCCGGGCTCTCGGTCAAAGGAGTTGACCGTCACAGTCGATGACGGTCCGGTCAGAGGACTACCGAGGTCGACCCACGCGGAGTCAGCGATGACATCGCCGGACGCATTGTCCTCCACGTAGGCACGAGCATGCGTAGCGCTTCCCACCGTTTCGCTGCTCCCGGTGACACGGTGATCGATGAACCATCGCTGCTGGGTATGCCACGCCGTCGTCGTCGTAAAATCACGGTCGATCTGCCAAACACCGGCGGCGTCCTTGTGACCAAGAACGAACTTCACCGCACAACTATCCGAACACCCACCCGGATCGGCACGCAAATTCCGGTACCGCGCAACCAAATCATAGTCTGCCTTCCCCGTACCGGAAACCCGATCAAACGACCCGACCTCAACACCAGCGGAAGGCCCCGGCGCCGGTGGAGCAACCTCCATCCACGCGCCGTCCTCACGCGTCGCTGAATTCAGCTCGCTGGCGCGTACATGTGTGGCGTTCTTCACGACTAACGAATCGGAATTGTCCGCGATCTTCCAGGTGAAGCTCCACGGGTCACTCCGCGGCGACCTGTCGATATCTGCAAGCCTCGTGATCGCCCACGTACCATCTTCGCGTAGATACCCGGCCTCGACAAGAAGTGTGCACGACGTCGCGCATACCCCGCTCTGACTCGCCGCCACAGACAGGTCATATTCCACGTCACCGGAGAGCCCGTCCCTCGACCACGAATCCACCACCAACGACGCCGCCGCGTAAGCCCGATCACCCACCACCACCATCAGCGCCGACAAAACAGCCACATGAGGTGCCCTGTTCCTTCCGGATTGTGGATCCAATAGGGTCTGACTGGAGAGGAGATTGGTTGTGTCGAGAAAGCGTGCGAGTTTTTCGCCTGAGTTCAAGGATGAGTTGGTGAAACTCTACTTGGAGTCGCGGGCGAGTAAAACGGTGTCGCAAGTCGCCCGGGAGAACGGTGTCGGCGCGGAGACTCTGCGGAATTGGGTCAAGGCGTACGAGGCGGCGCATCCTGAGGAAGAGGAGCCGTTGGGGGTTTCCGAGCGTGCTCGGTTGCGGGAGTTGGAGCGTGAGGTACGGGAGTTGAAGCTGGAGCGTGAGTTCCTCTCAAAAGCCGCGGCCTTCTTCGCGAGGGAGCATCGGTGAGTGCTCGGTATGAGTTCATTCACGCGGAGAAGGCCACCAAGAATCCCGATGGTAGGCCCCGGTACACGATCACGCAGATGTGCCGGTGGTTACAGGTATCGACCTCTGGTTTCCACGATTGGTGTAGCCGGCCGGTCTCGGTGACCGCGCAACGGCGGGCCCAGCTGGCGCCGTTGGTGGTCAAGGCGTTCACCGACAGCGACAGCAGGTATGGGTACCGGCGGATCCAGGCCCAACTGGCCCGGTGGG
>PDSI01000092.1 GCA_002748415.1 Micrococcales bacterium | reverse complement strand
GTGCGGCGGCGCCGGCTTTCTGTCGGAGAACCTGTTGGTGCAGTTGCGTTCCGACTGCGACGTCTTCGCCACCTTCGAAGGAGACAACGTGGTGTTGCTGCAGTTGGTGGGCAAGGGGCTGCTCACCGGCTACCGGCACCACTTCGGTGAACTCGACAGTCTGGGTGTGGCCCGGTTCGTCACCGAGCGGTTCGTATCTTCGCTGGTCGAGCGGGTCAATGCCGGCGGCATCATTTCCGGTATCACCGGCGCGCTGGACCGAAAGGACGCGGAAGGCTCTCTGCTGGATCGGGACTGGCACATCGGGTTGTTCGCCGACCGGGCCGAGCACAGCCTGGAGACGGTGGCTGACCGGCTACGCGCACGCAGCAAGACCAGCCCGCAGTTCGAGGCATTCTCCGCCTGCCAGCATCACCTGCTCATCGCCGCCCGGGCGCATGTACACACCCAGGTGCTCAACTCATTCGTAGCGGCCATCGAGCACTGCCAGGACCCCGAGCTGCGGGCGGTGCTCGACACTGTCTGCGACCTGTACGTGTTGTCCAACATCGAGCAGGACCGGGCCTGGTTCCTGGAGCACGGCAGGCTCACCCCGCAGAAGTCCAAAGCGGTCACTGCCGCGGTCGACAAGCTGTGTTCCGCGCTGCGCCCGCATGTGGCTGAGCTGGTGGATGCCTTTGCGATCCCGGACAATGCGGTCGGCGCGCAGATGCTGCGGGACAACGCCGAATAGCCGCCCCGACGCGGACAGCCGCCGCGCACCAGCGGCGACGTCGTCGCCAGCCGGTGACGAGGGCCCCGCCGGCGCGGGTCTGCCCCGTGTGGGTCGGTGACGTGCTATTCCGGGTCGATGATGTGCCCGGTGTCGCGGGTGCGCAGGTCCCCCCCGGAGGCGTGTTGTTGCTCCTGCTGTTCTTGCTGGAGCCGGCGTCGTTCCTCCTGGGTGCGCTGATAGGTTTCCAGCTGCCCGGCAGTTTCCTCGTAGTCGCGACCGAGCATCTTGTTGGCCAGCTTGGTGGACATGCTGCGCTTGGCCACCGAGGATTCGTCCAATCGTGAGCGTGACCGAGAAACACGTGACCGCGAGACATCGCTCGCCGGGCTGGCTTCGCTCGTGGCCGGCTTGCGTCGGGCCGGTAACCGGATGCCGCGTAGGTTGACCCGGCCCAGTGTTTTCTTGTGGGCCAAGCCGAGTTGGTCGGCCATCCATGAGACGCTGGGGAACGGCGCGTGCCGCCTGGGTTCGCGTTCTCCGCGAGCAGACGCACCTGTCCCATCTCCGCTGCGCAGTTGTTGGAAGATCTCCTCGGTGATGATGTGATACACATCGTCCGGATGCGGCACGTGCTCGATTTCGCGCAATGCCTGGTCTTCTCCGGCCGACTCCAGCACGAAGCGGCCATACCCGAGAATCAGACCGAAGAACGTTCGTTGATACTTCATGTCGGTGATCCGGCCCAGCGGCAGCATCGGCACGTTGCGGTCGAAGATGCCGGACTGCAGGACCAGCCGGAAGTTGGTCACCACCAGCCAGTCGCGCCGCCAAGACCAGATTTGGTACAGGCAGGACAGGAAGATGATCAACCACATCAGCCACAAGAAGCTGGGTACCGGAACACCCGCGTCGGCCAGGGATGAGGCGAACAGGACGGCCAGCAGGGTAGCGCCGGTCGCCACCGCGACCGGGGGTAGCAGCCGGATCACGTGGCGGCGGACCGCGACGACGACTTCTTCGCCTTCCATCAAGAAGTCGAGTACGTACTTGGGCGCGTCGCGATAGTCGTCTGTCATGTCACGGTCTTGCCTGTGGCCAACGGCGCCTTTTCGCCGTCGACCGGCCCCCTCCCAACAGCGGTGTTGTGCCCAACAGCGGTGTTGGGGCGGTTCAGCCCATCAGCAGCGAGTCGAAGAACATCATGATCGAGCCGATCATGGTTGCGACTCCATCGATCGCGGCGCGGGTGACATCGGCAGCTTGCTGGGGGCTGCGGAAGATGGCGTAGATGGCGAAGATGGCCAGGATCCACCCAACGGTTTTGCGGAGTTTGATCGACACGTCCGACTCCTCGATGTTCGGTCCTGCGGGGGAAGGTGCGCAGGGGTCGACGCCACTAGGCGTCGCTACCCATAGTGGCGCACGATCACCCGATTGCACCAGTCTCACCACCCAAAACGGGGCGGTTTAACCGAAATGGGCGATCGTTCCCCTGGGTGCGGGGACGTGGTCGCGGGGGATCGGTCGAACGAGTGGTGTTGCGTCTGTTCTGCGGGCCCGACAGCCACGAGGTGGCTACGCAACTCCGAACAAGCGATCGCCGGCGTCGCCGAGCCCGGGAACGATGTACTTGTGCTCGTTCAGCTTTTCGTCGACGGCACCGGTGACGATGGTGACGGGATGGTCGTCGGCTTCGAAGGCGTCTTGGACGACGGCCAAGCCTTCAGGTGCCACCAGCAGACAGATCGCGGTCACGTCGGTCGCGCCGCGTTCGAACATGAACCGGATGGCCGCCACCATGGTGCCTCCGGTGGCCAGCATCGGGTCGAGCAGGAACACCTGCCGTCCGGAAAGGTTGTCCGGAAGCCGGGTGGCGTAGGTGGTGGCTTGCATAGTTTCCTCGTCGCGGATCATGCCCAGGAACCCGACTTCGGCCGGGGTCAGCAGCCGGGTCATACCGTCGAGCATGCCCAAGCCGGCCCGCAGGATGGGAACGACCAGAGGCTTGGGCCCGGCGAGTCGCACGCCGGACGTCGCGGCCACCGGGGTCTGGATCTCATGCGGAACCACCCGGATGTCACGGGTGGCCTCGTAGGCCAGCAGCATGACCAACTCGTCGGTGAGGTACCGGAAGGTCGGGGACGGGGTGTCCTTGTCGCGCAGCATCGTGAGTTTGTGGGTGATCAGCGGGTGGTCGGCCACATGAACTCGCATGATCAAGAAATGTACCCGGTCTGGTCGGTTGCCCGTGCGCGTCGCTGTCAGGATGTGGTCATGGCAACAGACGCGCAGCCGGGCATGGCCGCGGTGGCCACCGACGAGGTGGCGATGCGGCTTGCCTTGGATCAGGCCAGGCAGGCGGCGACGCTCGATGAGGTTCCGGTGGGTGCCGTGGTCACCGACCGGACGGGCCGGGTGCTCGCTGCGGCGGGCAACGAACGGGAACAGCGTCAGGATCCGACCGCTCACGCCGAGATACTCGCGATCCGGGCGGCGGCCGAACTGATCGGCAGCTGGCGGCTGACCGACTGCACTCTGACCGTGACCTTGGAGCCGTGCCCGATGTGCGCTGGGGCATTGGTGAACGCCAGAGTGCCGCGCTTGGTGTACGGAGCACCCGACCCGAAGGCCGGCGCCGCCGGATCGCTGCTGGATCTGGTCCGGGACCCCAGGCTGAATCATCGGCTCGAGGTGCGGGCCGGCGTCGCCGCGCACGAATGCGGCGAGGTGTTGCGGCAGTTCTTCCGAGCCAGGCGGGGGTGAGGCGGTCCGCCGTGTCCAGTTTCGTGGCCAACGCTTCGAGCAGGACTCCGCCTCAAGTCGCTGGCGACGGTCATCAACGAACTGGCCAACGTGATAGTTCGGCAAGCGCGCTACATCTGAGGACGGACGCCAAACAGAACTCGGGACTTATGGTCGCCCCGGCGTGGGTCGGATGATCTGCGATGCCTTGTCGCCCTCGTACCCAGTGACCAACCCGGCGGGAAACGCGCCTATCGCGTCGTAGCGCGTCCACAGTGCCCAGATGAGCGCCCACTCTTCAGAGTCTGGTTTCGCGGACACGGCGGGTAGTCCGAGACTCTTTGCTGCATCGCAGCCGATGACTGCCGAGTGGCTCGTCGGTTCGTCGATCAACGGCTCTTGGAGAGCACGGGCCAACTTTTTGACGGTTTTGCAGTTGCGCTCCGTTGCGGCGGACAGTGCTTCTTCGACCAGTGCTCCCGAACGCGCCAATGCGAACCGTGCCTGCTCGACCATGATCATCGTGACCTCTGCGAGCAAGTTGGCGAACAAGGGATATGTGTCGGGGTTGGCCGTGATGCGCCTCTCTGCCTCACCTACGGCCTCGACGAGTTCCTTGGCTGAGGCAAGCGTGCCGTTCGGGTAGCGCATCTGGGGTCAACGGGTCCAAGGTCCCCTCCCGGACCAAAGATGATCCGGTCCGCGCCTAGACACAGAATCGTGGCGGCGCTCTTGGCCATGTCGGGTAGAAGGATAGTCAGTTCGCTACAACGCGCCTGGAGAGCCCTGACGATGCGAATCGCCGTCTCTCCGTCGCCACCAGGAGATGCGAGCACCACATGCAGCGGCTTGGAGCAGTCCAGCGGATGAAGTAGCTCCTCCAGGTAGGTCATGTTGTCCGGGAATATCCGGTCGATCATCACGATCAGGTTCGCGTCGGTAAGTGTCTGGTATCGGCGAACGAGGTCTTGGCGGGCTTATCGCTCCGAGTGCTCTGCCGTGAAGAGGGGTGTCCGGGTGATCGGCTTGGAAGCTTCAGTCAACGGTTACGCCCCACGGCAAGCCGGAAGCTCGTCGGCTTGCCCGCTCGTAGTGTCCTGCCGTGCTCTCGCGCTGCTTTGGCTTTGGCGATCTTCTCCTGCCAGTTCCGGTCGGTGCCAGCTGGTGGAGTGATCGCGGGGGCCGGGGCTTGCTTCTTGTCTGGCATGTTGCGCCGCCCTAACGTACTTCGGGATTCTGGCACAACTCTAAGGGTGATGCCTGACACTCCTTGCGACTGTGCGGGGCGGGTCCCGGGCAGTCGTGCTGATCGTCTCCAACGGCCACGTCTGGTCCAGAACCGTTCGTGCTTTCCGGGAGTTCGAGCGAGACTCCAATGGCGGAGGTGATGGGACGCTACTCCAGGTGTGCCGGGCTGGCAGGGAAGGCCGCACGCATCCGCTCTGGCACCCAGGCCGTCCGGCCGGTGGTGGCGGCACGGCCACGACCACACGCGCTGGAGCACCGCATAGGTCAGGCGCGAATCGCCGAACTGGTGGCGGCCTACCAGGACGGTGCATCCTGCCTTGCGGTCTCCAAGCGCTTCGAAGTGCCACCGAGCACGGTCATCGATCAGCTCGTCCGGGCAGGCGTGCCCATCCGAGGCCCTCGCCGGCTCTCCACCCATGAAGCCCAACGCATCCAACAGCTCCGAGCAGAGGGCGCGTCGCTACAGGCGATCGCGCTGCCGGTCTGCGACTCCGCAGAGTCCTCAAACGCGCGGCAATCATCAAGAGGGCCAAGGTTGCCTGACGCGGCACTAGCGCGGGGGCAGGATCAGGTTGTCGATCAGCCGCGGCTTGCCCACGCGCACGGCGAGGGACGTCAGCGCGCCGCGGCCCGTATCCACCTCCGTCAGCTCGGCGAGGGTATCGGGGTCGGCCACGCTGACGTAGTCGACAGCGGCCAGCGGTTCGGCGTCGAGGATGTCGGTCATTCGCTTCCTTAGAGCGTCGGCGTCGGCCTCGCCCGCGGCCCAGGCCTGTTCGGCGGCCCGCAGCGCGCGGATCAGCACCGTCGCGGCGGCGCGGTGTTCGGCGTCCAGATAGTTGTTCCGGCTGCTCATCGCCAGCCCGTCCGGCTCCCGCACCGTCGGCGCGACGATCAGGTCGATCCCCATCGCGAGGTCGGTCACCATCTTCCGCAGGACGACGCACTGCTGGGCGTCCTTCTGGCCGAAGTACGCCGCGGTCGGCCGGACGGCGTGGAACAGGATCGACACCACGGTAGCGACGCCGCGGAAGTGGCCCGGTCGGCGGGCGCCCTCCAGCACGTCGGTGACGCCCTCGACATCGACATAGGTCGAGAATTCCGGCGGATAGATGTCGCTCACCCCCGGGGTCCAGACCAGGTCGGCCCCGGCTTCCGCGAGCAGTTCGAGGTCGCGGTCGAGAT
>PDSI01000231.1 GCA_002748415.1 Micrococcales bacterium | reverse complement strand
TCCAGCGCGGACGACGCCGGCGCACCGAACGCGGACACCGCACCGGAGGTGGACGCGCAGCCTACGGACTCCGGCTCCGACGACTCTGCGCCGGACAGCCCCGCCGCTGCCGATGCGGGATCCGTGGGGCAGACCGGTGGTGGCGGCACTCCGGTGCGGATGCCCGCCTTGGGTGAGAGCGTCACCGAAGGCACGGTGACCCGTTGGTTGAAGTCGGTCGGCGACACCGTCGAGGTGGACGAGCCGTTGCTGGAGGTGTCCACCGACAAGGTCGACACCGAGGTCCCCTCGCCGGTCGCCGGCACGCTGACCAAGATCCTGGTGGACGAGGACGAGACCGTCGAGGTCGGCGCGGATCTGTGCCTGGTAGGCGACGGGTCGCAGGTAGCCGGGGACCAGCCCGCGGACCAGACGCCGGCCAGGGAGCAGGCCCCCGCACCGGCGCCGGTGGCCGAGGCGGCCCCGCAGCAGCAGGTCCCGCAGCAGCAGGCGGTCACACGCGAGACCGGCGAAGCCCAGCCCGCGCCGGTCCAGCCAGCACCGCAAGCGCCTACGCGGGAGGCGCCCCAGCAGGATTCCCCGAAGGACGAGAAGCCCGCCCAGCAGGACTCCGGCACGGCCCCCTCCGCCGGGTACATCACCCCGCTGGTCCGCAAGCTGGCCAAGGAACACAACGTCGACCTGGCCGGGCTGACGGGCACCGGGGTCGGTGGGCGCATCCGCAAGCAGGACGTGCTGGAGGCGGCGAACGCCCGCAAGGCCGCCGAAACCCCGGCCACCAAGACCGCGCCGGCCGGGCCCGGCGCCGTCTCGGCACCTGCCGGTGGTGCACCGGCTGCCCCGACGACGGTTCCCGAACCGTCCAGCAAGCGCGGCAGCACCGAGAAGATGAGCCGGCTACGCAAGATCATCGCCGAGCGGATGGTCGAGTCGCTGCAGACCTCCGCCCAGCTGACCAGCGTTCTGGAGGTGGATATCACCCGGATCGCTGCACTGCGGGCACGGGTGAAGGACGAGTTCTACCAGCGTGAGGGCGAAACGCTGTCGTTCATGCCGTTCTTCGCGCTGGCTCTCTGCGAAACCCTGAAGGCCTATCCGATGCTCAATGCGCAGGTCGACGGTGACTCGGTCGTCTACCACGACGCTGAACACCTGGGCATCGCGGTGGATACTCCCCGCGGGTTGCTGGTGCCGGTCGTCCGGGACGCCGGTGACTTGAACATCGCCGGGCTGAACCGCAGGATCGCCGATCTCGCGGCCCGGACCCGCGACAACAAGGTCGGTCCGGACGAGTTGTCCGGCGGCACTTTCACGCTGACCAACACCGGCAGCCGCGGCGCCCTGTTCGACACCCCGATCATCAACCAACCGCAGGTGGGCATTCTGGGCACCGGCGCGATGGTGCGCAAGCCGATGGTGGTCAGCGACAGCGACGGCAACGAGACCGTCGGTATCCGCACCACGATGCACCTGGCGTTGTCCTACGATCACCGCATCGTCGACGGTGCCGACGCGGCCAGGTTCCTGTCGGCGATGAAGGCGCGGCTGGAAGAAGGCGCGTTCGAGGTCTGAGTCACCATGCGGATCGTCGTCAGCGGAGCGTCGGGGCTCATCGGTTCGGCCCTGCTCCCGGCGCTGCGCGCCGCCGGGCACGAGGTCTTGCAACTGGTCCGCAGGGACCCGGCCGGGCCCGACGAGGTGCGCTGGGACCCCGGCCGGGGCGAGCTGGACCCGCGCGACCTGGCCGGCGTGCAGGCAGCGATCAACCTGTCCGGCGCTGGCGTCGCTGACAAGAGGTGGACCGAGGAGTACAAGCAGATCATCCGGTCCTCCCGGGTGGACGCCACCCTGACCCTCGTGGGGGCGCTGACCCGGCTGGACGAGCCTGCGGCCACGCTGCTGCAGGGCTCGGCGATCGGCTTCTACGGCAACGCCAACGGCGACCGGATTCTCACCGAACGCAGCCCGGGCGGGTCGGACTTCCTTGCCGGCGTGGTGCAGGAATGGGAAAGCGCGGCAGCGGAGGCCGAACGGGCCGGCATGCGGGTGGCCTACCTGCGCACCGGCCTGGTGATGGC
>PDSI01000111.1 GCA_002748415.1 Micrococcales bacterium | reverse complement strand
TTCGCTATCGGTATCGCGCTCACGGCCGTGCTGGTCCTGATCGCCCGGTGGTTGGGCTGGATCGACCATGTGAATCTGGCCGCGCCGCACCCGCAGACCGACTTCATCTACCAGCCCGACCGATGGTCCTTCATCGTGGCCGTGGTAGCCGCGGCGGCCGGTGTCCTTGCGCTCACCTCCGAACGGCTCGGCGGCCTGGCGGGGGTCTTCATCTCGGTGACCACCATCCCGGCCGCCGGCAACATCGCCCTGGGGCTGGTGCTCTCCGACCAGGCAGAGGTGTTGGGCAGCCTGCTCCAACTCGGCGTGAACGTGTGCGGAATGGCTGTCTCCGGCGCTGTGACCCTGTGGATCCAACGCGTCGTGTGGAGTCACGTCCGCCTGCCGCGGCCGCGCAATGCACCACCGCTGTATCGCTCCCAGAACTCCGGGTGAACGGTTCGCCGAGACATCCCGGAAAGTGTTTACACGAATAGCCAGGATTCGTTAACGTGAGCTAGGTAACACGAAATCGGCTGTGCGTCTGCAGTGTCGGCCGGACCATCTGCGCGCGGCGGAAGGGGACAGACCCGTGACCACGTTGACCTACGCCGACAGTCGTGCCGGCGACGACCTCGTCCCGGGCGCCGTCCCGCCGTCACCGGCGGAAGTGTTCCAGGCACGCGTGTCCTGCCGAGGTGAACTGCAGGCCGCCTCGGACCGGTTCCAGATGCTCGGCCAGCAGATCCTGGGTGCTGGCGGTGCGATGGTCTCGATTTGGCTGACCGCCTACGAGGCGGCCGTCCAGGAGTTCGTCGACATGGAGCACAAGGTCGCCGAAGCCTACGACAACCCCTGGCTGAGCAGCATCACCCAGGCACACGCCGCGCTGGTCCTGGACACCACCGCCACGATGGTCAAAGCCGTCAAGGAAACGCTGAAACCGCCGGTGCGACGACTCGCCGGCAGCCGTGGCCTCCCGGTCGGGGTGTGCCTGGCATGACGGGTGTGCCTGGCATGACCGGCCTGCCTAGACGAACGCGCTCAGGCCGGTGACGGCCCGCCCCACGATCAGCGACTGCACGCTCTCGGTGCCCTCGTAGGTGAACACCGCCTCGATGTCGGCGTAGTGGCGGGCCACGTGGTGGTCCAGCAGAATGCCGTTGCCGCCCAGGATCTCCCGCGCCATCGCACACACCTGCCGGGCGCCACCGGCGGCGGTCATCTTGCACATGGCCGCGTGTTCCAGGCCCATCCGGCCCTGTTCCAGCAACTGTGCCGTCCGGGTACACATGCCCTGCATGGCGGTGATCTGGGCCAGCATGTGCGACAGTTTGTCCTGCACCAGCTGGAACTTGGCGATCGGGCGGCCGAACTGTTCGCGTCGTAGCGCATACGCCAACGCACCCTCGTAGGCGCCGACCGCGTGCCCGACCCCTTCCCAGGCCACCCCGAGCCGCGACTTGGCCAACACCAGGTTGGTGTCGGTGAACGTGTTGGCCCCGGCCAGTCGGTTGCCGGCCGGAATCCGCACGCCGTCCATGTCGATGTGCGCCTGCCAGACCGCCCGGTTGGCGATCTTGCCGGTGAGGGTCCGGGCCCGGTACCCGGGCACGAACTCGCCCCGGCCGGGTTGCTCGACCACGAACCCGCCCACGTTGCCGTCCTCGTCACGGGCCCACACGATGACCAGGTCGGCCAGCCCACCGAGGCCGATCCATCGTTTCTGCCCGGTCAGCACCCACTCCTGGCCGTCCCGCACGGCGCTGGTCTGCAGCTGCACCACATCGGAACCGTGCTGCGGCTCGGTCAGAGCGAACGCGCCCAGCTTGTCCAGTCCGGCCATGCTGGGCAGCCAGCGCTGTTTCTGTTCCTCGTCGCCGAGCAGGCCGATGGTGGCCATCGCCAGCCCGGAGTGCACGGCCGAGACCGTGGACAGCGACCCGTCGGCACGCGCCAGCTCGGCGATGATCTTGCCCTCCAGCAGGTGCGAATGGCCGGGGCAGCCGAACCCGCGCACCGCGCCACCGGCGACGCCGAGACCGGCGTATCCGCTCAGCAGCAGATCCATGGGTACCTCGGCCGCCTCCCAGTGCCGGTTCATCACCGGGATCACCTCGGTGTCGCACCAGCGCCGGACCCGGTCCCGTACTTCGCGTTCCTGCTCGGTCAGCATGTCGTCGAAGCACAAGAAGTCGGTGCCCCGGCTCAGGCCGAGATCCGAGCCGTCGGGCCAGGCCGGCAACGACTCTGCGCCTGCCGTCGGTTCGGTCGTGGGGCCGGACTGCACGTCGTTGTTCGTCACACCGTCAGGGTATCTGCGGCGACTCTGCCGGCGCTGCCCCTTCCTCGGCGCGCAGCAGGAGCGCGACCGGCAGATCGCCCAGCAGATCGGCGATCACCGCATTGCCCTGCACGCCGTCGCGGCCACTGAGCAGGTCGCGCCAGTTCCCCGGCGGCAGGGCCACCGTGCTGGCGTCCCAGCCGCCCAACCGATCCAGGGTCTTCGGCAGCCTGGTGGCCAGCACCAGCACCTGCGGCCCGTCCGCATGCGTACCGCGCGCATAGGCGATCAGATGCGAGGTCGTCGTGGCCAACGGCGCGTAGCTGGCGTCCGGGCCGACGAACCACTCCGGGTGATCCCGGCGCAGCCGCAGCACGGTCGCCACCAGCAGCAGCTTCTCCTCGCTCAAGGTGGCCGGGCGGGTGCCGGAGTCCAGCCGGTTCAGCACTGTGCGCCGTTCGTCGAAATCGACGTCGCGGCGGTTGTCCGGGTCGACCAGGGTTCTGGTCACCAGTTCGGTGCCCTGGTAGATGTCGGGCACCCCGGGCATGGTCAGCGCCAGCAGTTTCTGTGCCAGCACGTTGGCCCGCACCAGGTCCGCGTACTGGGCGAGGAAGCCTCCGATGTCCGTCAGCAGGTCATCGTCGGCCAGCACGCTGAGGACGAAGGCCTCCAGGTCGGTCTCGTACTGCGCGTCCGGGGCGGTCCAGGACGTCCGTAGCTTGGCCTCCTTGGTTGCCTTCTCCAGGTAGCCCAGCAGCCGCTCCGCGGCGATCGGCTCATCCGCGTCCAGATCCCAGGTGCCGATCAACGTCTGCCACACGAGGTACTCGGTTGCCCCGTCCAGGAGCCGGCCGCGCATCTCCTCGGTGCGCTGATGCCAGTCCAGCACCGCCTCGGCCCACCGGTCGGGAACCTGGGAGATGATGCTCAGCTGCGCCCTGGTGTCCTCGGAGCGCTTGGTGTCGTGGGTCGACAGCGTGGTCATGCTCGTCGGCCACTCCCGCAACTGGCGAGCGCAGTAGGCGTGGAACTCCTCCGGCACGACGCTGAACCGGATGGGGTCGCCGCCGACTTCGTTCAGCGCCGCCAGCCGGTACCAGCGGTAGAACGCCGTGTCCTCGATGCCTTTGGCCATCACCGGTCCGCAGGTTTGCTGGAACCGGACGATCAGCTCCTCGCGTTTGGCCTCACTGTGCCGCCCGGCGCTGCCGACCTCCAGCCCCAGCAGCATGTCGCGCACCAGGCTCAGGGTCTCGTGGCGATCGGTGGACAGCTGGGCGCGTGCCTGGGCGACCGCGTGATCGATCACGGCGACTGCGTCGGCGGGCGGTGGCTCGCCCGGCACCACATAGGCGCGGTACCGGTCGAAGGCCACCAGCAGCTCCATGATCACCTCGGTGAATGCGCGCCGGGTGTGATCGCGCAACCGCACATCGCTGGCACTGATGTCGGCCAGCAGGTCGACCAGCCGGTTGATCTCCGCCATCAGGCTGCCTTGGGCGACCTCGCGCTTGGCGTTCAGCATGATCTGGTTTGGGTCAGGGCTGATGAGCGGTTCACCGTGCTCGTCCACGTCCGCTCCGGTGAACCGCATCCAGGTGCTCAACAGGCTGGTGGCCCCGCTGGGGTCGACCAGCAGCCCGTTGATGCGCAGCAGCGCGTCGTAGCCGGTGGTGCCTGCGCACGGCCAGTCGGCGGGCAGCTGTTCCTCGCCCTCGAGGATCTTCTCCACCACCACCCAGCTGCCCCGGGACGCGGCCGACAACTGCCGTAGGTAGCCGCGGGGGTCTGCCAATCCGTCCGGGTGGTCGATGCGGAAGCCGTCGATCTTGTTGTCCGCCAACAGGTTCAGCAGCAAGTGGTGGGTGGCCTGGAACACCTCCGGTTCCTCCACTCGCACCGCCGCCAGAGTGTCGACGTCGAAGAACCGGCGATAGTTCAGCTCCTCGTCGGCGACCTTCCAGTACGCCAGCCGGTAGAACTGCCGGTCGACCAGCTCGGCCATCGACAGGTCCTGGGTGCCCTCCCGCAACGGGAATTCGTGCTCGTGGTAGCGCAGCACGGGTTCCGGCCCGGTCCGGTCCAAGCGCAGGTCGTCCCCGGCCAGGACGGTGCCGATGCGTTCTCCCAGCACCGGCATGAGCAGCGCCTGGTTGCCCTCTACCCCCCAGTCGACGTCGAACCAGGACGCGTAGGGGGAGGCCGGGCCGTCGCGCAGCACGGACCACAGCTCGCGGTTGAGCCTGGCCGGGGTGGGAACCGCCATGTGGTTGGGCACCACGTCCACCACGACGCCCAGGCCGTGGGCGTGCAATGCCTGTACCATCCGTTCGAAGTCCTCCGCGCCGCCGGCCTCGGGATTCAGCCGGGAATGGTCCACCACGTCGTAGCCGTGTGTCGACCCGGGTGTGGGGGCGAGGATGGGGGACAGGTAGGCGTGTCCAACGCCCAGTGCGGTCAGGTAGTCGGCGATGGCTGCGACGTCGGCGAACCCGAACTCCGGGCGGATCTGCAGCCGGTAGGTGGACGCCGGAACGGGTCGCCCGGATTCCGGCCGGTGCGCGCTGTGCCCGGTGGTGATGCTCATGTCTCCTCGCCAGGTTCCTGTTTGCGCTTTCGGGACTGTGTGCGGCGTCGGGCAGAGGCGCCCTTCGCCGTCTCACCGGGCCCGTCCGGGCAGGCCTTCTTCGCCGCTCGCTTGCGGGTCCGGGGCGGGTCCTTCTCGGCCGGCGGCTCGCAGGCCGGGTCCGGTGCTGTGCTGGCCGGCTGCGCGGCCGTCTGGTCAGCCGCCTGTTCTTGCGGGCTGCCTCGGTCGTGGGCGTCGTCCCCGGCCGGTGGGGCCGGCGAGCCGCTCGCTTGCAGGGTCTCCTGGGTGGACGGGGTGAGGAAGGCCGGGTCGCCGGCCGCTTCCCACGCGGCCCGGGCGGTTTCCCGCGGCCGGTAGAGCACCACCACCGAGCGGGCATGCACCGGCATCGTGTCTGCGGAACCCACCGTGTCACCGGACTGTAGGCGCTGGGAGGTGTCGAACACGACCGTCCAGCCCAGTCCGTACTCATTGCTGGGAATGGTGAAATCCAGATCCTCGTAGTGGGCGTTGAAGGCCAGCAGGAAGGAGTCGTCGAAGATCTTGCGGCCGCGCCGGTCCGGAGCAAGCAGCAGCTCCCCGTTGAGGAAGACCAGGACCGAGCGGGCAGCGTTGTTGCTCCAATCCTGCTCACTCATGTGCTCACCGGTGTTGGTGAACCATTCGATGTCGCCGAGTTCACTCTCGCCGCCTTGCTGGGCGGCTCCGGAGAAGAACCGGCGGCGGTGGAACACCGGGTGCTCCTTGCGTAGCCGGACCAGATCCCGGGTGAACCGCAACAGGTTCCATTCTCGGGGACCGAGATCCCAGTCGATCCAGGACAGCTCGTTGTCCTGGGCGTAGACGTTGTTGTTGCCCAACTGGGTGCGTCCGAGTTCGTCCCCGTGCGCCAGCATCGGTACACCTTGGGACAGCAGCAGGGTGGTCAGCAGATTGCGTTGCTGACGGCCCCGCAACTCGTTGATGCTCGGGTCGTCGGTCGGGCCCTCCACCCCGCAGTTCCAGGACCGGTTGTGGCTCTCTCCGTCGTTGCCGCCTTCACCGTTGGCATCGTTGTGTTTGTGGTTGTAGGAGACCAGGTCTCGCAAGGTGAAACCGTCGTGTGCGGTGATGAAGTTGATGCTGGCGTGCGGCCGGCGGCTGTCCTCCTGGTAGAGGTCGGAGGAGCCGGTGATCCGGCTGGCGAACTCGCCCAGCGTCGACGGTTCACCGCGCCAGAAGTCCCGGACGGTGTCGCGGTACTTGCCGTTCCACTCCGTCCACAGCGGCGGGAAGCCGCCCACCTGGTAGCCGCCGGCGCCCAAGTCCCACGGTTCGGCGATGAGCTTCACCTGGCTGACCACCGGATCCTGCTGGACCAGATCGAAGAACGCGCTGAGCCGGTCGACCTCGTGGAACTGGCGGGCCAGGGTGGCTGCCAGGTCGAACCGGAACCCGTCCACGTGCATGTCCAGCGCCCAGTACCGCAGTGAGTCCATGATCAGCTGCAGCACGTGGGGGTTGCGCATCAGCAGGCTGTTGCCGGTGCCGGTGGTGTCGTAGTAGTGGGCCTTGGAGTCCTCCACCAGCCGGTAGTAGGCGGCGTTGTCGATGCCCCGGAAGCACAGGGTGGGGCCCAGGTTGTTGCCCTCCGCGGTGTGGTTGTACACCACGTCCAGGATGACCTCGATGTCGGCGGCGTGCAGGGCCTTGACCATCGCCTTGAACTCTTGCAACTGCTGGCCGCGCTGGCCCATGGCCGCGTAGGCGTTGTGCGGGGCGAAGAAGCCGATGGTGTTGTAGCCCCAGTAGTTGCTCAGGTTCTTGTGCTGCAGGTGGGTGTCCTGCACGAACTGATGTACCGGCATCAGTTCCAGGGCGGTGACGCCGAGCTGCTGTAGATGCTCGATCGTGGCCGGGTGCGCCACCCCGGCGTAGGTGCCGCGGAAGTCCGGCGGGACCTGCGGGTTGGTCATGGTCAGGCCCTTCACATGGGCCTCGTAGATGATCGACTCGTGGTACTCGTGCTTGGGCGGCCGGTCGTTGCCCCAGTCGAAGAACGGGTTGATCACCACCGACTTCATGGTGTGCGGCGCACTGTCCATGTCGTTGAACTCGGCCGGGGCGTCGAACCGGTAGGAGAACAGTGACTCGTCACCGTCCACCTGGCCTTCGATTGCCTTGGCGTACGGGTCGAGCAGCAACTTGGCCGGGTTGCAGCGTTGCCCCTGGCTGGGCTCGTGGGGCCCATGCACCCGGTATCCATAGCGCTGACCGGGCTGCACGGCCGGTATGTAGCCGTGCCAGACGAATCCGTCGACCTCCGTCAGCGGCAGCCGCTTTTCGTGCCCGTCCTCGTCGAACAAGCACAGCTCGACCGCCTCGGCAGCCTCGGAGAATATTGCGAAGTTGGTGCCTGTTCCATCGAAGGTCGCCCCTAGCGGATAGGCGCTACCGGGCCAGATCTCCATCAACTGCCTTCCTCATCGTGGGCGGAAACCGCGTGCACCCGGTCGATCCTGTCATGTCCAGAGTCGCCGGGCGGGCACCAGCGCCGCTCCGTAGGTTGACATTCTGTCGTACGACGAGCACTCAGGGCTACAGCCGCCGCGTTCGGGTCGAACTGCGGCCAGTGGTACGGTGAAATTGCCGCTGTCAAGGACGCTCGCGAGGAAGGAGCAGCAAGCACATGGCAGGCTGGCGTCAGCGCTTCTCGCGTCAAGCCGCCGAACCCGCTGCCCCAGAAGCGGAATCGAGTGAGGGTCCTCCACCGGGTCAGCCGTCGGCGGCCGAAGAGCATCCCTGGGATGAGCACGACGGCTATACGTTTGTGCCGGAGTTCGACCTATCGGGCGATTCGACGGCGTTGCAGGTATCTCATGCGTCTGGAACGGCCGCGAGCCTGACTTCGTACGATCCCGAGCAGACGGCACTGCTCACAAGCATGGACCAGAGGGCCATCGACGAGGCGGTTGCCAAACTCAACCGGCCGGATCGAATTGCTCCGGGGCCGGGAGCGCCAAAGGACGGAGCACCCAAGGACGGAGTCCCGAATGATGGGACACCAACGGATGGCGAGCATCGCGACGTACCGCCTGCGGCGGATGTCGGCGGCGCGTCGCCCATATCCGGCGAAAAAGACGATCCAGTCCTTTTGGGTAAATCGTCTGGGTCGAAAACCGGCCCGGGAACTTCGCCCACGAAGCACGATCCATTGTCTTCGGGTGAGCAGGATGACGCTGTCCGGCCCGGCGCAACGATGGATCGTGGCACGGCAGGCACCTCCCGACCCGCTCGCCCGGACTGCCTGCCAGGTGTCCAGGAAGCCACGTCGCAGAGCCGCAAGGAGGACGAACCGCCGCCGCCCGAGAGCGATAGCGCGGCGCAGAGTCCTGCGCCCGCGACCGCGGACCTGGTCGACGCGATCCCACCTGACGAGCCGGGCGAGCGTGCCCGGCCGCCAGTGGCCGGGCGAGTCTCCGAGACTCAGCGTGGGCGCAACCCACTCGGTGGGCAGCCACCACAGACGCCTCCCGCCGACAGCACCGCATCGACCCAACCGAGTCGGGGACCCCTTTCGGCTGCTACGGTTCCCGATTCTTCTGGGATCATGACCCATGACCGGACCGAACCCAACTCAAGGAGCAAAATGTCCAATACGTCCAATGTGGAAGTCAGCCTGAAGGAAGCCATCGGCATTGACGGCGCCGTTGCCGTTGCTTTGGTGGACTACACCAGCGGAATGTCGCTGGGCACGGCCGGCGAAGCCGGCAGCCTTAACCTCGACGTTGCGGCTGCTGGGAATACCGACGTGGTGCGCGCCATGCTGCGCACCATGGAGGCGGTAGGCCTCAACGAGAGCATCGAGGACATCCTCATTACGTTGAACAGCCAGTATCACCTGATCAGGCTGCTGGCCGGTGCCTCAGGCGAGGGCCTGTTCCTCTACCTAGTGCTGGACAAGAACCGCGCCAACCTGGCGATGGCCCGGCACAAGCTCTCCGTGATCGAGAGGTCGATCCAGATCTGACCTCAACACAGGTCGTCGTGATGGCCCCCGGGAAACCGGGGGCCGATGTCGTTGCGCCTTGCTCTGGGGTGGGCGCCTCGGCCTCGTGGGCTGCCAGGTAGAACGAGGGGCTCGTGCGGGTGGTGGGCGATACTGGGATCGAACCAGTGACCTCTTCCGTGTCAAGGAAGCGCGCTACCACTGCGCCAATCGCCCGTAACCGGGTGGTTCGGCCGCGGACGACCCGGGCCTTCGAGGTGGAGACGGGATTTGAACCCGTGTAGACGGCTTTGCAGGCCGTTGCCTCGCCTCTCGGCCACTCCACCGAGGAGTAGGAGCTCTACTGCGAGCGGACGACGGGACTCGAACCCGCGACCCTCACCTTGGCAAGGTGATGCTCTACCAACTGAGCTACGTCCGCATGACCGGAAACCTACCGGCGACCGACCGGGGAACCCCGGTCAAGCGCGTCCAGAATCGTATCCGGTCGGACCTGTTCGAGTCCAACCCACCGATCCGGTGTGCGTTTGCCCGCCGAAGGGGCGAAACACACGACCGGTGGGGCGCGCCCTACTCCGCGAGCAGCAGGGCCAGCTCGGCGTCGACGTCGACGAATCGGTACTCGTTGCCGGCCGGGACCACGCCGAGGGCACGGTCGAGGAACATCCGGAAGTCGCAGACGTCCGCCTCGATCTCGGCGTGCCCGTCCGGGGAAGCCAGAGTGATCCGCATCGCCAGCGCATCGGCCGGTCCGCAGCCCGGCGGGATCAGCAGCCGGACCCGGACGTCGCCGTCGCCGCAGTGACCCTCGGCGAGGGCGGTCAGCAGCAGGTCTCTGGCGAAGACCCATTCCACCGCATCACCGGATCCGGTGAAGCTCACGGTGACCGCGAACGGATCAGTGGACCGGTAGCGCAGCACCGCCGATAGGGAGCGCGGGGTCTGGTGCGGGACCAGCAAGCGCAGCTGGACTGAGCTGTCGATGTCCACCGATGGCTGGTTGCTCATCTGGTCTCCTAGCGTGGGCGCGGCCGGGGTGAGCGGCGCGGTGCGGAACGTCTACAGCAGTCATACCGTGAAAGTGCGCTGACGGAAACCGATGATGGTCTGGTGTCGCTCCGCACGCTGCCCCCATGGTTCACCCAATATTCCCCTACGCATCTAAGCGTACAAAAGCGGTGAAGTTCCTGAAGTGGATCGCTCGTGGATACGCGCAGTGATTAGCCGGCCCGCCGTCACCACCACCGCGGGGCGGCCGGCCCGGCTCGCTGCCAGGTGGCTCTGCGGTCTGTCAGCTGGTCGTGCGGCAGGGCCGAGGTGCCCCCGGGCGGCAACACCGAGCGTACGCCCGACTACGCAGAGCACTATTACTGTGATCGCGGCGGAGAGAGCAGCCGGCGGCTCTTCCGCTACGGGCGGGTGTAACAGAATATGTAGGTGTGCCCGACCACCCCACGACGAGGAGCACGCGGTCCGGTGTGCACCGACGCCGCTGGGACCCGCAGACGTGGCGATGGCGGCACCGGTTGCGAGGGAACAGGCGCACCCGCGGTCCCTACCGGGTAGGTGTGGGACTGCTCGGTGGGTGCCTGATGCTGCTCGCGGCGGCCACCGGGTGGTTGCCGGGGCCGGGTGGGATTCCGCTCGCGCTGGTTGGCTTGGCCGTTTTATCTACGGAATTCGAATGGGCCAGGCGGCTGCGGGTCCGTGCGGAGCACTGGTTCCACGCTTTCGTCGGCTGGGCCGAGCAGTACCCGCCGTGGCTGCGAATGCTCGCCACCGGCGCTGTGGTGGTGCTGGTGCTCGCAACGATGTGGCTGGCGCTGATCATCTCCGGAGTGCCTGGCTGGTTGCCGCAGTGGTTCATCGACGTGCTCCGCGTGCTACCGGGGGTCGGCGTCGCCGAGTGAGGGCTGCCGCCCGGCGAACCGCTCGAGATGACCTGGTCACGGGAACTGCCGGGATCGGGTACGATTGTGCCCCGCATCGGGCGATTGGCTCAGTGGTAGAGCGCCTCGTTCACACCGAGGAGGTCACTGGTTCGAACCCAGTATCGCCCACCCATTCACTCAGCGTGATCGCGATTCGCAATCCGGATTTCCGGCGGCGCGTCCCATCCGATCGCCCATAGGCGATTCCTCCCCCACTCGCCTCGCGCCTCGCAGCCTGTCGCTGCGAATCACCCGAGCGGACCAGCGTGTCAGCACTCCCATCACCTACAGTAACCTGGCCCGGAGGGATCGGTGAGGCACGTTCCAGGCCCGGGACGGGGTAGGGCGCGCGGGCCGGCCGGGAACGGACTCGGCCGGGCAGGACCGGCTGAGCAGGATCAGCTGAACAGGACAAGATCGGCTGAGCATGATCAGCCGAGACGAACAGATCAGACCAGAAGACAGATCGAAAACAGCGCAAGGGAGAACAGGTGTCAGCACCCATCAGCGTCACGGTCGACGGGCAGCCTCACCAGGACGTTTCCCCAGGTACGACGACTGCCGGGCTGCTGAGCGCCGAGCAAGTTGCCCGTCGAGGGCCGGACGCGATCGTGGTGGCCCGGGTGAACGGACAGTTGCACGACCTGGACGCACCCCTGGCCGACGGTGACGTCGTCGAGCTGGTCACCATGGGCTCCGATGACGGTCTGGCCGTGTTGCGGCACTCGTGTGCGCATGTGCTGGCCCAGGCGGTCCAGGACACCTTCCCGGGCGCCAAGCTCGGCATCGGGCCGCCGGTCCGGGACGGGTTCTACTACGACTTCGATGTCGCCGGGCCGTTCACACCCGCCGATACCAAGAGACTGGAGAAAGCGATGGCCCGGATCGTGAAATCCGGGCAGCGGTTCTCCCGCCGTCCGGTCAGCGAGGAACAGGCCCGCGAGGAGCTGGCCGACGAGCCGTACAAACTGGAGCTCATCGGCCTCAAGGGCGGGTCGGCCACCGACACCGAACAGGCCGCGGAGGGCGCTTCCGTCGAGATCGGAGACGGCGAACTGACCATCTACGACAACCTCAACCGGGACGACTCGACCGCTTGGAAGGACCTGTGCCGGGGTCCGCACTTGCCCACCACCAAGTACATCGGCAACGGCTTCGCGATCACCCGCACCGCCGCGGCCTACTGGCGGAGCAGCGAGAAGAACCCGCAGCTGCAGCGCATCTACGGCACCGCGTGGCCGAGCAAAGAGGCCCTGCTCGCGTACACCGAGCGCATCGCGGAGGCGCAGCGGCGCGACCATCGCAGGCTGGGTGCCGAGCTGGACCTGTTCTCCTTCCCGGACGAGATCGGCTCCGGCCTGTCGGTGTTCCACCCCAAGGGCGGCATGCTGCGCATGGAGATGGAGAACTACGCCCGGCGCCGGCACGTGCAAGAGGGGTACTCCTTCGTCAACACCCCGCATATCACCAAGGCCCAGTTGTTCCAGGTCTCAGGGCACCTGGACTGGTACGCCGACGGCATGTACCCGCCGATGCACCTGGACGAGGAACGCGACACGGACGGGCAGCTGCGCAAACAGGGCCAGGACTACTACCTCAAGCCGATGAACTGCCCGATGCACAACCTGATCTTCGCCTCGCGTGGCCGTTCCTACCGGGAACTGCCGTTACGGCTGTTCGAGTTCGGCACCGTGTACCGCAACGAGAAGTCCGGGGTGGTGCACGGGCTGACCAGGGCCCGCGGGTTCACCCAGGACGACGCGCACATCTACTGCACCCGCGACCAGATGCGCGACGAGCTGGCCAGCCTGCTGCGGTTCGTGCTCGGCTTGCTGGCCGATTACGGCCTGGAGGACTTCTACCTGGAGCTGTCCACCAAGAACCCGGAGAAGTTCGTCGGTGACGAGGACACCTGGGCCGAGGCGACCCAGGTGCTGGAAGAGGTCGCGGTCGCCTCCGGGCTGCAGCTGGTGCCCGACCCCGGCGGCGCCGCGTTCTACGGGCCCAAGATCTCCGTGCAGGCTCAGGATGCGATCGGCCGCACCTGGCAGATGTCCACCATCCAGCTGGATTTCAACCTGCCCGAGCGCTTCGACCTGCAGTACACCGCCGCGGACGGCAGCCGGCAGCGGCCGGTGATGATCCACCGAGCCCTGTTCGGGTCCATCGAGCGGTTCCTCGGCGTCCTGGTGGAGCACTACGCCGGCGCGTTTCCGCCGTGGCTGGCGCCGGTGCAGGTGGTGTGCGTGCCGGTGGCCGAGGCGTTCGTGCCCTACCTGGAGGACGTCGCGGCCCAGCTACGGGCCGAAGGGATCCGGGTGGAGGTGGATGCCGGCGCGGACCGGATGCCCAAGAAGATCCGTACACACACCACCGCGAAGATCCCGTTCATCCTCATCGCGGGTGGTGAGGACGCGGACGCCGGGGCGGTGTCGTTCCGGTTCCGGGACGGTACTCAGGACAACCAGGTCCCGGTGGCCGATGCGGTGCGCCGCATCGTCGCGGCGGTCCGGGACCGGGTCCAGGTGTAACCGGGCCGGTGAGCCGGGTTCACCTGCTCGTGTGCGCACCCCTCGAGTCGGTATAACGGTGGGCATGGGTGAGCACGAGGCCGATGCGCCGCAACTGGTCGATGCCGCCGGCCTGGCCGGAGTGCCGGACGCGTTCCAGCGGTTGTGGACCCCGCACCGGATGGCCTACATCGGCGGGGAGAACAAACCGCCGAACGCCGATGCCGGCCAGGGCTGCCCGTTCTGCCGGGCCGCAGCCAGCCAGGACGACGCGGACGCCCTGGTGATTCACCGCGGCGCCGTGTGCTTCGTGGTGCTCAACCTGTACCCGTACAACCCCGGTCACTTGATGGTCTGCCCGGTGCGGCACGTCGCCGACTACCCCGATCTCACGGTGGCCGAGACCCGGGAACTGGCGTCCCTGGCCCAGACCGCGATGCGGGTGCTGCGGTCGGTGTCCGCCCCGCACGGATTCAACCTGGGTATGAACCAGGGCGCGGTGGCCGGCGCCGGCATCGCCGCGCATCTGCACCAGCACGTGGTTCCCCGGTGGGAAGGAGACGCGAACTTCCTGCCCATCGTGGGCCAGGCCAAGGCCGTGCCGATGCTGCTGTCCCAGTCGCGGGCGCTGCTGGCGGCCGCGTGGCCTGCCGGCTCGGATCCGGCTGCCAAGCGGGGCGCCGGCAACTAGGGTACTGGCAAACACGTCATCGACAGGAACTCATGCTCAACACTTACGGTCGCGCCTTTGCCGCCTGGCTGTTCACCCCCGTGGCCGCGCAACTGCTCAGGCTGGGGGTTTCCCCGGACGCGGTCACCGTCACCGGCACCGTCGGTGTGTGCGCCGGCGCGCTGCTGCTGTTCCCGGCCGGCCAGTTGTTCGCCGGAGTCATCGTCATCGGGGTGTTCGTGCTGTCCGACAGCATCGACGGCATCATGGCCCGGCGGCAGGGCCGCAGCGCGGTGTGGGGCGCCTACCTGGACTCCACCCTGGACCGGGTGGCCGACGCGGCCATCTTCGGCGGCCTTGTGCTGTACTTCACAGGTGCTGGCGCGCACCGGCCCACCGCTGTGCTGGCGCTGCTGTGCCTGGTGCTGGCGTTCCTGGTCTCCTACGCCCGGGCCCGCGCCGAGGGGCTCGGCATGAGCGGCAAGGGCGGACCGGCGGAACGGGCCGAGCGACTCGTCGTGGTGCTGGTGGCCACCGGGCTGGTGGGCCTGGGGTTGCCGGTGGGGTGGCTGGCCGTCGCGCTCGCTGGGCTGGCGGTGGCCAGCGCCGTCACCGTGGCCCAACGCATGCGTGGCGTGCTGCAACAATCCCGGGCCCTGGGGCGAACGTGAACCTGCGCAACCGGGTCCAGGTCGGTGCTTACCTGGGGGGATGGTCGATGGTTCGCCGGCTGCCCGCGCGGGCGGCCTACCGGCTGGCCGATGCCGCCGCGCCGGTCGTCGTCCGCCGCGGTGGACGGGGCGTGCAGCGGCTGCGCGCCAACCTCGGCCGGGTCGCCCCCCAGCGCTCACCAGCTCAGCTGGACCAGCTCACCAACGAGGCGATGCGCTCCTACCTGCGCTACTACGTCGACATCTTCCGGTTACCGGACTGGACTGCGCAGCAGATCGCCGCCGGGGTCCGCACCGAGGGGCTGGAGGCGCTGCGGGCTGAGGTCGATTCCGGTCGCGGCGTCGTCGCGGGGTTGTCCCATCAGGGCAACTGGGACCTGGTCGGCGCCTGGGGGGTGCAGCAGCTGGGGCCGTTGACCACGGTGGCCGAACGGCTGGAGCCGGCCCAGGTCTACGATGCCTTCCTGCGGTTCCGCACCGGGTTGGGCATGCAGATCCTGCCGCTGGGCCAGGAAGGATTGTTCGGCACGCTGGTGGCCAACCTGCGGGCCGGGCACATCGTCCCGTTGCTGATGGACCGGGACCTGACCAGCACCGGGCTGCAGGTCGATCTGCTCGGACACCCGGCACGGATGGCCAAGGGGCCGGCCATGCTGGCCGACGTCACCGGCCGGAGCCTGTTCCCGGTCAGCACGTTCTACGAACGGATCCCGGACGGGACCGCCGGCCCGTTCGGCAGCGGGTACCGGCTGGTGTTGAAGATCCACCCACCGGTACCGCCTCCGGTGGGCAACCGGGACGCGCGAGTGCTCGCGGCCACCCAGGCCTGCGCCGACGCGCTCGGGCAGGACATCGCCGAGCACCCCCAGGACTGGCACATGCTGCAACGGGTTTTCAGTGCCGATCTCGGGGACCGGGCGGGCGCCCCGTGAGGATCGGGTTGGTGTGCCCGTACTCCCTCGACGTGCCCGGCGGGGTCCAACTGCACGTGCACGACCTGGCCGGGCAGCTCATCGCGCGCGGTCACCAGGTGCGGGTGCTGGCTCCGGCCGACGACGACACCTCGGTCCCGGATTTCGTCGACCGGGGTGGCGGCGCGCTGGCCGTACCGTACAACGGGTCGGTGGCCCGGCTCAGCTTCGGCCCACTGAGCGCTACCCGGGTACACCGCTGGCTGGAACGCGGCGGGTTCGACCTGGTGCATCTGCACGAACCGCAGATCCCCAGCCTGTCCCTGCTGGCCTTGCAACAGGCGCAATGCCCGATGGTGGCCACCTTCCACACCTCGATCGTGCGGTCCAGGGCACTGTCGGCGGTGCATCCGCTGCTACGCCCGGCATTGGAACAGCTCAGCGCCCGCATCGCGGTCAGCGAGGATGCCCGGCGTACCCTGGTCGAACACCTCGGCGGCGACGCCGTGGTGATTCCCAACGGCGTGGTTTGCGACGACTTCGCCTACGCCGCAACGCAATCGCGCTTCACCGGCACCGACGACGCACCCACCGTCGCGTTCCTGGGCCGGATCGACGAACCACGCAAAGGCCTGTCGGTGCTGGCCCGGGCCTGGGGCGATGTGCTGGCCACCTATCCGCGGGCCCGGTTGATCATCGCCGGGCGGGGCAAGCAGGCGCAGGTCCGGGCGTGGTTCGGCGAGCACACCGCCGGAGTGGAGTTCCTCGGGCCGGTGGACGAGCCGACCAAGCGTTCGCTCCTGGCTTCCGTCGACGTGTACGTCGCTCCCCAGACCGGTGGTGAATCGTTCGGCATCGTGCTGGTGGAGGCGATGAGTGCCGGCACCTGCGTGCTGGCCAGCGACCTGGGCGCGTTCACCCGGGTCATCGACGACGGCTCCAGCGGGATCCTGTTCCCCTCCGGCGACCCGAACGCGTTGGCCGCCCGGCTGAGCGCACTGTTGGCCGACCGGCCGGGTCGCGAGGCTCTCGCTGCCAGAGCCGGACTGCTTGCCCGCCGGTTCGACTGGTCGGTGGTCACCGCACGCATCCTGGCGGTCTACGACGTAGTGTTGCCGTGAGTGGGCGGCCGGGCGAGCGTGCCTCGAGGAGCCGTAGCGCGCGGCCGGGTTCGCCTGCCGAGCCGTCGGGAAGGTGCCGATGAGTCCGTCACTGATCGCCCTGCTGGTGTTGCTTGCCCTGGCCGCATTGCTCGGCTACCTGCTGTGGCTGGCCAGACGGCTGGACCGGTTGCACCGCCGGGTCGAGGACGCTCGCGCCATGCTGGACAGCCAACTGGTGCGCCGGGCCGGTGCGGCCGGTGACCTGGCCACCAGCCAGGCGCTCGACCCGGCCAGTTCGTTGTTGCTGGGCGAGGCGTCGGCTCGCGCCCTGTGGGCCGGTCAGGAACGGGACGCGATGCGGGTGCTCCAGCCGGACGCCTGGTCCCGGCTGGCCGACAAGGACTCTCACGTCGAGCAGGCCGAAAGTGAACTGTCCCAAGCGCTGCGGGCGACGTTGGACATGCAGGACGCCGACCTGGCCGATCCGCACTGGTGGGCGCTGCCTCCGCTGGCCGCCGCGGCGCAACGGGCGCAGATGGCGCGGCGGTTCCACAACTCCGCCGTGCTGGACGCGCAGGTGGTGCGGCGCAAACGGCTGGTCCGGGCGGCCCGGCTGGCCGGCAGCGCGCCGGAACCGCTGACCGTGGAGATCGACGACGAGCCGCCGCCGCTGCTGGCCGATCCGCGGTTGTTGTCCCAGTGAGCAGGTACCCTCGTACCGCGAGCACCTGTACCGAAAGGAGGAGTGCATGTCCGGGCACTCCAAGTGGGCGACCACCAAACACAAGAAGGCCGTGATCGACGCCAAGCGCGGCAAGATGTTCGCCAAGCTGATCAAGAACATCGAGGTGGCGGCCCGCACCGGCGGCGGCGACCCGGCCGGCAACCCCACCCTGTACGACGCCATCCAGAAGGCGAAGAAGTCTTCGGTCCCCAACGACAACATCGACCGCGCGGTCAAACGTGGCGCCGGGCAGGATGCCGGCGGGGCCAGCTACGAGACCATCATGTATGAGGGGTACGGGCCGAACGGGGTCGCCTTCCTGGTGGAGTGCCTGACCGACAACCGCAACCGGGCCGCCAGCGACGTGCGGGTGGCTTTCACCCGCAACGGGGGCAGCCTGGCCGACCCCGGCAGCGTGGCCTACCTGTTCTCCCGTAAGGGCGTGGTGCTGGTGGCCAAGGGTGAGCTGACCGAGGACGACGTGCTCGCTGCGGTGCTGGACGCCGGCGCGGAAGAGGTCAACGACCTGGACGAGGCGTTCGAGGTCATCAGCGAACCCGGCGACCTGGTGGCCGTACGCACTGCTCTGCAGGAGGCAGGCATCGACTACGACTCCGCCGAGGCGCAGTGGCTGCCCGCCAACCAGGTGGAACTGGACGCCGACGGGGCGGGCAAGGCGTTCCGGCTCATCGAAGCACTGGAGGACTCCGACGACGTGCAGAACGTCTTCGCCAACTTCGACGTCAGCGACGAGGTCATGGCCGAGGTCGGCTGAGGCTGCTGCGATGCGGGTGCTTGGCGTCGACCCGGGCCTGACCCGGTGCGGACTGGGTATCGTCGACGGTTCCCGGCACCGGACGGCCAGTTTGGTGCACGTCGAGGTGCTGCGCACCAGTTCCACGGACGAACTGGCGCAACGGCTCGGCCAGGTGCATACCCGTGTCGCGGAACTCCTCGAACAGTTCCGCCCGGACGCGGTGGCTGTGGAGCGGGTGTTCAGCCAGGCCAACCTGCGTACGGTGATGGGTACCGCCCAGGCGGGCGGGGTGGCCGTTCTCGCCGCCGCCCAGGCAGGGGTGCCGGTGACGATGCACACCCCGAGTGAGATCAAGGCGTCGGTGACCGGATCGGGGCGGGCCGGCAAGGCCCAGGTCACCTCGATGGTCACCCACATCTTGCGGTTGCCGCAGCGGCCCAGCCCGGCGGACGCCGCGGACGCGCTCGCGTTGGCGCTGTGCCACCTGTGGCGTGGCCCCGTGCTGGAGCGTCCCGGCCGGCCGGTGACCCAAGCCCAGCAGCAATGGGCGCAAGCGCAGCAGCAGTCGGCGCAGGCACCGCGGCAATGGCCGCGATCCGGGTTGGCCGCTGCCCGGCGGCGGTGACCCTGCCCCGCCGGTCAGCCGGTCCTGTCCGTCAGCCGGTCCTGTCCGTCAGCCGGCAGCGCGAGTGGCTGACAACCCGCCTCCAACTGCCGCCCAGTCCGTACGTGCCGCCCAGTCCGCGGCTCGGCCGGTGCGCTGGCAGGCTGCAGGCAGACTTGATTGCGTCCGGACTGCTTGGCCCGGTACAAGGCGGCATCGGCCCGGCACAGCAGCGCGTCGAGGTCGGGGTCGCACACGTCGGCTTCGGCCACTCCGAGGCTGCAGGTCAGCGGGGCCACATGGCTGGCCGGCCCGACGGCCACCTCGACGGCCAGCCGGAGCCGTTCGGCGAACCGGGCCGCGCCGCGCAGGCCGGTGTCCGGGAGCAGGACCGCGAACTCCTCGCCTCCGAGCCGGGCCACGAGGTCGGACTTGCTGCGCAAGCACTCCTGAGTCACCTCGGCCACACACCGCAGGACCTCGTCGCCGGTTGCGTGGCCCATCGTGTCGTTGATCTGTTTGAAGTGGTCGAGGTCGATCATGATGACGGACATCGGTTTGTTGCTGGCCCGCAACGCCTCCATCTCCACCTGCGTCAGCTGCAGGAAGTGCCGCCGGTTCGCCAGCCCGGTCAGTGAGTCGGTGCTGGCCAGCACGTGCAACTCTTCGGCGAGCTTCTCCCGTTCGTTCACCTCGGCCGACAGGGCGGCGGTGCGGTCGGCGACCCGGCGCTCGAGTTCGGATCGTTCCCGCACCAGGTCTTGGACCAGCTGGCGGCGTTCGCAACCGAGCCCGTGGATCAGCAACCCGGTGCCGATTACCACGCACACGTACAGCTGAACGGTCAGGAAAGCGGCTTCGGTGGCCCCGGTCCGCGTCAGCGTCAGGACCAGCGAGAAAGCGGTGACGACGAAGTAGCTGGCGGCCAGGCGCAGTGGGCTAGGGGTCCTGGTTGCCATCCAGACCACGAACGGCATCGTCAACAGCACGATGGGGTACACCCCGAGCAGCCCGGACAGCGGGCTGCTGGCCAGTGCCCAGATGACGGCCAGCATGACCGGCAGGGCGACCAGCTCACCGACGTCGTGGCGCGGTGGGGGTTGGGGCGGCCCGGTCCTGCGGGACAGGGCGAACAACAGTGGTGCGATGACGATCGTGCCGGTGTAGTCCGACAGCATCCATCTCCATGCGAGGTTGTCCACTGCTGCCGGTGGCAGGTGAAAGTGCCAGCTCACCAGGGTGGTGCCGAAAGTGGCGGCCACGACTGACAACGACCCGGCTCCGGCGGCGACGAAGCTGGCGGCGTTGCGGACCGAGCCGAACGGGTCTGCGGCGCCGAGTAGGCGTTTGACGATGACCGCGGCGGCGAGGGCCGCGAGCGTGTTGCCCGCGCTGACGGTCAGGTAGAAGGGCTTGGGGTCGAGGTGGACCAGTGAGTAGCCGAGGTCGCCGAGCAGAACGAACGGAGCGGCTCGTGCTCCGTATCGGGTGACCATCCAGTAGGCCAGTCCGGCGGCCGGCCAGACGGCGACGACGCTCTGGGTGGCGAACCCGACCAGGAAAGACATCTCTACCACCGCGTACATGACCACGGCGAGCAGCAACAACCACGCCCAGTGCCAGGTCGTGTGCCGACTCCCGTGCCACCCGGCAGCGCCCGGTCGCGGCTGCGGTCCACGCCCGGACAGGGATTCGAGCCCCTCGGTCGACGGTGTCCCGGTGGGCAGTGGGGGCGGAGCGTCGATCACGCTCTCGCGTGTCATCGCTCAGGTGGTCGCCGGTACGTGTCCGGCGGCGGCGACGGGGACACGTCCGCGGTGGGACCGAGCATCATGCTGTCTGGCGGCCGCGCGGCGGCTCCGTGCTGTGGTTCGAACAGGCAATGCGCCCATATCGGCATCCTTGTCCGGTGCTCGGCCCCACGCAAGCCATACGCGCCGCATAAACCAGCAGTTTCATCGGTGCTGAACTACCCGGGGTTGGACGGAAAGGGCTGCCGTTTGGCTGTTGTGGGCGGTTCAGCCGGGTTTCGGGCGGCTCAGCGACTTGGCCAGCGCGGCGGCCGCATCGTCGTTCGCTGCAGCCGCTGCGGCCTCGTTGGCTTGCCGCACCGCCTCATAAACCTCCTCGCGGTGCACCTTGGTGGACCGGGGCGCCTCAATGCCCAGCCGGACGACGTCCCCGCGGACGTCGAGCACCTTGACGACGACATCGTCACCGATCATCACGTTCTGGCCGGTACGGCGAGTGAGTACGAGCACAAGGCCATTTTACGACTGTCCGTCGGTCGCGGGTGGACCGGTCGCCGGGGACGGCGCGTCTTCGGGCGTGGGGGTGGGGCCGGCCGGTTCCGGATCGGCCTGTTGGTCCGTCGCGCCCGGCCCGGCCAGACTGACATAGCCACGTACCGCGAGATCGGTGAAGACCCCGAATGCGACGGCACCCATGATCCTGATCATCGCCGCGTCCGGGTCCAGCCTGCCCTGCAGCATGGTGTAGATGCTCGGTCCCCCCAGAATCAGCGCGATGACCGTCACCAACCGGGTGTTCACGGCAGCTCACCCACCGCCCGGGCCAGCAGCAACCGCGCCCAGCCCGGACCGTCGGCGCGCTCGCCTTCCAGTTCGGCTACCGGGGCGGGCCACCCCAGGGCCGTGGCCGGTGCGGGGCTGCCGGCGGTATTCACCAACGACACCGCGGTCACCGGAACCTGCAGCGCTCGCATCCAGCGGGTGAGCTCAGCGGTGTCCCAGGTCGCGTCCGCGACCAGGATCACCTGGTGGGCAGCCAGCGCGATCAGCAGGTCGGCCGCCCATTCCGCATCGTCCAGGGCACGTGAGGCCCGGAAAGCGACGATGTGCGGGCGCCGCGTCGCCGCCACCTGCTGGCGCAGTTCGTGGGCCGCCGTGGCGTCCAGGCCGTCCGCGTCCACCACAGCGTGCGGCGCTAGCCGCCAGCGGGCGGCCAATTCCGCGCCCTTGTGGGCGGC
The DNA here is from genome assembly GCA_002748415.1 of Micrococcales bacterium. Classification (GTDB taxonomy): domain Bacteria; phylum Actinomycetota; class Actinomycetes; order Actinomycetales; family CAWJMD01. The sequence continues at coordinate 20,346 of PDSI01000111.1, read as the reverse complement.
CGTGGCGGGATCGGCCACGACCGCTACCAGTTGTCCGGCGGCCGGGCGGGCCATCCGCCCGTGCTCCAAACGGTTCAACCGGTCCAGCAGGTCGGGCATGCTCCGAACCCCGGTGCACAGCTGCTTCGGCATTCCGAGGTCGGCCAGCCGGCCGGCCAGGTCGTCCGGATCGGGCGGAATCGTGGGCGCGGGCGAGTGCGGGCCGGCGTACCCGGGCCCGCCGCCGCCTGCCGTCTCAGACGTCTCAGGCGTCTCCGGCGTCTCCGGCGTCTCCGGTGTCTCCGGCGGTTGGCTGGGCTCGGCCGCATCCGGAGCCTGGGCGAGATCATTCTCGTCCGGGACGGTCCGGTCCGCGCCCACATCCAGCGGCGGCGGCTGGGGTGTGCTGTGGTGGTGCGTGCTGCGGCGGCCGGCGCCCTGGTGGTCCGGGTCTTCGGCGTGGCGCTCAGCGCGCGATTCCTCGTCCGCGGGCTGGTGTTCCGGCGCGTCCGCGGTCAGCCACCGGGCGGATTGCACCGGACGCACGTGCCGTGCTCGGTGAGCAGGTTCCCCGGTGTCCTCGGGATCCAGCCCGGCAGCCCGCTTGCGTGCCTGCTGGAGTACGGCCGCGAAGGCTTCGGCGGAGTCGGCGGCGAACGGTGAATCACTCAAAGCCGAGTCTGCCCAGCCCGGTTCGGTTGGGCTCGCCGGGTCGGTTGGGTTCGCCGGGTCGGTGCTGTCGGCATCCTCGCCCGTGGCGTGCCAGTCCCGGTCTTGCTCGCCGGGTCCCGCCGCGGCGGGCAAGGAATCGCCGCGGTGCTTGCCCGGGTCCGGGTTCGGACTCGGCTGGGGGCGTGCGGAGACCGGTTGGTGGACGGCGGCGGCCGGGTCCGGGGGTGCGAACGGGACGGACCCGTTCAGGCTGCGGGTGAACCCTTCGGCGGATTCGGCGGCGGCGATCAGCCGGTCCAGTGGGTCGGTGGCGGTGGGGCCGGTTCGCGGCTTGGCCGGTGGCCTGGAATCCGTCAGGTCGATGGATTGTGGTGGCTCCGGGGATTGTGGTGGCTCCGGGGATTGTGGTGGCTCCGGGGATTGTGGTGGCTCCGGGAGTTGTGGTTGCTTCGGGGACTGTGGCGGCTCCGGTGCCTCTGCCGGCTGCCGGCCCTGCGCGGCAGGGCGGACCGGTTTCGGCCGCCACGGCGAATACGGCCGAGGGCCGGGGATCCGGGCGGTGGCCGGTTGCGCCGGCGTTACGGTCACATCGTTGCGCAGCGCCGGGTCGTTCTCCGCTGCCTCCTCGCGCCCGGTCTGCTGCGGCAGCCGGGCCAGCTCGTCGCCACCGGTGGCCCGGCCCCCGGCGCCGGTCGCTGCTGCGGTGTCCTCGAGGTGCTGCTCCTCGTGGCCGGCTCGGCCGTCCGCGTCGTCGTCGACCTCGACGGTGACCTCGAAGTGTTCCTTGCTGAAGAAACCTGCGAGGCCGCCGGTGCGGACCCGCTCCGCCTTGACGATGCGGGCACGCGGGCCGTGATCGGCGCGGATCTGACCGAGCAACTCCTCGATGTCGGCACCCTCAAGCAGTAAGCGCGTCATGGTGCGTCACCGTCCCAACCGTGTTGATCTGGAGGCCACCGGAGGTGACCTCGGCGTAGCTGAGCACCGGCAGCTTCGGTAGGCCGAGAGCCAGCAGGCGGCGCATCGGCAGGCGTAGCCCGGGGGAGACCGCCAGGACGCAGCGTTGGCCGGAGTTCTCCGCGTCGGCCTGACGGGCCGCCAGCTGTTGCAGCAGCGACTCGACCGGCCCTGGCAGTAGAGACAGTGTGGCACCGTGCTCGCCGGGGCGCACCGATTCCGCCAGCATCTGCTCCATCGCAGGATCGAGGGTGACCACGTTGAGAATCCCGTCGACGGCATGCTGGGCAGCGATCGCCGGGCCCAGGCTGGTGCGGGCGGCCTCGACCAGGGAGTCCAGGTCGGTGCTGGTCTTGGCCCGCAGCGACAGTCCTTCGAACACGTGCGGCAGATCGCGGACCGGGACCGCCTCATCCAGCAGCGCTTGCAGCACCCGCTGCACCTCACCCAGACTGAGCGCGCCGGGCACGAGCTCCTCCACCAGCGCTGGGTTGTCGGCCTTGACCGAGTCGACCAGGGCTCGGGTGTCTTCCCTGGACAGCAACCGGGCCGCGTGCGTGCGAATGATCTCGGCCAGATGGGTGACCAGGACCGAGGCCCGGTCCACCACGGTGGCACCCATCATCTCCGCCTGATGGCGCAGCTCGACCGGCACCCACCGCCCGGACAGCCCGAACACCGGCTCGGTGGTGGGGTTGCCGGGCAGCATCGTCAGGTTCTCGCCCAGGGCGAGCACCTTGCCCGGTGGCGCCTGGCCGCGGCTGACTTCCACCCCGCTGATCCGGATGACGTAGGTCGAGCTGGGCAGGTCGATGCTGTCCCGGGTGCGCACCGGAGGCACGACGAACCCCAGTTCCAGCGCCACCTTGCGCCGCAACGACCGCACCCGCTCCAACAGGTCACCACCGGTGCCGGTGTCCACCAGATCGATGATGTCTGCGGACAGCACGATCTCCAGCGGGTCCACCCGCATCTGGCTCATCAGTGCGGCCGGCGAATCAGGCTGTGGCAGCGCGGGCCCCGCCTCGGATTCGGTGTCGTCGGGCTCGGCCGGGGCGTCGTCCGTCCGGGTGCGTTGCGCAGCCAGCAGCAAGCCGGAACCCACCAGTAGGAACGGCAGCTTCGGCATGCCGGGAATGAGGGCGAACACGACAGCCGCGCCACCGGCGATCTGCAGGGCCGGCTTGTGCTGGGTCAGCTGGGCGGCCGCGTCCGTGCCCATGTCGGACTGGGTGGTGGCCCGGGTGACGATCAGACCGGTGGACACCGACATCAGCAGGGCCGGGATCTGGGACACCAGGCCGTCGCCCACGGTCAGCAGCGAATAGGTGCTCAGCGCCTCGCCGGGGGACATGTCGCGCTGCACCATGCCGATGACGAACCCGCCGACGAGGTTGATCAGCGTGATCACGATGCCGGCGATGGCGTCGCCCTTGACGAACTTCGACCCGCCGTCCATGGCACCGTAGAAGTCCGCCTCGGCGGATACCTCGGCGCGACGTTTGCGGGCCGTGTCCTCGTCGATCAGGCCGGAGTTCAGGTCGGCGTCGATTGCCATCTGTTTGCCCGGCATCGCATCCAGGGTGAACCGGGCACCGACCTCGGCGACCCGGCCGGCGCCGTTGGTGATCACCACGAACTGGATGACCACCAGGATGCTGAAGATCACCAGCCCGATCACCAGCGAACCGGACACCACGTAGCTGCCGAACGCGTCGATGACCTTGCCGGCGTATCCACCGGCCAGCACCAGCCTGGTCGAGGCGACGTTGAGTCCCAGCCGGAACAACGTGAAGACCAGCAACAACGAGGGGAAGATGGCGAACTCCAGCGGGCGGCGCACGTACATGCTGGTCAGCAGGATCACCAGTGCGATGGTGATGTTGAACGCGATCAGCATGTCCAGCAGCACGGCCGGGATGGGGATCACCAACAGCAACACGATGCCGACCACGCCCACCGGTACCGCCAGGCCGGACACGCCCAGCCGGGCTGCCGCAGACCGGTTGCGGCTGTCCCGCCGTCTGCGGGAGAGGGGGTTGCTGTTGCTCACGCTGTCCTTTCCGGGGTACGGCGACGTCGGCGCGGGCGCCGTTTCATTGCATCGGCCGGAATGCCGTTCACCTGAAGCCGGTGCATACCGGACGAGGCGCCGCGGGTGCGCAGCCGCATCACGAACGCCAGCACCTGGGCGACGGCGGTGTACAGCTCCAGCGGGATCTCCGCGCCCACCTCGCAGGAGAAATACAGCGCCCGGGCCAGTCCGACGTTCTCGATCATCGGCACCCGGTGCTCGCTCGCCTTGGCCCGGATCTTGGCCGCCAGCGCATCCCCGCCCTTGGCCACCACCCGCGGTGCTCCCTTCTCCGGTTCGTAGCGCAACGCCACCGCCACGTGAGTCGGGTTGACCAGTACCGCGTCAGCCTTGGACACCTCACTCATCATCCGGTTGCGGCTCATCGCCAGCGCCCGCGACCGCCGCTGCCCCTTCAGCATCGGGTCGCCCTCGGTCTGCTTCTGCTCGTCGCGGACCTCTTTGTCGGTCATCCGTAGATCTTTGAGATTCCGGCGGCGTGCGACGACGTAGTCCGCTGCGGCGATGACCAACCCGGCGGCGACCGCGGAGCGGATCAGCCCTGTCGTGCCGTCGGAGACCGCTTCGAGCACCGCAGCCAGCGGTAGCTGTCCGGCGGTGACCAGCAGCGGGGTGACGCCGCGCATGGTTTGCCACAACACGGTGCCCACCACGAGGGTTTTGACCAGGGTCTTGAGTCCCTCCCACAGGGTCTTCTTGGAGAACAGGCGCTTGAGGCCCTTGAGCACATTGAGTTTCTCGACCTTGGGTTTGGCCGCCTTGGTGGCCAGATAGATGCCGCCCTGCGCCGCGTTGATACCGATCGCGACCACCAACAGCAGCGCACTGAACGGCAACACGGTGGCCACCACGTCTTTCAGGGCCTGCGCCAAGACCTGCTCGGTGACGTGCGGGTCAGGAGTGGAGATCGTCCGCAGAATCACCTGGAACCGCTCGGCGAACCCGGTGCGGAACCGGTCCAGCAGCAGCGGCAGGACCGCGCCGCCGGTGCCGATGCCCACCCAGGCGCTGGCGTCCGGGGTACGGGCCACCTGGCCCTGTGCCCGAGCGTCCTTGAGCTTCTTCGCCGACGGTGCGTGCTTCTTTTCGCCGGCGTCGTCCTTGCTCATCGGTCAACGACGGTCACGGCCACAACCGTCCGTACACGTCGAGGACCTGCTCGGTCAGCGCGCGCAGGAGGTCGCCGAGCCCGGCATAGCTCAGTCCGATGAGGACCACCGTGACCAGGATCTTGATGGGGAACCCCATGGCGAAGGCGTTCAGCGCCGGGGCGACCCGGGTCAGCAGGCCCAGCCCGATGTCGGTCAGGAACAGGACCGCCAAGATGGGAGCGGCGATCTGGATCGCAGCCAGGAACATGCCGGCAAACACATCGGTGCCTTCGCGGGCGAGGCCGGACAGGTTCACCGTCGCGCCTACGGGCACTTCGGCATAGGTGCGCAGCAGCCCGCCGAGCACCACCAGATGCGCGTTGGTGGCGAAAAGCAGCACCAGCGCGGTCATGTGATACATCCGGCCCAGCACAGCGGCGCCGGACCCGGTCAGCGGATCGAAGATCTGGCTCATCGCGAATCCGGCCATCAGGTCGATGACGGTGCCGGCCACCTGCAGGGCGGCGAAGATGATCATCGTCATCAGGCCCAGTCCCGACCCGATGAGGAATTCCGTTGCCCCGGTGAGGATCAGGCGCATGGTCTGGGGTGCCGCCGAGCCGGCCAGCAGGTCGGCGGGGATTGCCGGTGCCACCGAGAACGCCAGCCCCACCGACAACAGCACCCGGACCCGGGCCGGGATGGCGCCGTGACTGAACGGCGGGGCGATCAGCAGCCAACCGCCGATGCGCACGGCAGCCAGCAGCACCCCGACCAACCAGGTCAGCGGCAGTTCCAGTGTCATCGGTCTACCCGCTCAGCAAGGTGGGGATCCGGTCGAACATGCCGTGGCTGAAGCTGATCATCTGGTTGATCATCCACCGGCCGAAGACCATGACCACCACTGAGACGGCGATCATCTTGGGTACGAAAGTCAGTGTCATCTCCTGGATCTGGGTGATCGACTGGAACAACGAGATGGTGAACCCGACCACCAGCGCGGTGATCAGGAACGGAGCGGCCAGCTTGGCGCCCATCGTCAGTGCGGCGGCGCCGATCTCCAGGACCTCGGTGTCTGTCATGGCGTGCCCCCGGGGTCAGGAATAGCTGCCGACGAGGGCGGTGATGATCTGTGCCCACCCGTCGATCAGCACGAACAGCAACAGTTTGAACGGCAGTGAGATGGTGACCGGGGGCAGCATCATCATGCCCATGCTCATCAGGATGGCGGCGATCACCAGGTCGATGACCAGGAACGGCACGAAGATGACGAATCCGATGATGAACGCGGCCCGCAGTTCCGACAGGACGAATGCCGGGATCAACGTGGTCATCGGCACCGTATCCGGGCTGGTGGGGTTTTCGTTGCCGGCCGAGCGGGTCATCAGGGCCAGATCCTCCGAGCGGGTGTGCCCGAGCATGAACTCCCGCAGCGGCTCGCTTCCGGCCTCGATCGCCTGGGACTGAGTCATGTCCCCGGACAGGAACGGCTGGATCCCGGCATCGTTCACCTGGCTCATCACCGGCCCCATGATGAACAGCGACAGGAAAAGGGCCAGCCCGGCCAGCACCTGGTTGGGTGGGGTGCTGGGCAGGCCCAACGCGTTGCGGGTCAGCGACAGGACGACCAGGATCTTGGTGAACGATGTGGTCAGCAACAACAGGGCCGGAGCTACCGACAGTGCAGTGATCCCGAGCAGGATCACCAGCGACGTGCTGGGTTCGCCGTCGACGCCGTCGATGTTCACCGACACCCCAGGTGTGCCGGTCGGGCTAGGGGCCGGCGCGGGGGCCGCGCCGGCCGCCGCGGTGCCGATCACGGCGGGCAGCGCAAGCAGCGCGACGCCGGCCAGGACCCCCAGGACCGCCGTGCGGGTGCTCATCGATGGCCGGCTACCCATCGGCGCCCAGCCCCAGCCCGCGAGCGATGTCGGTGCGGCGGGTGGTTCGTGACTGCAGCGCGGACAGCAGTGGCCGCAGGGTGCCGCCGGCACCGGCCGGCTGGCCAACGGGCAGGTCCTGCGGGTCCAGTTCGCTGACCAGCGAGACGCTTTGGGCCGTCACACCCACCAGGAACGCCCGGCCGCCCGCTTCGACGACCGCCAGGCCGGCGTCCCGGCTCAGCACCGTCCGGTCGTGGACCCGCAGTGCGGCCCCGGTGCCGTTTCCCATCCCGTTGCGGCGGGCCAGCGACGCGGCGGCCCAGATGACCCCGAGTACCGCCAGCAGAGCGAAGAAGGCCTGAATCAGCAGACCGGTCATACTCGGTCCGAGCCCTCGCCACCGGGCGGGAGGATCTCGGTGATCCGCAGTCCGAAGTCCTCGTCGACCACCACCACCTCGCCGCGGGCGATCAGCCGCCCGTTGACCAGCAGATCCGCCGGCGCACCGGCCGCCCGGTCCAGTTCCACGACGGTGCCCGGTGCGAGCGCGAGCAGTTCGCGAACGCTCATCCTGGCCCGGCCGATCTCGACCGACAGCGTCATCTCCACGTCTCGAAGCAGGTTCAGGCCGGTGACCGGCTTGTTGGCATCGGTTTTCGGTGTTGCGGTCTCCTGCCGGGTCAGCACCCCGAGCCAGGCGGTAACCCGTCCGCCGGATTCCAGCGGGAGCAGGTCGTAGGACCGGCGAGCGTTGATCTCGGTGACCGCCACCTGCTGGACCTGGCCGAGCACGCACGGACCCAGGCTCTCCGCGGCGGCTTTCATGGCCGGCGCCACCGCATCGGTCAGCTGCAGGTCCTCGGCGGCCTCGGTCAGCGACCGGGTCACCTCGGCGTGCAGGACGAGAACCACCTCGCCACTGCGGCTGCCGTTGAACGTGACCGTGAAGGCCGGGAACTCCTCGTCCGGGGCCACGTGCTCACCCTCGGCCGCCGACAACTCCGAGGGCGCCGGGATCAGCGGCATCGCCGCATCGGCGGCTTGCCGGTTGGTCCGGGTGCGCTCCTGCTGTTCGGTGGCGCGGGTGCCGGTGTCGCTCATGGGTTGTCCTCCTCGGAGTTCACGATCAGGCAGGCCCGCACGTTGCCCTTGGTCGTCACCACGGCGCGGGCCACAGTGGTCTCACCTGCTCGTACGTACAGCGGGGTGGTGGTGTGATGGCTGAGCTTGACCAGGTCGCCGACCGAGAGGGAGAGCATGGCATTGGGGGCCGAGATGGTCGGAGCCATCGCCACTACCGCGTCCACCGGCACCTCGGACAGTCCCTGCGTCATCATGCGCGTCGCTTCACTGGCCCGGCGGATCTCTTCGGCGGTGCGGGTGTCGCGTCCGGTGATGTCGGACAGTGCCTTGGCGATCGGCCCCAACGGGGTCATCAGGCTGGCAGTCTCGGTGATGTCACCCAGCTGTACCTCGAACTTGGCCACCAGCATCATGTCCGCCGCCTTGGCCACCGCCAGCAACTGCGGATCCTGCACGAATCCGTCGATCCGGGGAGTCATCGGGGCGATCGAAGCGAACGCGTAGTTGATGCTCTCCAAAGCCCGGCCGACCATTCCCCGGGTGATGCTCACCTCGATGTCGGTGAGCTCGCGCGGTTCTTGCTTGCCACCGCTGCCGCCCAGGGCGTAGTCGAGGTGGTTCAGGGCCAGTTGCGGGCTGATGTGCAGCAATGAATTCGCCGCCGACATCCCGTCGAAACTGAACAGCACGAAGACGGTGGGGGAGATCAGGTTCTTGGCGAAGCTGTCGTACGGCTCGGCGTCCACGGCGGTCAGCGCGACGTCCGTCGCGCATCGTAACCGCGAGCCCAGCTGGGTGGCCCACTGCCGGGCAAAGGTCTCGAACGCGATCTCCAGCATGCGGGTGTGTTCCCGGCTCATCAGCGGCGGCGCGGAGAAATCGAAATTGGTCACCTCGCCGCGCCGGCTGCGGCGCGTCGAGGCGAGTTTCGAGGGCTGAGGGTCCGCGCTCACCACGGACGTATCGGCACACACCAGGCCAGGCTGGAGAGTTCGGGCTTTTCCGGGCGTACTCGCGCTGCGAGTGCACCCGAACGAGGGACTCGCCGGCCAGGCACTACTGGGTGACGAAGTCGGTGAAGTAGATGTCCATCACCTCGTCGTGGTAGGCGTGAGCGATCTTCTCCGCCAGCTCGTGCTTGATCTCGTCCCGGTGTTCCAGATCGGACAGTTCCTCCACGGTTCGCCCACTGAACGTGCTGATGACCAGGTCCTTGGCCAGACTGCCGTCCGGCGTCTGGCCGCCACCGCCGTGCCCACCACCCCCGTCTTCGCTGGCCACCAGTTGCAGAGCCACTCCGACGCGCAGGTAGTGGCCCTCGGCCAGGTTCAGGCTGATGGCGTCCAGGACCAGCACCTCACCGGGCTGCGGCTCCGGCTCCTCGACCGGGCCGGAACCGCCCTTCATGACCAGGAAGTAGTAGGCGGCTGCGGCGACGGCCAGGACCACCACCGCCAGGATGAGCAGTTGCTTCTTGCCCAGTTTCTTCTTGGCATCGGACTGCTCCTGCGCTTCGGCGCCGTCCTTACCGCCGGGGGCTGCCTTGGCCGCGCCGTTGCCGGGGCCACGCTGAATCGGTGCACGCGGCGGACGAGGTGGGGCTGCGGTACTCATGGTGGTCCTCTCGGGGTCGGGGTTCGGGTTGTCCTCAGGAGCGTCCGGCCGGGTCGGCGGTGGGAATGCCGCGGGCCTGCGCCAGCTGGGGGAGCAGAGCGCGCACGGCCAGCGGTTTCTCGTCCAGGACGACCAGGTCCACCCGGCGGTTGCCGACGATGGCCTTGGGGTCGTCTTGCGGGTAGAGCGGACGGGTCTGGCCGTAGCCGGTGACCACCAGCCGCTGCGGGGCGATGTGATAGGCGCTGACCAGGTGGGAGACCACCGTGGAGGCCCGGGCCGCGGACAACTCCCAGTTGTCCCGGTACCGACCGCCCAGCAGCGGAAGGTGGTTCGTATGGCCTTCCACGGCGACCGCCTCCGGCAGCCCGGCCAGGACCGGTCCGAGCACGTCCAGCACGTCGTAGCCGGTGCGCTGCATCGACGCGCTGGCGCTGGCGAAGAACACGTCGTCGGCGACCACTGCGGCCACCAGCCCACGCTCGGTGACGCGGAAGGTGACACGGTCGCCAAGGCCCTTCTCGGACAGGGCGCCCTGCAGTTGGTCCTGGATATCCAGGAGGCGGTCCAGTTCCGCTTCGGCGGCCGCCAGGTTCTTCTCCGTCGCCTTTCGGCGTTGTTCCTGCTGCAACTGCTGCAGCTGGTCGTCCAGGGTGGTCAGCGTAACCGGCATCGGGGCCGCCGAGGTGTCCAGCTCGACTGGTTGCGGGTTCCCGATCTCGCCTTCGATCACCGTGGTGTTGCCGGCCAGTGGCGCGGTGTGCGAGGTTCCGAACCCCTCGGCCAGGCCGCGGGCGAGTTCCACGTACTTGTCCTGGTCGACCTGGCTGATCGCGAACAGGACGATGAACAGCGCCATCAGGACGGTGAGCATGTCACCGTATGGCACCGCCCACGCCTCGTGCCCGCCGTGTTCCTCCTCGTGGTGCCCCCCACGGTGGGACCTCCCGCCGCTCATGCCGCAGCCTTCTGGGCCTTTTGCGGAACCAGGCTGGTCAACCGCTGCTGCACGACGCGTGGGTTGGCCCCGGACTGGATGGCCAGGATCCCCTCCACCACGACAGTCATGCCCGCGATCTCGACTTCGGAGATGCGCTTGAGCCGGTTGGACAACGGCAGGTAGATCGCGTTGGCGGTCATCAGGCCCCACAGGGTGGCCACGAAGGCCGCCGCGATGAGCGGGCCCAGGGCGCCCGGGTCGGCCAGGTTACCCAGCACGTGCACCAGGCTGATCACGGTGCCGATGATGCCCATGGTGGGAGCCAGTGCCGCCATGTCGGAGAAGAACTTGCTGCCGACCTTGTCGTTCGAGCGCTTGGCTTCCACCTTGTCCAGCAGGATGTTGTTGAGGTCCTCCGGGTCCGTGCCGTCGATAGCGGCTTGGAGTCCTTCCTTGAGGAACTCGTTGGAGATCCCGGAGACCGCGTCCTCCAGGGCCAGTAGGCCTTCGCGGCGAGCGCGCTCGGCCAGCGCGACCACCTCTTCGATGGTGCCACTGGGGTCGGGGATCTTGCCGGTGAAGGCCTTGATCACCGACTGGATGATCAACGCGATGTCCGCTTTCACCAGGCCTCCGAGGCCGGCGCCCCAGGTTCCGCCGAGCACCACGATCATGGGCGCCGGCAGAATCACTTGAACCGGCGAGACACCCTCCAGCGTCATCATTGTGAGGATGGCGCTGAAGGAGATGATCAGACCGACAATCGTAATCGGATCCATTACGACTTCCTCCCGTGAATCGGGATTGCCGGTGCCAGGTAGTCCTCACTCGGCATCACGGTGGGCACGGCAGCCAGGCGTGGGGTGTTCTCCAGGAACCGGGCGGCCGCGATGATGCCGGCCCGGTAGTCACGGATCTCTTCGATGACGATGGAGACCGGCTCGAGCACAACGTATTTCGTCCCATCGAGCAGGGTGAGGACGGTATCCGGGGTTGCCTCGACACGTTCCAGTAGGTCGGGGTTCACAGCGAACTGCGCCCCGTTCAGGCGAGTCAGCATGATCACTTGAGGCCATCCTTGGGTCTCTAGGGTTTAGGCCCTTCCGTGGGCCCTTCTTCCTTCCTATCGGTGAATCTGTGGCATTTCTGAGGAAGATTCGGCCGCTGCCGTGGCACCCGGGTTGTATGTACCTTGCGGGCGAAGAGCACCATTCACCCAGATTGTTCGCCGGCTCGTCGCCGTTGAGCGCGGGGCCACGGGGCGTGCCCAGGCCGGTCATTCCGGTCGCTCTCCGAGAGGCCGAACCGGTCGTCCTGGACCCTATGGCGCTGTTGGGGTACGTCGGGTAGCGGCGTGCCGGCGCCATACGTACCCCAACAGCGCCATAGGGGTCGATGTGGGCGATGCGGGTGGAATACCGGCGGCCGTTTCGGCTCTGTTGGACAGGTTCGGCGGTGTCATGGTCTTGGGGACCTGCAGCAACAGGCCGGCGAACGTCGACGCGTGGCCTTCCGGCGTCGGGCAACCGCCACTGGGCATCATCCGCCGCGGTCGTGACCGGGCCGCCCGCCCCGCGCCGACCACCGTGATCGCCTGCATGACACCGGCGACCACGGACAACGGATCTGTGGTCGCCGGTATTGGGCGTTGTGAGGTGTTGTGCCGCAACCAGACTGAGAGGAAACCGGGCGGCCGGCGCACACGCGGTGTCAGCGCTTCATGTTGACCAGTTCTTGCAGGATCTCATCCGAGGTGCTGATGATCTTGGAGTTCGCCTGGAAACCACGCTGGGAGATGATCATGTTCGTGAACTCGGTGGCCAGGTCCACGTTCGACATCTCCAGAGCGCCGGTAGTGATGGTGCCGAAACCTGGCTCGCCCGGCTTACCGGTCTCCGGGTTGGTGCCGGCTACGCCGGAGTTCGCCGAGACCCGGTACAGGGAATTGCCAGCCTTTTCCAGCCCGGCCGGGTTGGCGAAACGTGCTATCGCCAGGGTGCCGACCTCCTGCCGGGTGCCGTTGGCGTACACCCCGGTGATGACGCCGTCGGGGCCGATGGTGAAGGACTCGAGCTTGCCGTTGGTGGGGTCGTCCAGCACGATCTGCAGATCGGTCAACGGGTCCCCGGCGGCGGCTCCGGGCGCGTACCCGCGTACCTTGTCGCCCTGCAGCGTGACGACGTTGCCGTCCCGGTCCAAGCTGAACGACCCCGCACGGGTGTACATCTCCTGGTTGCCGTTCTGCACCGTGAAGAACCCGTCGCCGTTGATGAGCATGTCCAGGCTGCGCCCGGTCATCTGGGTGGAGCCTTGGCCGAAGTTGGTGGTGATTCCGGCTAGTTTCACCCCCAGGCCGACCTGCGCCGGGTTGGTACCGCCACGGCCGGCTCCGACGGGCGCGGATGCCGCGTTGAGCAACTGGGACAGCGTGTCCTGGAACTGCGAGGAGGAGGACTTGTAACCGTTGGTGTTGACATTGGCGATGTTGTTACCGGTGACGTCCATCATGGTCTGGTGCGACTTGAGGCCGCTGATGCCGGTGAACAGCGAACGGAGCATGGGTGCGGGTCCTTTCAGGGTGGATGGAGGCGGAAACCCGGTCGCGTGTCAGGACTCGGGTGCGGCCACCGACCGGACGTCGTCCAGGGCGACCTTGCGACCGTCAACAGTCAGCGTCGGCGTGTCCGTGGCCAACGAAGCTGAGTCGACTGTTCCGGTCTTGATGCTGCCATCCGTGGCCTGCCAAGTGATGATCGATCCGACCATGGAGGTGGCTGCCATCTTCTGCTGAACGGCGAAGAAGGAGCGGGTCACCTCTGCCATCTCGGTCATCTTCTCAACGGTGGTGAGCTGGGCGTTCTGGGCCATGAACTCGCTGGCGTCCATCGGCTTGCTCGGGTCCTGGTAGCGCAGCTGGGCCACCAGCAATTGCAGGAACGCATCCTTGTCCAGCTCGTTGCTGGGGGTGCGCACGCTTTCTGTTCGCTTGTCCTCGATCTCGGTCAGGAGGTCCTCACGGCTGGTGGCCGGCGGTACCGACGACGAGACGGGGGCGATCTGCGACATCTGTTCTCCTCGTGTTCCGTGGTCGCATCAGCTGTTGTCGACTTCGGCGCTGCGGCGGTGTACCCGGTTGGGCTGACCGGCTCATGTCACGATGTCCACCCCGCCTTCCGCGCCGCCGGCAATGCCCTGCTTCGTCCCGGATCGGGTGGTATTGGTGGCACCGGTGTGCGTTGGCCCGGACGGGTCAGCCGTAGTCGGCTGCTTGCGTGCCGAACCGCCGTGGTCGCCGCCGTTTTCGCCGGAACCACCGAGATCGCCACGGGAGCTGCCGAAGTCGGGCCGGGAACCGCCGAGGTCCAGTTGGGACTTGGGGGAGTGCGTGGCCAGCTCTGCCCGAAGCTCGGTGATGGCCTCCCGCAGCATCGTGCGCCCGGCCTCCGTCGCCGGATGCATCACGACTCTCAGCTGCTCACCGCTGATGTCGGCGACAATGCGCACCGGGCCTACCTGTTCGGGGTCGATGCGGACGGTCAGCCGATGGGTTCCCTCGCCCAGGGAGCGAAGGTAGCTCAGTGGCAGCCGGAACTGTTCGGGCAGGGACGGTGCCGGCGGTGGCGCGGGGTTCGCCCCGGTGGGTTCCGCGGTGCGGGCGGTGCCCGCCACCGGATCGATTCTCCCGTCCAGCAGGTGAACTCGTAGACCGGCCGGGTCGGCGGGCAAGGGGCCCGGTGCCGGCGGTGGCACCCGGTCGGGGGCCGGCACCGGGTCCGGGCCGCCTGCCTGGTTCGCGTCGGCGCCGGTCGGCCGGTCGGGCTGCACCTGTGGTGCTGCCGGCGAGAGCGGCTGGTGGGCAGGGGTATTCGGTAGGTGGGTGGGGGTTGCCGGAACGCTGGCACGGTGGCCGGTGGCCGGGTCGACGGGCGGTTGAGCGAAGGTGGGGGCGGCGGCCTGAACCGCGGCCGCGGAGGACTGCCCAGTGGCCGCGGCGGACTGCCCAGTGGCGGCGGAGGACTGCACCGCGGCGGCGGATTGCACAGTGGCGGCGGTTGTGCCTGCTGCCGGCTCGGCTGTGGATCCGGTCAGCGGGCCGGTGCGGGCACCGGTCTCGGTCTCGCGTCCGGTTCCCGCCGGGTGCATCGGTTCCGCGGCCGGGCCGGCCGGGTTCGGGTCAGGCAGGCTTGCGCTGGGTACGTTGGGGCCAGGTGCGTTGGGGCCAGGTGCGTTCGAGCCGGGAGGGTGCGCGCCCGGTTGGCCGGGGCTCTGCTGGTTGCGGCTTGCCTGGTTGGGACCGGGCAAGGCTGGGTCCGGCCCGGCCGCCTCTTGGGCCTCGGCAGACATGTCGTGCACGGTCTCGGTGCCGGCGACTTGCCCGCCGGGCGGCTCAGTGGTGCTGTCTGTCGGGTCCGTGGTTGCGGCCGCCTGCACGCCGGCGCTCGTCCCGGCCCGCCGGACAGCTCCGAGCAGCGCAGCGGTGCCGTCGGATGCCACCGGGCCGGTTGCGGAGGGGGGGTCCGCGGCCGCTGCGGCTGTCCGCGGCCCACCGGGCAGCAGTCCGTCGGCGAGCACTCCTTCGGTCAGGTGGCCGCTGACCCCGGCCGCTGGGCCGGGATGGCCGGCCGACGTTGCGCTCACACACGGATTGGGTTGTGCGGCAAGGGGGACGGCCAGTTTCAGCTGAGCGACCAGGGCGGCCGCGAAACCGGCTGCGGCGCCGGGCGATCCGGCCGGCTGGGTAGGCGCGGCGGAGGTCTTCGGCGCCACGGTAGGTAGCCCGAGCGGGACAGGGGTGGTCATCGGGCGGCTCCGAGCAGTTCGTTCACCTTGCGCACGTAGTTCTGGGTCTCCGGGTACGGCGGAATGCCGCCGTACTTGCGCACCGCGCCCGGGCCCGCGTTGTAGGAGGCCAAGGCCAAGTCCAGCGAACCGAACTGGGTCAGTCCTGATCGCAGCAGGCGAGCGGCACCGTCCACCGCCTGCTGCGGATCGAACGGGTCGACGCCGAGGTTTCGTGCGGTGGCCGGCATCAGCTGCATGAGACCGCGGGCGCCCGCCGGGCTGACAGCCCGCGGGTTCCCGCCGGATTCGACCTGGGCCACGGCCGCCAGCAGTCCGGGCGGCAGGCTGTAGCTGGCGCCGGCCGATTCGAACAGTGCGGTGTAGCGGGCAACCGACGGACTGCTGGGTACCGAGGATGCGCTGGTCGTCCGGTCGAGTGGGGTGTGTGTCGCGTCGATCTCACGGCGCAGCGTGGTTGCGAAGTCGGCAGTGCTCGTGCTCTGGGTGGTGGTGTTGTTGTTTCGGACGCTGTTCTTGCTGTGGGCGGCGGCCGCGCCGGACAGGTTGGCGATCTCGTATTGGCGCACCACGTGCGGTTCGAACCTGGACCGGATCGCGGCTACCCGGGCGAGCGTCGTCTCCAGGCCGGTCATCGTTGTTCACCTCCGAAGACGGCGGCCGCGTGCCGGGCCGAGACGAACATTTCCGCGCGCTGTTCTTCGGCAGCCAGCGTCTGGGCCCGCCGGTCGGCATTGTGTTTGTCCCGCAGGCGTTCCAACGCCTTGACCCGTTGCCGTGCCGCGGCCCAGTCCTGCTGTGCCTGCCGCAGCCCGGCGGCGGTCCGCTCGGTTGTCGCCTCGCACCGGTGCATGTGCTCCTCCAGTGCGGCGCGGGTCGAGACCGACTGGGCCCAGGCGCCGGCGGCCCCGCATCCCAGCCGGTGCTGTACCAACTGGCGCTTGGCGTCCACCAGTCCTGCCTCGGCGTCCTGGTGACGCTGCATCGCAGCGGCCAATGCGCCGGCGAGTTCGTCCGCCTGCCTGGTCCGCAGCCGCAATAGCGCGGTCAACCTGAAGCCGGTCACGATGTCGCCTCCAGCTGCTGGGTCAGCGCGGCCAGTCGTTGCCAGGACTCCTCGGCGGTGCAGCCCTCGTCCAGTCCCTGTCGCAGGAATCCGTTGATCCGTTCCTCGTGTTGGAGGGCGGCATCGACCAAGCGGTTGCTGCCCGCGGCGTAGGCGCCTACGTCCAGCAGGTCGGCCACTTCCCGGCGGGCCGCCAGAACAGCCCGCAGCGCCCGGCCGGAAGCCTGTTGTGCAGGTGAGGTGACCCTGGAGGCCACCCGCGAAACCGATTCCAGCGCATCGATACTGGGGAAGTGACCGGCCGTGGCCAGTCGCCTGGACAGGACCACGTGTCCGTCCAGGATGGAGCGGGCCGCGTCCGCGACCGGCTCGTCGTGGTCGTCACCGTCCACCAAGACCGTGTAGATGCCGGTGATCGACCCGTGGGCCCCCGGCCCGGCCCGTTCCAGCAACCTCGGCAGCATCGAGAACGTCGATGGGGGATAGCCGCGGGTGGCCGGTGGCTCACCGACCGACAAGCCGATCTCCCGCTGGGCCATCGCCACCCTGGTCAACGAGTCCATCATCAACACCACGTCGCGGCCCTGGTCCCGGAAGTACTCCGCGATCCGGGTCGCCGTGCTGGCCGCGCGAAGCCGCAACAGTGCGGGTTCGTCCGAGGTCGCGACCACCACGACGCTGCGGGCCAGCCCGGCAGCGCCCAGGTCGTCCTCGAGGAACTCCCGCACCTCGCGGCCACGCTCGCCCACCAGCGCGAGCACGACCACGGGCGCCTCGGTACCGCGAGCGATCATCGACAGCAAACTGGACTTGCCCACGCCGGATCCCGCGAACAGGCCGAAGCGTTGGCCACGACCGGCCGGGACCAGCGTGTCGAGCACCCTGACTCCCAGCGGTAGCGGTTGATCCACCCGCCGGCGCGACAGGGCCGGCGGCGGCGCGGCGTCCACCGGCACCGGTGTGGTGCCCGTGAGCGGGCCGTTTCCGTCGATGGGTTCGCCGAGCGCGTTGATCACCCGGCCGATCAGCGCGCCGCCGACCGGCACCCGCAGAGCTCCCGCCGAGTGCGCCCTGGCCCCGCTTTTCAGCCCGGTGGGATGTGACAGCGGCATGCACCGGACCGAGTCCTCCTTGACCGCAACGACTTCGGCGAAGATCTCCGGTTCGATACGCACCAGGTCGCCGATGGCCGCCGGAACCCCGCGCACATCGATGGCCAGCCCGACGGATTGCCGCACCGTGCCGATGTGCCGGGCGGTGCGGGCGGCGGCGGCGTTGTGCAGCGCCGCATCGACACGTTCCCGGGCCTGCCGCAATGCCTCGTCGGCGATCAGCTGGCTCATCGGGTTCCCAGTGCCGCGCACATGGCGGTGAGCATGTCGGCCAGTCGCAGTTCGACCTGTCCGTGCTCGTGGTCGGCCCTGGCGTCCCCGCGGTCCAGGGCCGGGTCGGCACAGACCCGCACCCCAGCGGGAATGTCCCCGGCCCGTAGCTGCTCGATGTCCGCAGGGTGCAGGTACACCTGAGCCGGCGGGGCCGGGCATTCCCGTACCACGCGGTCCAGGGCGGCCCGCCCGGCAGCCGCGGCGCTCAGTTCGTGGCCGAGCAATGCGGTGGCCAGTTGGACGGCCGAGTCCAGGATCACTTCGGCGAGTTGCTCGGCATCGCTGCTGCTGCGCTGGGCGACCACCTCGGCCGCGGTCCGCAGCGCGGCGATGGCGCTGGCCAACTCGGCCCGCTGAGCGTTCGCGGTAGCGGTCAACTCGTTGCGCAACCGCTCGGCGGCCTCGGCCGCGGCCGCCTTGGCCTCCCGGGAACCCGCGGACCATCCGGCCGCGTAGCCCGCCGCGTGCGCTTGGTGGTCGTTGTGCGTGCTCTCGGGTGCGACGAAGCCTGCCGCCGGGTGGACCGCGATGTGCTCAGGCAATGAAGTCATCCTCCTCCTCGCCGCGGCGCAGCACGATTTCGCCCGCCGACTCCAGCGCCCTGATGGTGGCGACCACCTGGGCCCTGGCCTCTTCGACCTCGCTGACCCGCAGCCTGCCGAGCAGTTCGATCTCTTCGGTGAGGTTCTCCCGGGCCCGCTCGGACACGTTGCCCAGCACCTTCTCGGCGACCTCGGGCTTGACTCCCTTGAGCGCCTTGGCCAGCACGCCGGACTCCACCTGGCGCAGCACCATCTGCACCGCCCGGTCCTCCAAGCCGAGGATGTCGTCGAACACGAACATCTTGCTGCGGACCTTCTCGGCCAGGTCGGCGTCGCGGGCTTCCAGTCCCTCCAGAATGAGTTTCTCGGTGCCGGGGTCGGCTCGGTTGATGATCTCCACAAGCGGTTTGAGGCCACCCACCTCGCTGGTTTCCGCCTGGTCCAGTACCGATGATGTGCGCCGGTGCAGGATCTCGGCCACCGCGCGGATCATTTCCGGTGAGGTGCGATCCATGCTGGCGATCCGGCAGGCCACGTCGGCCTGCAGCCCGCGCTCCAGCCCGGACATGATGGCCGATGCCTGCTCCGGGCGCAGGTGGGCCAGGACGAGTGCGATGGTCTGCGGGTGCTCGGCCGACAGCAGGTTCAGCAGCTGCCGCGGGTCGGCGTCGCGCAGGAAGGCGAACGGAATCCGGCCCGGACTGTTGGCCAGCCGTTCCAGCATGTCATCGGTCTTCATCCGTCCGAACGGACCCTCGAGGATCTGCCGGGCCGGTTCCATGCCACCGCGGGTTCCACCGGATCCGGCGCCGATCAGGGAGTGGAACTCCGCGATGACGTTGTCGGTCACCGAGGCCGGCAGGCTCTTGAGTTTGAGAATCTCGCCGGCGATCTCCTCGACCTCGGCTTCGTGCATGACGGCCAAGACCTTGCTGGCCCGGTCCTTGCCCATCTGCAGCAGCAGGACGGCAGCCTTCTGGGTCCCGGTCAGTTCTCGTTGCCCCGCAGCCATCAGCTTCTCCGGTCCGCCAGCCAGCCACGCAGCAGCTCGGCGACCTCGCCCGGCTGGTTATCCACCAGTTGGGCGACCTCCATCCGCTGTGACTGATTGATCGCGGGCTGCTCTTCCTCAGCGGTTTTCGGTGCCTCCAGTGCTTCCGCAGCCGGCAACTGCTGCTCCAGCGGGGCCCATTGGGCCTGCTCCTCGATGGCCGTCAGGTCCTCGATCTCCTCGCGCCTGCGGCGGCGCCGTCCCGTCACCAGGGCGATGATCACCAAGATCAGGCAGGCCAGGATCACCCCGCCGGTGCGCGCCAGTGTGATGACCTGTTCGCGTTGGGCCGCCTCGGCAGCGGCCTCGGCCATTTGCGCGGCCTGCTCGGAACCGGTGGTGTCGAAGGGCATCCGGGTGACCGACAACGTGTCACCACGTTCGGGATTGACCGCGGCGGCGGCGGCAACGGCATCGCGCAGGGAGGTCATGTCCACCGGGCCTGCCGCCTGCGAGTCCACCACCACCGACACGGACTGGCGGGTGAGCGCACCCGCTGCCTGGGAGGTCTGTTCGGTGAGCTTGTTCACCGCGTTGGTCTTGTCCGACTGGGACTTGGTGTACGCGCTGTCGGCGTCGCCGGCGTCATTGGGCACCTGGATGTTGTCCGGGCCGAGCACTCCGCCGACCGCGGTACCGCTTCCGTTGTACTCCTCGGAGCTGGTCGACTCGTTCAGGGGCGGGGTGCCCTCCGCTGGGGTGAACGTCTCGGTGGTGCGGTTCACCTCGTCGAAACTCAGTTCCGCGGTAACCGTGGCTACCGCGTTGCCGGGGCCGACTACCCGGTCGAGCACCGACTGCAGCGCGGAGGTGACCCGGCCCTCGTATTCCGTTGTCTGTTGATCGCGCATCCCCCCGCCGGTGACGCCCGCCCCGGCCGCGGACAACAGCGTGCCTTTGCCGTCGACCACGGTGACCGCCGCGGGCTCGAGATCCTCCACGCTGGAAGACACCAGATGCACGATGGACTGCACCTGTTCGCCCGGCATGGTTTTCCCAGGCACCATCGAGACCAGCACGGAGGCGGTCGGTTTGCTCGACCGGTCGCTGAAAATGTCCCGCTGCGGCAGGGCCAGGTGTACCACCGCGCCCTCCACCCCGGACAGCGCCTTGATGGTGGTGGACAGTTCGCCCTCCAAGGCCCGCTGCCAGGTGACCTGTTGCTGGAACTGTGAGCTGGTGACACCC
>PDSI01000225.1 GCA_002748415.1 Micrococcales bacterium | reverse complement strand
GCAAGCCGACTGCGGCCACGACCAAGCCGGCTACCGCCAGGATCCCCCACGGAGGTGCCTGCGTGCTGCCGGCCGTCCGTGCGCCGCCGGTCTTGTGCGTGCTGCTGGCCTTCTGCCCGGTCGCCGAGGCGGGGACCTCATCGACGTGCCGGCGAAGCCGACGCCGGCCGGCAGTCCATTGTGCTGTGCCCATGGGTGAATCCTAGGGCCGGCCCGAACCGAAAGATGGCGACCCGCGACCGCTGAGCGCCGGGTCCCGCATCGCGAGGGGGCCGGTACTTGAAGGCCGCGCCGAGGCGACGCTACCGTAACCTACGACACCGTAGCTTACGCCACCGTAGGTTGGAGGACCGGATGCGCACGCCCACCATCATCCAAGGCGGGATGGGCGTTGGCGTGTCGTCCTGGCAGCTGGCTCGCGAGGTCTCGTTGGCCGGGGAGCTGGGGGTGGTCTCCGGCACTGCCCTCGACGCGGTCCTGGCGCGCAAGTTGCAGGACGGTGACCCCGGTGGCCACGTCCGCCGGGCGCTTGAGCACTTCCCGTCCCCGGCGATGGTCGATCGGGTCATGAAGAAGTACTACTGCGCTGGCGGGCTGTCGCCGGGAACGCCGTACCGCCCGCATCCGATGCTGAGCATCGACCCCAAGGACGAAGTCATCGACCTGAGCCTGCTCGGCAATTTTGTCGAGGTCTGGCTGGCCAAAGAAGGCCACGACGGGGTGGTTGGGATCAACTTGCTGGAGAAGATCCAGATGGCCAACCCCTCGGCCGCGCTCGGAGCGATGCTGGCCGACATCGACTATGTGCTCATGGGGGCAGGAATCCCGCGTGAAATCCCCCGGTTGCTTACCGATTTCGCCGCTCACCAGCCCGGTGGGCTGACCATCGACATTGAAGATGCCACCCGCAAACACCGCAGCGTGCTCGACCCGGTGGCCGCGCTCGGAGCCGATCTGCCCCCGTTGCGCCGTCCGAAGTTCTTGGCCATCGTCTCGTTGCACGTGCTCGCGAACTATCTCAACCGCGACGACGAGATCCGCCCGGACGGGTTTGTGGTCGAAGGCCCCGCTGCGGGCGGACACTCCGCACCACCGCGAGGCAAGGTGAATTTGGACGACGACGGGCAACCGGTCTACACCGACAAAGACCTTGCCGATATCGCGAAGATGGCCGACATCGGGCTGCCGTTCTGGATGGCAGGCGCCTACAACACCCCGGCCCAGGTGGCGGCGGTCAAACAGGCCGGGGCCGCCGGGATTCAGGTTGGCACTCTGTTCGCGCTGAGCGAGGAATCCGGCCTGCGACCCGATCTGCGGCACCGGCTGATGGACAACCTCCGGACCGAAACCTTGATCGTGCGTAACGATCCGCGCGCCTCGCCAACGGGTTTCCCGTTCAAGGTCGCGACGCTACCCGGTACCCTGTCCGAGCATCACGTCTACGAGCAGCGGGACCGGATCTGCGATCTCGGCTACCTGCGCATCGGGTACGAGAAATCGGACGGCCGTCTCGGCTACCGGTGCGCCTCCGAACCGTTGCACATGTTTGCCAAGAAGGGTGGCGACGAGGCCGACACCGTCGGCCGCAAGTGTCTGTGCAATGCGCTGATGGCCGACATCGGCATGGGCCAGACCCGTAAGGGCGGGTATGTCGAACAACCCGCCGTGACCCTTGGCCAGGATCTCACGGGGCCCCGTCAGCTGCTGGCTTTGCATCCGGACGGCTGGACGGCGCGTACGGTGGTGGAGTGGCTGCTCAGTGATGTCCCGACGGAGCAGACGAAAGCGTGGCACGCTGACGTGCGTGAAAGGTCGTCCGACCGGGTGTGACCCCATTCTTGCGCGCCTTGCCCGGCCATCGCGGCCAGTGACCGGCGTGGGACAATGGGCCGCGCTCCGGCGATGCGAGAAGAGGACCGAATGACTCAACTGCCGTACGAGGGGTACGGAACACCGCCGGGAGACCGGCCGCCGCAGCAGTGGGGCGCACCTGCAGCACCAGCCGGGTGGGGTGGGCCGCAGGCCGTTCCGGCGTGGTATCAGCAGCAGCCGTCGGGCCCGCCCGGGTACGGCTCACCGGTGGGTACGGGCGGGGTCGGCAGCAAGCCAGGGGTGATCCCATTGCGGCCGCTGACGGTGGGGGAGATCCTCGACGGCGCGTTCCAGGTCGTGCGGCGCCAACCCGCGGCCACGGTGGGGTCCGCGCTGGCGGCCAACGTTCTTTCCCTCGCCATCGGTGTTCTCGTCCTGCTCGCCTTCATCTTCTCGGATTTCGACGTCGACTCCATCAGGGTGGCTATCGCCGCAATGACTTCCCTAGTGGCCGTGTTGTTGTCTGCGGCCAGCGGTGCTCTACTCGCCGGAGTGCTGGTGCTGCCGGTGGGCAAGGCCATCCTGGGCCAGCGGGCCACCTTCGGCCAGGTGTGGCGGGAGGCGCTGTCGCGGTTCTGGTCACTCGTGGGATGGCTGCTGGTGCAGATGATGGTTGTCGGCCTGATCCTCCTGCTGGCCGTCGTTCCCGCTGTGGGGCTGAGCCTGGCCAACGAAGACGCCGGTGCTTTTCTGGTGTTTCCGGTGATGCTCTTGGCCGGGGTGGGAATTGCCGTCCTGTTCGCATTTTTCGCTTTCACGCCGAGTGCACTGATGCTGGAACGGGTGTCGCTGCGGACCGCGATGGTCCGCAGCTTTACGCTGGCCCGGGGATCGTTCTGGCGCGTGCTGGGCATTCTGCTGCTCATCTACTTGGTCGTCTATGTCGCGGCGGCGGTACTGCAGGGCGGCATCAGCCTGCTGAGCATGCTCCTGATCGGCTTGATCGGCTTTCTGGGCCACACGGGCACCGCGATGGTCGGCGGCGCCGTCATGCTCGTGATCTCCATGGCGGTGCCCACCCTGCTGATCACCCCTTTCATGTCGTGCGCGGTCACGTTGCTGTACGTGGACACGCGGATGCGTCGGGAAGGACTGCACCTGGAATTGGCCCGGGCCGCTGGATGAGTGCGCTGCTGCGGCACCTGGCGGCGCCGGTCCACCCCGACGAGCCCACCGGGCGGCAGTGGTTGCAGGACGAGTTGGCCAACCCGGAGTACGCCAGCACACAGCCCGGGTGGGTGTCGCGCCTACTGGAGTGGCTGGAAGACCTGATGTACGCCACCGGTGCCGGGACCAGTTCCATCGGGTTCTTCTACGTCCTGGGCATCGTCGCCGTGCTGGTGCTGGTGATCCTGGTGGTCCGGGTGGGTCCGGGCAGCCGGGTGCGCAAGCTGCCCGGCGGCAAAGCGGAGGTCTTCGACGAGCCGCCCTGCCAGGCCGACGACTATCGCCAGCTGGCCGAAGATGCCGCCGCAGCAGGCCGTTTCGAACTGGCCGTGCAGAATTGGTTCCGAGCCCTCGTGCGGGACCTACAGGAACGCGCGGTCCTCGATGACCGGCCAGGGCTGACCGCGGACGAGGCAGCCCTGTCGGCAGCCAGTGCCTTTCCGCACCTGGGAGACGAGCTGGGCGAGGCGGCCCGCCTTTTCGATTCCGTCAGCTTCGGTGGCTACCCGGCTACGGCGCGGCAGGCGGCGGTACTACGTGATCTGCAGGCACGGGTGCGGGTTGCCCGGCCGTTGCCGGACGAGCGCCGCATCGCCACCGCCGGTTTGCAGGTTCCGGCGTGACAAGGCTGCGTGGCCACCTGCCACTGCTTGCCCTGGCAACCGTCCTGGTGGGCATCATGGCGGTGGCCGTCTGGGCGCTGGTGTCCCAGCCCAGCCGCGACGTCTATCTGCACCCGGACTCGGTGGGTGCGGATGGCTCTCGGGCGATTGCTCGTGTTCTAGGCCAGCGGGGCGTCGACGTGAGCCTACTCGAAAGCGCGGCCGCACTGGAGGATCTGGCCGGGCGGGACCGCACCCTGTTCATCGTCGAACCTGGGCCCATGGACGCCGAGTCTCTGCACGAGGTGCTCGCGGTGGCCGAGGACGTGGTCATTCTGCAGCCGGACTCATTCGTCCTCGATGATCTGGACGCCCCGGTCCAGGCGTCCGGTGCGAAGCCTGCTCCCGGTGCTGTCGCGCCCGGTTGCGACGTTGCCGCCGCCTCGGCCGCCGGCCCGATCGACGTCGACGGCCAAACCTATGAGTTGACCGGTGCACAGGCGCAGCTGTGCTACTTCGACCCACAGGCCGCACAGCACAGCGGAACTGTGGCCCGGTACCGGACTGCGGGCACCACCGTTACGGTGATCGGAACCGACCGGCCGTTCACCAACGCGTGGGTGGGGCAGAAGGGTGTGGGCACGCTGGGACTGTGGCTGCTCGGTCAGCACCCAGAGGTGTCCTGGTGGCGTGTCTCGCCCACAGACCCGGCCTTCGTCCAAGAGACCCACCAGGATCCGCGTGATCTGCAGGCCACATGGCTGGAGCCGGCCAGGTGGTGGCTGATCGTGGTAGCCGGGCTCGCGATGTGGTGGCGGGGCCGTCGGTTCGGGCCGCTGGTGGCCGAACCGCTACCGGTGGTGGTCCGTTCCGCCGAGACGGCCCGCGGCCGGGCGGCACTGTACCGGCAGGCGCGGGCCCGCGATCAGGCCGGGACCATCCTGCGAGCCGATGCGACGCGGCGCATCGCCCGTCGGCTGGGCCTTCCGGCCAGTACCCCGGCTGCACAAGTGGCGGTCACGGTAGCCGAACACACGGGGGTTCCGGCCGCCACAGTCGGTGCGCTCTTGGCTGGACAACCACCGGCCTCGGACCAGGAACTCGTACGGTTGGCCGGCCAACTCGATCAGCTGCACGACAGCCTGCAAACCAGTACCCTCCCAGTCAGCCAACAAGGAGAAACAGGTGGTGAGTGAGACCCAGCGCAGCGAGTATCCCGTCGACCGACCGGCCCGGCAGGACCCCCGTGCTGCCCTCGTGGCAGTGCGGTCGGAAGTGTCCAAAGCCGTTGTCGGACAAGACTCTGTAGTAACGGGACTGCTGATCGCCCTACTGTGCCGGGGGCACGTCCTGATCGAAGGCGTCCCTGGGGTAGCCAAGACCTTGCTGGTGCGAACCTTGGCCGCGAGCCTGCGGCTGGATATGGGGCGAGTCCAGTTCACCCCCGATCTGATGCCGGGCGACGTCACCGGATCATTGGTGTACGACTCCCACTCTGCGCAGTTCTCCTTCCGCGAGGGGCCGGTGTTCACCAACCTGCTGCTCGCCGACGAGATCAACCGGACCCCGCCCAAGACCCAGGCCGCGCTCCTGGAGGCCATGGAGGAGCGGCAGGTCAGCGTCGACGGTCAGCCGAGGCCGTTACCGGATCCGTTCGTGGTGGCTGCCACCCAGAACCCGGTGGAGTACGAGGGAACATACCCGTTGCCGGAAGCGCAACTGGACCGGTTCCTGCTGAAACTGAGCATGCCGTTGCCGGGGCGGGATGTCGAGATCGAAGTGCTCAACCGGCACGCGGGCGGTTTCGACCCGCGGGATCTGGACGCGGCAGGAGTCCGGCCGGTGGCCGGTGCGGCCGATCTGGCTGCGGGCACGGCCGCAGTCGGTCAGGTGCGTGTCGACCCGGCCGTGCTGGCCTACACCGTTGACATCTGCCGGGCCACCCGGGACACGCCCTCGGTAGCCCTCGGCGCCTCACCGCGCGGAGCCACCGGGTTGTTGCACGCGGCCCGGGCGTGGGCCTGGCTGTCCGGGCGTGACTTTGTGACTCCGGACGATGTGAAGGCACTGGCTCGCCCGGTGCTGCGGCACCGGATTCAGTTGCGGCCGGAGGCGGAGCTGGAGGGCACGACGGTGGAAACGGTACTGTCGGGGGTCCTGGGATCCGTCCCCGCACCCCGATGACCCGGTTGGCCCGGAGCCCGCGATGAGTATCAGAGGCCGCGCGGTACTGCTCGGCCTGGCCGGCCTGCCGCTGCTGTTCGTGGTGGCGCCCTGGAAGGCAGCGGCGCTGTGGATCGCGGTGTGGGTGAGCTTGGTCGCGCTGGACGTGCTACTGGCCGTGTCCCCGAAGCGGCTAAGGGTGGACCGTGCGGACATCCCTAGCGTGCGCCTCGGCGGTAGCGTGCACGTTCCGCTGCTGGCGACCAACACCGGCAACCGACGGTTCACCGGTGCGCTGCGGGACGGCTGGCCGCCTGCCGCCGGGCTGGACCCGGACCGGGTGGCAATCTCGGTCCCCGGCGGGCAACGCCGCCGGTATACGTTGTCCGCCAGCCCGACTCGGCGTGGGCACCGCACATCAGGTCAGGTGACGGTGCGTTCCTTCGGGCCGCTGGGGCTGGCCGCCCGGCAACGGAGCAGGGACGTCCCCGGGGTGATCCGGGTACTGCCTGCGTTTCATTCCCGCAAACACCTGCCGTCCAGGCTGGCCCGGCTGCGGGAGATCGACGGCCGGTCCGCGGTCATGGTCCGCGGCCAGGGAACCGAATTCGATTCACTGCGTGACTATGTGCCTGGCGACGATGTGCGCAGCATCGACTGGCGAGCCACCGCCCGGCGCCAGGCCGTGGTCGTTCGCACCTGGCGGCCCGAGCGGGACCGGCGGGTGCTGCTGGTGCTGGACACCTCCCGCACGGCGGGTGTGCGTGTCGGCGACGAACCCCGCCTGGATGCCGCGATGGATGCGGCGCTGCTGCTGGCTGCGTTGGCGAGCCGGGCCGGGGACCGGGTGGACCTGGTGGCCATGGACCGGGTGGTGCGTACCAGGGTACTGGGCCAGACCGGGCAACAGCTGATGCCGAACCTGGTCGAGGGCATGGCCCCACTGGAAGCTGTTCTGGTCGAGGCGGACTGGACCCGGATCGTGGCTGAGGTGCAGCAGCGGGTGCCGCAGCGTGCGTTGGTGGTGTTGTTGACGGCGCTGGACGCGGCCGCAGCCGAAGCCGGTGTGCTCCCGGTGGCGGCCCGGTTGGCGGCCACCCACACCGTGATGGTCGCCTCCGTCGCCGATCCGGCGCTGGCCGCCATGGCCCGGGGACGTGCGGATTCGGTGCAGGTCTACGATGCGGCGGCGGCAATCAGGGGCGAACTGGACCGTGCGGGAGTCAGCGCGGCGCTCGCGCATGCCGGAGTGCATGTGGTCGATGCGGAACCCAATGATCTGCCGCCGCGGCTGGCAGACGCCTACCTGGCACTGAAAGAAGCGGGGCGGCTGTAGAGATTGCCATTGCGGTTGAGCCGGGCGCCCGGCCGAAGCCGCAACCCGCACGACACCAGTGCCCACCACCTGAGGAGCGACGCGCTACTGCGGCCCACCCGGAGCCCATGCCGACGCCGGCGGCCAAGGTGGGCCGCTCGGCCCGGCACCGGTTACCGGCTGTTGTCCCAACCCGTGTGGCAGCCGATGCACCAGGTGTGCGCGCGCTGTTGCCGTTCGTTGCTCGGTTTGCAGGCGGGCCAGCTCCCGGTCGCGGCGTACGACGAGCACGGCCACCAAGAACTCTTCCGGCACCGTGGCCGCAGGCGGAGGCGGTGCGACGAAGCGGGCCAGCTGCTGGGCCAGGTCAGTAGACAACCGGAGCCGGGCAGCCGGTGTCAGGTGTTGGGTTCGCATGAGGAACTGGCGGATCGACAATGCGAGGTCGGGCGGTATCCGGGCGATATCCACGTTCGCCGCCCAGGCACCCAAACGCGGCGGCATCGCCAGCTGCAGGGGTTGGTGCCGATGTGCGCGCTCGCGCACCACGTAGGTGCCGGCAACCATGTCGCCCAGACGTTTGCCCCTGCTGTTTGACATCGCCGTGATCAGTGCCACGGCGCCCGAGGTCATGAGTACCTCGAAAAGCGCCACCATGGCGCGGATGCCGGCATGCCGGACGCGGATGGGGCCGCCGTCGTCACGCACCGTTCGCAGGCCGGCGGCCAGCTTGCCCAGCGACCGGCCGCGCGTCGTCGTTTCGACCAGGGTCGGAAAGCCGACGACGACGCCCACCGCGAGGACCAGGTCGAAGGCTGTTCTGGCGGCCTCGTCCAGGCTGGCCGGTGCGGAGAAGAACCACAGGACGAAGTACAGCGCGATGAGCATCAGACCGTAATCGAGTATGCCGCTGAGAATCCGCATCGGTGCCGAGGCGGGAGCCATGTCGAGGACCACCCCCTCGCCGATGACCAGCGTGTTGTCGTCCTCGGGCAGCGGAATCGGCGCAGACACGCCTCCAGGCTACGGGGCGCACGTACCATGAAGGGGTGGATCTTGAGGCCTTCGTCACCGTGCACGGTGACGAATGGGATGAGTTGGATGAGCTGTCCAAGCGTCGGCGGTTGAGCGGGCCCGAGGTCGACCGGCTGGTGTTGCTCTACCAGCGCACCGCCACTCACCTTTCTCAAGTCCGTTCGGCTGCACCGGATGCCACGTTGATCAGCCGGCTGTCCACCACGCTGGCCAGAGCTCGTGGGCGCATGACCGGGTCCTCCGAATCGGCCTGGCGAGA
This sequence comes from Micrococcales bacterium, assembly GCA_002748415.1. Classification (GTDB taxonomy): domain Bacteria; phylum Actinomycetota; class Actinomycetes; order Actinomycetales; family CAWJMD01. The sequence continues at coordinate 37 of PDSI01000225.1, read as the reverse complement.
TTTCGTCCGCTACTTCGTGGTCAGTTTCCCGGCTGCG
>PDSI01000137.1 GCA_002748415.1 Micrococcales bacterium | reverse complement strand
TCAACATCATGGGGGCGGTATCCCCGGTCGAGTACTGGAAGATTCGTTCGGCAAATCGACGGGCAGATGCCTGTACGGGCGTGTTTTGTCACCCCGACGGGGTAGAATTGGGACCGTCCAAACGTGGAGCCTCGCCCACCGCCCGAGACAGCCTCGGTGGGGGTGGGTAACACGCCATCATACCGGGTGGGCACCGGGACCCACCCGGGTACCCCGTGCAGCGCCCCAGAGGGAACGAGCTGACGCGTGCAGTCAACCGGCGACCAGACCCCCGGCGGTCACAACCCTGAGTCTCAGGACAACGCCAGCACCGAAAACACCGAACGTCCATCGTCGGTCGACATTCACGACACGGACCTGGACCAGCGTCCGGAGGATGCGGAATCTCTGGCACACGCGGGCAAGTACGACGCGTCGGCCATTACGGTCCTCGAAGGGCTGGAGGCCGTGCGCAAGCGGCCTGGCATGTACATCGGCTCCACCGGTGAACGCGGCCTGCACCACCTGGTGTACGAAGTGGTGGACAACGCCATCGACGAGGCGTTGGCCGGCTACTGCGACACCATCGAGGTCAGGTTGCTGGCCGACGGCGGGTGCCGGGTGGTGGACAACGGCCGCGGCATCCCGGTCGACGTCGTCGCCTCCGAAGGCAGGCCCGCGGTCGAGGTGGTGCTGACCGTGCTGCATGCCGGCGGCAAGTTCGGCGGCAGCGGATACTCGGTGTCCGGCGGCCTGCACGGAGTCGGCGTCTCGGTGGTCAACGCACTGTCCTCCCGGCTGCACGTGCAGGTCCATCGCGACGGCAGCATTTGGGAGCAGGACTACCACCTGGGCGTGCCGCAGGCGGCCTTGGCCAAGACCAGCAAGACCGATGTCACCGGCACCACGGTCACCTTCTGGCCCAGCGAAGACATCTTCGACACCGTGCATTTCGACTTCGAGACGCTGCGGTCGCGGTTCCAGCAGATGGCATTCCTGAACAAGGGCGTGATCATCACCCTGATCGACGAACGGGTGGCCGAGGAAGACGTTGCGGACGCCGATGCCGACGGCTCCGATGCCCAGGCCGCCCGGACCGGTCCCAAGCAGGTCACCTTCTGCTACGAGGGCGGGCTGATCGACTACGTCGCCCACCTGAACGCATCCAAGAAGTCCGACCCGGTGAACCCGGACATCATCGCGTTCGAGGCCGAGGACGGCGAGCGCAGCCTGTCCCTGGAAGTGGCCATGCAGTGGACCACCGCGTTCAGCGAGTCGGTGCACACCTACGCCAACACCATCAACACCCATGAGGGCGGTACCCACGAAGAGGGCTTCCGGGCCGCGCTCACCCGGCTGGTGAATGAATACGCCCGGGCCCAGAAGCTGTTGAAGGACAAGGACGACAACCTCACCGGCGACGACATCCGCGAGGGCCTGACCGCGGTGATCTCGGTGAAACTGGCCGAACCGCAGTTCGAGGGCCAGACCAAGACCAAACTCGGCAACACCGAGGCCAAGACGTTCGTGCAGAACGTGGTCCGTGACCAGCTGGCGGACTGGCTGGAACGCAACCCCGGGCCTGGCCGCGACGTGGTCCGTAAAGCCATCGCCGCCTCCGAAGCCCGGATGGCGGCCCGGCGGGCCCGGGACGCCAAACGTAAGAGCCTGCTGGAAACCGGCGGTATGCCGGGCAAACTCAAGGACTGCCAGTCCAAGGACCCGTCCCAGTGCGAGGTGTTCATCGTCGAGGGTGATTCGGCCGGCGGGTCCGCGGTGCGGGGCCGCAACCCGGAGACCCAGGCGATCCTGCCCATCCGCGGCAAGATCCTGAACGTGGAGAAGGCCAGGCTGGACAAGGCCCTGGGCAACCAGGAGATCCAGTCGTTGATCACCGCGTTCGGCACCGGCATCGGAGAGGACTTCGACCTGGAGAAGCTGCGGTATCACAAGATCGTGCTGATGGCCGACGCCGACGTGGACGGCCAGCACATCTGCACCTTGCTGCTGACCCTGCTGTTCCGGTACATGAAACCCCTGATCGAGGGCGGCTACGTATACCTGGCTCAACCACCGCTGTACCGGCTGAAGTGGACCAACGCCCCGCACGACTACGTGTACTCCGACCGGGAGCGGGACGCCCTGTTGGCCGAAGGCCGCGAACAGAAGAAACGGCTGCCCAAGGACAACCCGGTGCAGCGTTACAAGGGCCTGGGTGAGATGAACTACCAGGAACTGTGGGACACGACGATGGACCCGCAGACCCGGATCCTGCGCCAGGTCACCATCGACGACGCTGCTGCCGCGGACGAGATCTTCGCCGTTCTCATGGGCGAAGACGTCGAATCCCGGAGGGGTTTCATCCAACGCAACGCCAAAGACGTTCGTTTCCTGGACATCTGAGCCACCAGGCCCGACGCCACCGAACACTGCTGCCGACACCGATCAGCTGAGAGGC
>PDSI01000053.1 GCA_002748415.1 Micrococcales bacterium | reverse complement strand
GGCGGATGCGGTGTGGGCGTCGTTGTTCGCGATGAATGTGCGGTTGGCGGTCGAGGGTGTTGATTACGGGGCGGCGGAGTCGTCGTCGGCGTTTCAGCATTTTTGGTCGTTGGCGATTGAGGAGCAGTTTTATCTGGTGTGGCCGGTGTTGGTGTTGGCTGCTTCGGGGGTGTGGTGGTCGCGGCGGCGGTCTGGTGGGGGCCGGCCGGGTGTGTCGCGGGTGGGGTTGAATCTGGTGGTCGGTGCCGGTGGTGTGGCGTCGTTTGTGTTTGGGGTGCATCAGACGCAGGTGGCGCAGTCGTTGGCGTATTTTGTGACGCCGGCGCGGGCGTGGGAGTTGGCTGCTGGTGGGTTGGTCGCGGTGAATGCGGGGTGGTTGGCTCGCCGGTCGTGGTTGGGGCGGGGTTGGTTGGCGTGGTCGGGGTTGGTGGTGATCGCTGTTTCGGCGGTGGTGATTACTGAGTCTTCGGCGTTTCCTGGGTATTGGGCGTTGTTGCCGGTGGGTGGGACGTGCATGGTGGTGGTTGCGGGTTTGTCGCGGGCTACCAGTGCGGAGCGGGTGTTGTTGGCTCAGCCGTTGTCTCAGGGGTTGGGGAAGATCTCTTACGGGTTGTATCTGTGGCATTGGCCGCTGCTCGTCCTCGCCCCCTACTACCTGGGCACCGATCAGCTCACGGTGTGGCAGGCCTGCGTGGTGGCTCTGATCGCGACCTGGCTGTCCACCTTCACCTTCGGCTCACTGGAGGATCCGCTGCGCCGGGCAGCAAGCCTCGCGGCGCGGCCGGTACGGGCGCTGGCCCTCGGTGTCACCATGGTGCTGGTGAGCAGCAGCACCGCCGCCGCGACCTTACTGGCCGTCCCGGATCCACGGGGTACCGGCAGCTACGTGGAGCCGCTGCAGGACGTCACGGCCGCCTCGCTGCGCCAGGCCGTCACCTCGGCGACCACCCTGGGTGCGGTGCCCAGCAACACCGACCCCGGCATTGCCGAGTCGGCCGAGGACAAGCCGGTGCCGAGCACCGGCGACGGGGTGTCGTGCATGGTGGATCTGCTGGACACCACGCTTGCCCGGGAGCCGGAGGGGACTTGTGTGTTCGGCGCGGAGGACGGCGCGCGCACCGTCGTCGTCACCGGTGACTCGCACGCTTATCAGTGGATGCCGGCCCTGGAGAAGCTGGCGGTCGAACGGGGTTGGCGGCTGGTGAATCTCACCAAGTCTGGTTGCCCGCTGTACGACGTGCAGCTGGTGAACTCCAAGCTCAAGCGCGACTACACCGAGTGCTATGCCTGGCGAGCCAACGCGCTCAGCCGCATCAAGGCCGAGTCGCCTGACCTGGTGTTGACCAGCGCGGCTATCGGCTCGACTTCGCGAGACGCGACTCTGACTCCGCGCTGGGAGCGCGGCGTGCGCCGGACCGTCGAACAGCTGCGGGCCACCGGCGCGCAGGTGCTGGTCATGGGCGATACGCCGTACCCGCAGCAAGATGTGCCGACCTGCCTGGCCGACAACGTCGACAGCGCAGCCGCGTGCGTGGTCTCGGTGAACGTCGCGCGCAGCGACCCGGCCCGCAGAAAAGGCACGCTACAGGTGGCCGAGCAGGCGGGGGCAGCCACCGTGGAGCCGACATCGTGGTTCTGTGAGAAGACCAAATGCCCTGCCCTGGTCGGCAACACGGTGGTCTACAGCGACAACAGCCATGTCAGCGCGACGTACTCGGCGTTGCTTACCCCGCTGCTGGAAGGTGAGATCGACCGGGCACTGGGGTGACTATCGGGGCCAGCTGAACGTTGCCAGGGATCGCGCCGGTATCGCCTGGCGCACCTCACGGCCGTTGTGGCGGATCAGGATGCGCCGGGTGGTCCCGGCCGGGTTGAGCGCCAGCAGCACGATGCGGTCGTCCGGGGTGTGGAAGGCCACCGAGTCGACGCCGCTGCGCGCGCGAGCCGCGCTGCCCACCCGGACCGAGCCGCGCGGGATGAACCGGCCGGCGTGGGCCAGCAGGTGGTACTCGACGTTGTGGGTGACCTGCCCGGTGGTGGGGTCCACGGTGATCACCCCGCGGCAGTCCTGGCATCCACCGTTACGTGGCCCGTGGTCGGGGTCCAGGGCGATGTTCCACCACATCACCGCACTGGAGCCGTTGCGCAGCGCGCCGATGAGCATGTTGGTGGCGCCCCAGGCCAGATTGTCCGGGTACGAGGTTGCCCAGTCTCCGCCGGAGCACTCGGTGGTCCAGACACCTGCGGTCGCGGGTGGGATCTTGGCCTGGGCCGACACATCACCGTCGTAGCAGTGGAACGCCGCCCCGGCGTAGGCGCCACCCGCCTGGGAGACGATCCGCAACGCGGTGTCGGCGTCGGACCAGTTGTGGTCCAGGGCCAGCAGGTCCACCTCGTGCAGGCCGCGTGAGTCCAGTGCCTTCCGGGTGAGTATGCCCAGCCGGACCTGTTGGGCGGTGCCGAGCCACATGGACGGATAGTCGGCGGTGGCGTAGCCGGGCTCGTTGGCCACGCTCAGGGCCGCCACCCGGATACCGTTCTGGTGGAAACCGGCCGCCGATCTGGCCAGGTACTCGGCGTAGACGCTCTCCCACCGCGACAACAGCTTTCCACCGTGCGTGCTGCCGCTGGATTTCATCCATGCCGGAGCACTCCACGGGGTCAGCATCACCTGCAGGTCGGGGTTGATGCGGGTTGCTTCGGCGAGCACCGGGAGCACATGAGTGAAGTCTCGCTGCATCGAGAAATTCCGCAACTGCGGATCCGTCGAGCCGGCGGGCAGGTCGTTGTAGGTGTAGTCGGCGAGGGCGAAGTCACTGGCCCCCAGCGGAACCCGCAACAACGAGATGCCTGCGCCCCGAGTGGGGTGGAACAGGTCCTCCAATACCTGAGCGCGAGCAGGCTTCGGCAGCGAGGACAGCAGCACCGCGGATGACTCGGTCAAGGCAGCTCCGACTCCGACGAATTCCTGGCCGCGCCGAGACATGTCGATACCCAGGTCACCGGCCCGCGGCCGGGTGCCGAAGGCCGACCGGGCCCTACGGGGCTTCAGGTTCCGCTGGCGGGTCAGTTGAGCCCGCTCGTCTCCTCTGGTCAGTGTCCACCGGATGACCGGGGCCGCGGCGGAAGACTTGCCGGCCCGGGCCGGCTGTTCGGCGGCCGGGCCGGAGCGTGACTGGATCGCGGGTTGCTGAGTCGTGCCGATGAGCGTACTGGCCAGCATCGCCGCGGCGACGAGGGTACGGACCGGGTGCAATCGGGCGAGCGGAGCGCGCAGGTACATCAGCAGCCTTCGACGTCGGGGAGGTGTTCCCCGTTTCGGCCGCTGCGCGTCTGCGCTGGACGCCGTTGATCCGTCCGGTCGTGCCCGGCGCGCCGCAGGTGACATATCGCGTTCTTACCGGATCATCTCGGCCATCAAGAAACGTGCACGGCGTGCATTCGAGGAGTGCCGTTCGGTGACGAAGAGGGTTGTCGCCCCGGCACTCTGGGTTGTGATTCGCCTCACGCCCTGCCGCCCGAATTGGCCCGATAACGCACGCTGAGACCGCTTTGTGACGTTCGGTTGCTACGGCCAGGTGACATTCATCCGGGTGGGGGCTCAAGATAGATGTGCGGGGAGACCGAATAGCGGTGAGGCCGAATGGATGAGAAACCCAGCCGGATTGCCGTGTCACTACGTCGAGAGGGTGCCTGGGCCCATGCGGATACGTCGAATTGTGCTGTTGACCGCCACTGCGGCGGTTGGTCTGTTCAGCCAGACCCTGGCACCGGTCACCGCGGCCGAAGAGGGGGTGGCCGCCGAGGTACACAGTGTTACCGTGTCGCTGACCGAACGCACCAGTAGCGACGCGGCGCCGGATTCCGGCCGGCAGGCGGACGGCGAGCAGGGCCGGGCGCACACCCATGAGAACGACATGGGCGAGCGGCCTGCCGGTGAGCAGACCGCCTTTCTGGCGTCCGAGCAGATCGACACCGACCAGTTCGCCATGGTGGGTGCCGTCCTTCCCGGCGACAATGTCAAGGCGAACAGCGTGCAGGTGCGAGCCAGGGCCCTTGACGGCAGCTGGGGGAAGTGGCAGACGCTGCCCGCCGATGACCAGGAGGGACCTGACAGCGACTCGGCGGAATACGCCGGGTCCGAGAAGCGGGCGACGGCACCGGTGTGGGTCGGCGATGCCGACGCGGTGCAGACCCGGGTGGTTACCGACGGTTCGGTCAGCGCTGCCCAGGTGCCTGCGGATGAGCAGCTGGAACTTGCGCTGGTGGATCCGGGCCGCTCGGCCAAGGACGGGACCGCTTCCGGTGAGCGGATGGGCGCGCACGGTGCTGCCCGGCCCGCGGTGATCCGCCGGTCCGACTGGGGTGCGGACGAGAGACTGACGTGTAGCGACAGGGCGGCGCACCCGCGCGCCTTCGCCGCCGTCGTGCATCACACCGCCGGGTCGAACGGCTACTCCTCCAAGGCTCAGGCGATGCGCCAGATCCGGGGCGACTACGCGTACCACACGAAAACCCGCGGCTGGTGCGACATCGGCTACAACTTCATCGTCGACAAGTGGGGCAACGTCTACGAGGGCCGGCGGGGCAGCATCACCAGCGCCCGCATCGGTGCACACGCGGCCGGGTTCAACAAAGGAACCGTGGGTATTGCCATCCTCGGCACCTACTCCAGGTCCACCCCACCCGCCAGGACTCAGGCGGCCGTGGCCAACGTCATTGCCTGGCGGTTGTCCAAGTACGGCGCACAACCGAACAGCAGGGTGAACTACGTCCCCGGCGCGGGCAGCGTGAAATTCCCGGCCGGCCGACAGGTGAACGTGCCCCGGGTGATGGGACACCGGGACGTCGGCTTGACCAGCTGTCCTGGGACGGCTGCCTACCGCACGCTGGGCGGTATCAGGGCGCGGGCGCAGTCCGCGGTGAATGCGGCCGCGATGACCAGGGCGGTGTACCGGGACACCCTGCGGCGAGAGGCGTCCGATGCGTCGGTGCGCTACTGGCAGGCCACCGCCATGACCTCGCGCAGCCGGCTGATCACCGGGATTTCCGCCCATGTCGACAGCCGTCGTCGGGTGGTGGACACCGCCTATCGACTGGTCCTGGGCCGCTCGGCGTCGCGCTCGGAGCAGGACCACTGGGGCGAGCAACTGCGAACCGGACGGGTCAACGACACCACACTGGTGGCCCGGCTGGCCGGCAGCGCGGAGTTCTACCGGCAGGCCGGCAGCACCCGCAGCGGGTTCGTGAAGCTGTTGTTCCGGCGGGTGCTGGAGCGCGAAGCCAGGGCGGGCGACGTGAAGACCTGGGGCGCGGCGACGGCCCGCCGTGGCCGGACGTCGGTCGCCGACATGGTTTACGGGTCGGTCGAGGGCGCGCACCGGCGTATCGACCGGGGCTACCGGGCCTACCTGGGGCGGGCCCCACATCCTGCCGCCAGGACCAGCCGGGCGGCCGCCGTACGTCGGTATGGGGACGAGGCGCTGCGCCGGTCGTTGATGAGTAGTTCTGAGTACGCCCGGCGGGCCAGGCAGCGCTATTGAACATATCGGTGGCACCACCACCCCAGGGGTCGTGTTCCTGTCGCGGCACCCAGAACCGCGTTGAGCCGACACGCTCCGACTCGCCGACCCGGCGGTGGGCTGTCACTATCGGCCCGGGCCGCTCCCGGCCGCACATCGTCCCTGAGGAGGAAGCCGCGATGCCACGATTCCGCTTCGATGAGCCCAGGTTCGGCAGCCGACCGCCCAGCACCGCCGGTGGGCGGCGCAGCGGATGGCGGAGGGCCTTGTCCTGGTTCGTCATGAGTTGGCTGGTCGTCGGTGCCGCCGCGGTGTCGGCCCCCGCCCGGGCGGCCGAGGCGACGCAGCCCGGCGGGGGCGCCGCCGGGCAGGCCGCGGCCACACCCGGAAAGGTCACTTTCTCCGGCCGCGGGTGGGGGCACGGGCGTGGGATGGGCCAGTACGGGGCGTTAGGCTACGCGGTCGACCACGGCTGGGATGCACCCCGGATTCTCAACCATTTCTATAGCGGTACCTCCGCCGCATCGGCCGGCAACCCGGTCATCGGTGTCGAACTGCTGCGCCTGACCGGCAAGCCGCTCATCGCCACCGGATCGGCCCTCGCACTGAACGGCAAGCGGATCAAGGATGCGGCGATCATGGTGACCCGGTCCGGGTCGGGGACCTTCTCGGTGCAGACCGGGCCGGGGTGCGCGGGGCCGTGGTCGGCGGCGGGTTCGGTGTCCTCCGGGGCGCTGATCACCTCCGCGGCCTACACCGCCAACCGGGGCAGCCACGTGCAGTTGTGCGAACCGGGCGGGACCCGTGGCTACCGGGGCCAACTGCGGGCGATCGATACCGGTAGCCAGCAGGCCAGCGTCAACGAGGTCCGGCTGGAGGACTACCTCAAGGGCGTGGTGCCCCGGGAGTCGCCGGCGTCGTGGGCGTCGCTGGGCGGCGGCAAAGGCATGCAAGCGCTGCGGGCCCAGGCGGTCGCGGCCCGCAGTTACGCCATCTCCTCGCCGCGATCCGGCTGGGCCACCACCTGCGACACCACCGCTTGCCAGGTCTACGGCGGGGAGTTCGTCCGGGGCGCGTCCGGGACCAGGAGCTTGGAAGACTCCCGCACCAACTCGGCTGTGGCCGCCACCGCGGGCGTGGTCCGCAAACACGCGAACGGCCGGGTGGCCCGCACCGAGTTCTCCTCATCCACCGGCGGACACACCGCAGGCGGGACGTTCCCGGCCGTACGTGACGATGGTGACGACATCAGGTCCAACCCGAATCGGTCCTGGAGCACCAGCCTGTCGTGGGCGGACGCGCAGTCGCGGCTGGGAGTGCCGGGGATGACCAAGCTGTCGGTGAGCCGTCGCAACGGCCTGGGAGCCGACGGTGGCCGGGTGCTGCAGGTGACGGCGGTCGACGCCCAGGGGCGCTCGAAGACCTTCACCGGCAAACAGGCCAAGTCGAAACTGCGCCTGAAGAGCGACTGGTTCAGTATCAAGACCACGGCGGCCTCGTCCATGACGGCAGCGCAGGCGCAGGCTTTGACCACGGGGGTCTACCGGGATTTCCTGGGCCGCGAGCCGACGCCGGACTGGATGGACAGGAGGGTCCGGCAGTTGCGTGATGGCTACCCCCAGGCCGCCTTCGTCAAGGAGGTCGCCTTCACCCAAGAGCGGCTCGAAGACCTGGTCTGGGAGGACTTTCCTGCGGCGATGGGCCGCGACCCCGACGGCCTCGAGGTGATCAAGTGGGCGCGGCGGATGCGCGAAACCGGTTCTCGCACCGCCGTGCGGGCCGAGATACTCGCTTCCGAGAAGGCGGTGGCCGGGTCGGGCGGCCAAGCCGAGTGGCTACACCGGGGCTACCGGTTGCTCCTCGGCCGGGACGCGACCGCGGCAGAACTGACCTTGTGGGGTGCGCGGGTGAACAGCACCGGGTACGAGTCGGTGGCCCCGGAGCTGGTCGCATCGCATCAGGCGGCGAACCGGCGCTTGCAGCAGTACTACCGGACGTTCCTCGGCCGCAACGGTGGAACACCAGCCGATTTGTCGAGGATGGCCCGTGACGGTGACTTCAGCATCCCGATCCGGCTGGCCGCCTCCCGGGAGTACTTCAACCGGGTCACCTGAGGCTCCCGGCCGGATCGCCGGCCTAAACCGCGCCACCAGCCTGCGCGCGCCACCACCCTGCGCATGTCACCACCCTGCGCATGTCACCAACCTGCGCACGCCACCAACCTGCGCAGGGGGGTGAGGGTCAGGACATCAAATCCCGGTACGTCCGCAGATGAACCCGGGCGCTACCCGCCCACGAGAACTGCCGGGCCCGTTGCCGCAACTGACTGGGCAGCAACGGTCTTCGCATGCTGGCCGCCCGCACCAGGGCATCCGCCCAGGCTTGCTCGTCATCCGGTGGCAGCAAAAGCACCCCGGAGTCTGCCTCGGCGAGGTCACCAACCACCTCGCGATGCGCCGCGATGTCACTGGCCAGCACCGGTGTGCCGGTGGCCATCGCCTCCAGCACGGGTAACCCGAATCCCTCGTACCTGGACGCGGAGCACGACGCGACGGCGCCGGCCACGACCGCCTGCAGCCGGGCATCCGGCAACCGGCCCAGCAACCGCACCCGGTCCGGGTCCGGTGGCCCGCCGGACCAGACCTCCCCCCAGCCGTGCGCGCCGGCGATCAGCAACGGTGGGAGGCCCGGGTCCGCCCTGCTGGCCTGGGCGTGCGCGCGGGCCAGCATCCGCAGGTTCTTCCGCGGCTCGAGCGTTCCCACCGCCACGAAGTAGCGCTGCGGCAACCCCAGGTCGCGGCGGGCGTCGTCCGCCCGTGCCGCATCGAACCAGTCGTCATCAACCCCGTTCGGCGCCACGACGATCCGCTCGGCCGGGACCCGCAGCTCGGCGGCGATCTCTTCGGCCATGGCATGGCTGACCGCGATCACCGCATCCGCCGCCCGGGCGGCCGCGGGCACCCTGGCCAGCACCTGCCGCATCTGCGGAGCTACCGTCTCGGGAAACCGCCGGAACGTGAGGTCGTGGACGGTGAGCACCCTGGGTACCCCAGCACGCGTGGGAGCCAGGATGTAGTTGGTGCCGTGGAACAACCCGACCGGGCCGGTGAGCCGGTCCACGGTCGGCCGCCCGGTCAACGACCACATCGGCAGCAACAGCCGCGCCGGAAGGTTGCGCGGCGCCACCCGGGCACCCGGCGGCAGTGCTACCGGGAACCGGGCCTGCCGGGACAGCGCCAGCCACACCTGGCCGGGAGCATCCTCGGATGCGGAGATGTGCTGAGTGAGCTCGTGGACGTAGCGACCGACTCCGGATCGCGGTTTGCGAAGCGGCGTGGCATCCAGCGCGATCGTCACCATGGTGGGGGTAGCGTATCCGTGTACATCACAACAATCCGACGGAGGATCCATGCCCCGCGCCCTGATCACTGGCATCACCGGCCAGGACGGCCTCTATCTCAGTGAGTTACTGCTGTCCAAGGGTTACGAGGTCTACGGTCTGATCCGCGGGCAGAACAATCCCAAGTTCTCGATGGTGCAGGAAACGGTTCCGGCTGTGCGGTTGCTCACCGGCGACCTGGCGGACCAATCCAGTCTGTTCCGTGCGCTGCGCATCGCGCAGCCCGACGAGGTCTACAACCTCGGCGCCATCAGCTTCGTGGCCTACTCGTGGGAGAACGCCACCGTCACCAGTGAGGTGACCGGGCTCGGCGTGCTGAATCTCCTGGAGGCGGTGCGGCTGTACACCGAGGACGACCCGGCCGCCGTGCGGTTCTACCAGGCTTCCAGCTCGGAGATGTTCGGAAAGGTGCAGGAGGTGCCGCAGACCGAGTCGACGCTGTTGTGGCCACGGTCCCCGTACGGCGTGGCCAAGGTCTACGGGCACTACATGACCATCAACTACCGCGAGTCCTACGGCATGCACGCCTCCTCCGGAATTCTGTTCAACCACGAATCGCCGCGCCGCGGGCCCGAATTCGTCACCCGGAAGGTGTCCCAGGCGGTGGCCCGGATCTCGCTCGGGCTGCAGGACACCCTCGTCCTGGGCAACCTGGATGCCAAACGTGACTGGGGATACGCCGGTGACTACGTGGATGCGATGTGGCGCATGTTGCAGCAGCCGCACGGCGACGACTACGTCGTCGCCACCGGCGAAACGCACTCCATCCGCGATCTGTTGGACGTCGCCTTCGCCCATGTCGGCATCGAAGACTGGTCGGCCAAGGTGGAACAGGACCCCAGGTTCATGCGGCCGGCGGAGGTGGACCTGCTCATCGGTGATCCGGCCAAGGCCAGGCAGAAGCTCGGCTGGGAGCCCAAGGTGAGCTTCACCGAACTGGTCCAGATGATGGTCGATCACGACCTCAGCGAACAGCGGGCACTGGCCGGCCGGTGACTCGGCCGCCGAGCAACGAGAAGACGTGTCGATGAGTCAGCACGCCAGCAGGACTCGCCAGGACGTCACGCCGAGAGAGCCGGTCGCCCTGGTTACCGGCTCGGCCGGGCAGGACGGCGGGTTCCTGTGTGAACGGCTCTTGGCCGAGGGCTATCAGGTTCATGCCTGTGTGCGCGGCCCGGAAGAGGTGGACCCGCAGTTCACCCCGTGGTTGACCCGGGCACAGGTACACGACGTCGATTTCGCCGAGCCCGAACAGATCGGCAACGTGATCACCGAGGTCCGCCCCGACGAGATCTACAACCTCGCGGCCCTGTCCTCGGTGGGCTTGAGTTGGTCGCAGCCACTGCTCACCGCCCGGATCAACGGCCTGGCCGTCGCGCAGCTGCTCGAATCCGCGCTGCAACTGCAGCAAAGCCAAGACCGCCCGGTCCGGGTGGTGATCGCCTCCAGCGCGGAAGTCTTCGGCAACGCCGAGCAAGCACCTCAGAACGAAGACACCCCCATTCGCCCGGTCAACCCCTACGGTGCGGCCAAGGCGTACGCCCACCACCTGGCCACGGTGTACCGGGGCCACGGGTTGCACGCCAGTGCCTGCGTGCTCTTCCCGCACGAATCCACCCGCAGGCCAACGGACTTCGTGACCCGCAAGATCACCAGCACGGTTGCGGCGATCGTGCGCGGCCAGGCGCGGGAGCTGGTGCTGGGCAATCTCGACGTGCGCCGCGACTGGGGATGGGCCCCGGACTACGTGGACGGCATGATCCGGGCGGCCCGCCTCGAGCAGGCCGAGGACTTCGTGTTCGCCACCGGGCAGGACCATTCCATCGAGGAGTTCGTCGCGGCTGCTTTCGCCGCCGCGGGCATCGAGGACTGGCGGCGCCTGGTTCGTCAAGACCCACAGTTCATGCGCCCGGCCGAGGCTACCCGCCAGGTGGGCGACGCACGCAAGGCTCGCAGCTTGTTGGGCTGGGCACCGACCGTCGAATTCGAGGAGATCGTGGCGCGGATGGTCCGGGCCGACCTCGCAGACACCTGAGGCAGCCCGCCGGATCTGGGGCGACTTCGCACCCGACCAGGGACGTCTCATCCGCGGTGGCGGACCTGGGAGTACATCAGGAGGGCGTGGTCGCACCCGGTACCGGACTTGCTGACCGGCACCGGGGTCAAACACGCCGGGTACCTGCCACCTCGAATATGGCCAAATTGTCCTAGCCCCGTGAGTCTGTTCGCGCTGCGCGTCCCCCCGGACGTAGAGTTTCGTCTGTCAAGTAGGTGGGGGTAGGAGAGGACGGAATGACCCAGTCCACGCCAATATCATCGGCTCACGTCGTGGGAGCCAGTTCCACTCAGAGCCGGCCGCAGATGCCCGGCAGCGGTTCCGGTTCGGCCGGGGGCATCGTGTCGGTCGACCCGCGAACACCGCAGAGCACCCTCGTGGCCGGTGGTGGTGCCCCCCGCGCGAAGGCCGATGAAGGCGACTCCTTCATCCACGATCCGCGGCCCAAGGTGAAGGTCAGCATCGTGCTGCCCTGCTACAACGAGCAGGACCACGTGCTCGCCGAGGTGCAGCGCATCACCGAGTCGATGGACACCAGCGGTTTCAGCTACGAGATCCTCGCCATCGACGACAAGTCCACCGACAACACCCTGCAGGTCCTCACGGACGCCAAACCGCAGTACCCGCACATGTACGTGGTACCGTTCCCGCGCAACGGCGGGTCGGGCACGGCGCGGCGCATCGGTTCGGCCATCGCCCGCGGGGACATCGTGGTGTGGACCGACGCTGACATGTCCTACCCGAACGAGCGCATCCCGGAGTTCGTGACCTACCTGGACGAGAACCCGGCCTGCGACCAGGTGGTCGGCGCTCGCACCACCGAGGAGGGAACGCACAAGCTACTGCGGGTGCCGGCCAAGCTGGTGATCCGCAAGTTCGCGGAGAGCCTTTCCAGCACCAAGATTCCCGATCTGAATTCCGGCTTGCGGGCGTTCCGCCGGGATGTGTCGCTGCCGTATCTGCGGCTGCTGCCACCCGGGTTCTCCTGCGTGACCACCCTGACCCTGTCGTTCCTGAGCAACCAGCATCAAGTGGACTACCTGCCCATCAAGTACTCCTCCCGGGCCGGCTCCTCGAAGTTCCACCCGCTACGGGACGCCTACCGTTACATCATGCAAGTGCTGCGGATGACGATGTATTTCAACCCGATGAAGGTGCTCATGCCGTTGGCGCTGACGTTGCTAGCTTTCGGGGTGGTGAAGTCAGGCTACGACGTGATCTCGGATCCTTTCGCGTTGTCCATGAACGCCATCCTCATCGTGTTGTCCGGGCTGATCATCGGGTCCATGGCACTGCTCGCCGACCTTATCGTGCGAAGTCGCAACGACTAGCCCCATCCCAGCAGCGCCGCTGGCCTGCGCTGCTGAGAGAAGCCGTCCGTACCAGCAGAACCAGGAGTCAGCATTGATGGGTGCGATCAATCCGGTCACCGTCACCAGCACCTACGTACGCGCCATGCGCAAGGTCAGGGACGGCGCCGAGAAGGTCGGTGCCGTGCAGTGGCTGGACGCGCACAGCGACCGCAAACCCGTCGCCCATGCCCGGTCACTGCTGGCCATCCACGATGTCGAGGACATGGTCGCTCTCGGGGTGCCGTGGTGGACCTACCCGGCCATCGAGGTGATCGAGGCGTTCCTGGCCGGGCGCAAGGACGCTCGGGTGTTGGAGTTCGGTTCCGGCGCCAGCACGTTGTGGTTGGCGCAGCGCTGCGCGGAATTGCATTCGGTGGAACACCACGCTGACTTCGCGGAGACCGTGCGGGGCCTGCTGGAACAGCGGCCGGAAGCGGCCGAACGCACCACGCTGCACGTGGTGCCCGCACCACCCAGCGACAATCCACGGTTGCCGTCGCGCAAACCCATCGCACACGGTCTGGATTTCGCCGACTACGTCCGGGTCATCGACCAGGCCGGTGGGCAGTTCGACCTCGTCGTCGTCGACGGGCGGGTCCGGGAGGCATGCCTGCATGCCAGCCTCGACCACGTCACCGACGGGGGCCGCATCCTGATGGACGACTCCCAGCGCAAGCGTTACCGAGAAGCCATGGCCCAGACCGGGTGGGCGATCCGCACCTACCGAGGCCTGTCCCCGGCGACTCCGTTCGTCCGGGACACCTCCGTGTTGTCCCGGCCGTGACGCGCCCAGGCCACGGCCGCGACCGGCGTCGCACGGCGCCGCTGCGGTGAGCGGTCCTGTCGCGGTGGAGGACTCCCCGGTGGCCACCGGCGTCACCCCGTCACGGCGCCGGCTGAACCTGCGTGTGGTGGTGGCCTGGCTCGCGCTCGTGGTGGCGCTCGGCTTCGGCGCAATGGCCATTGCCCGCGACGCCGAACAACTGGCCCAGGTATGGGACCGGCTGGACTGGTGGGTGTTGCCGGCCTCGACCCTGGCGGTGTGCGTGGGCCTGTGGTGTACGGCGATGTGCTGGCGCTGGTTCGTGCGCGTCCTGGGGCACGCAGCTCCGCTGCGCCTGGTCACGCCGTTCTTCCTGACCCAGGCGGGCAAGTACGTGCCGGGCGCGGTGTGGCCGGTGGTCGCTCAGGCCGAGGTCGGCCGCCAGCTCGGCCTGCCGCGCTCGGCCCTCCCCGCGGCCACCGCCATGTTCATGGTCGCTCACATCACCACCGGCGCGGCCGTGGGGTCGTTGCTCGGACTGGTCAGCGGCTTGCCGCTGCCGTCGTGGCTGTTGCTGCTGATCCTGGCCGCAGCCGTGGCCGGCATGTTGCCATGGGCGGCTCAACTGGGTGCCGCGGCACTGGTCCGGCTGCTGCGTACCCGCCGGGTGCCGGCGGTCCTGAGCGTGCTGAGTGGCGGGGTGTGCGCCCGGGCCTGGTGGGCGGCTCACGCCTGGATGGCGGTCACCTGGCTGCCGTACGGGCTGTCGCTGTGGCTGTTGCTGACCGGGTTCGACGCGCAAGTGCGGCTGGGGCCTGCCCTCGCCACTTTCGCGCTGGCCTGGGTCGGCGGATTCCTGGTGCTCATCGCGCCGGCCGGTGTCGGACCGCGCGACGCGATCATGGCCGCATTGTTGCTGCCTGCGGTGAGCGTGACCGGCGACGGGCTGACCGCGTCGTCGGTGGTCCTCGCCAGCGCTGTCGCCAGCCGCCTCACCACCACGGTAGGTGACGTTGTGATGGCTCTTGGCAGTCTGGCGGTGCGCCGGGCGATGCGACGTGGCGAATCGGCACCCGCTGGGTAGCCTGAGCAGATGCACGTACTGCGAAACGACATCCGTGCGTATGCGTGGGGCTCGCATACCGCTTTGCCGGAGTTGTTGGGGTTGCAGCCCAGCAGCCGGCCGCAGGCGGAGATGTGGCTCGGTGCGCACCCGGACTCTTCGTCGGCAACCGACGACGGTCGTTCGCTGGCGCAATTGGTGGATGCGCAGCCGGTGCCCATGCTGGGGGCGGATGTGCACCGCCGGTTTCGGCGGTTGCCCTACCTGTTGAAGGTGCTGGCCGCCGCTCAACCGTTGTCCCTTCAGGTGCATCCCAGCGACCAGCAGGCGCAAGCCGGGTTCGCCGCGGAGGAGGCGGCCGGGGTGCCCCGGGATGCCCGCCACCGGCGGTACAAGGACCCCTACCACAAGCCTGAGATGCTGATCGCTGTCACCGAATTCGAGGCGTTGTGTGGGTTGCGCCGGCCTGAGGACGCCTTCCGGGTGATGTCCGGCCTCGAGGTGGATCATCCACGATGGCAGGTGTTGCTGGCTGCGCTGCGAACCGGAACAGGCGGCATCGGCACCGTGTTCCGCGATCTGCTTCGTGATCCGGACCCGACGCTGGTGCACCCGCTTGCCCGCGCGGCACACGCCCGGCGCACCACCGGCAGCGCTCACGACGCCGCGTACACGACAGTGATCGACCTGGCCACCGCCTTCCCCGACGACATGGGAGTGGCGTTGTCGCTGCTGCTGAACCGGGTGACCCTGGCGCCGGGAGAGGCGTTGTTCCTGCCGGCCGGCAACGTTCACGCGTACCTGCATGGGACAGCGGTGGAGATCATGGCCAGCTCCGACAATGTTCTGCGGTGCGGGCTGACGAGCAAGTTCGTCGATGTCGAGGAACTGCTGCGCATCGTCGATTTCACCCCGCTGCCGGTGCCATGGGTGCGCCCGCTGCAGATGGCCACCGGCGGCCAGGCGCAGGTTTTGCGCTATGCCCCGGCCGTGGACGAGTTCGGTATCGATATGCTTCAGGTGGCCGGCACCTGCACCGCGCCGTCGCTGACCGGCCCCCGGATCCTGCTGGTACTGGACGGCGGCCTGCTGGTGTCTACCCAGCACGGCAGCACCCACGTGGGGCGCGGCGGATCGGTGTTCGTGGCAGATGACGAAGGCCCGATCACCGTGTCCGGGTCCGGCCGGGCGGTACTTGCCAGCGTGCCGGTGGGCAGTCAGCAGACGGTGCCGGTCCCGGCACCGTCGTTGCCGGTCGGTGGTTGAGCTGAGCCGTTCAGGATGAACGGGTTTCCGCAGACGTGAGGGGCGGGCGTAGATGAGAGTCGGTATCGATGCGACCGCTTTCGCCGGGCCGCGGACCGGGGTGGGTAACTACATCGCCCCGCTCCTGGTTGCGATGCTGGACCAGCAACCACAGGCGCAGTTCTTGTTGTACTCCAACGACGACCTGGACTATCCCGACCACCCACGGGTGATGCACCGGGTGTCTCGGCCCAAACGGCGCGGACCGTATTGGCAGAACACGCATCTTGCCGCCATGATCCGTCAGGACCGGCCCGATGTCCTGTGGGCGGCGAACGGGCTGGCGCCGGTGGTCATGCCGCGCGGGACCGCCACGGTCGTCACGATTCATGACCTGGTGTACAAGTACGCCCGGGACACTCTGCCGCCGCACAGCTACGCGGGACGGGCTGTGGCGCAGCCGATGACGGCCCGGCGGGCCGACCGGTTGGTGGCCGTGTCGGCGGCCACCGCCCTCGACGTACGCACCTACTACGGGCGGGAAGCCGACGAGATCATCCACCCGATCGCCGAACCGCAGTACAACCTGGCCGCCCGGCACGATGTCCCGCGGGTGCGGGCGGCGCTGCAGTTGCCGGACCGGTTCCTGCTGACGGCGGGCACCCTGGAGCCGCGCAAGAACCTGACCGCGCTGCTGACTGCCTACCTGGACGTCCGCGCCCGCGGCATCGACCTGCCGCCGTTGCTGTTGGCGGGGCGTAAAGGCTGGCGGGACAACGACATCGAGCAGGTGCTGCGCCAGGCGGAGGAACGGGGCTGGGCCCGCCGGCTCGGATACGTACCGGCCCCGGACATGCCCGGCCTCTACGCTGCTGCGGACGTGTTCGTGCTGCCGTCGTTGTACGAGGGGTTCGGCATGCCGCTCCTGGAGGCCCAGCTGTGCGGGACACCCGTGCTGCACGGGCCGCACGCGTCGATGACCGAGGCGTGCGGCGGGGTGGGTGTGCAGCTGGGCGCGGATGCCGCCGGGCTGGCACGTGACCTGACCGCCTACGCCGAAGGCGAACTCCCGTTGGCTTGTCGCACCCCGCACAGCATCCACAACGATGCCGGCGAGGCCGCCGCCAAGATGTGGCAGCAACTGGCCGCCGCTGCTCGCGGTCAGCGAGGAGCCCCACGCCCCGGGCGGGCCGGCAGCGTGCGGGCGCCGGAACTGCGCCCGTGCCGTGCGCTGCGGCACCCGGCCGGCGCGGCGACGTCGCCGGGCAGGCCGCGGCTGCTCATTCTGGCCCCCAGGTTGCCGTATCCGGTCATCGGTGGGGACCGGCTACGGATCTACCAGGTGGCCCGGACGCTCGCCAAGGACTATGACCTGACCCTGCTCAGCTTGTGCGAATCCCAGGCCGAGTTGGACATGGAATTGCCCGACGACGGCGTTTTCCGCCACGTCGAACGAATTCTGTTGCCGCCCTGGCGGTCCCGGCTGAACTCACTGCGCGCGTTGCCGACCGGAACACCGTTGCAGGTGGCCTACTACGACAGCCCGCAGTTCCGGGCCAGGGCCCGGCAGCTGGCCGGTGAGCACGACGCCGTGCTGGCCCACCTGATCCGCACCGGGCATGTCGTTCGTGACCTACCGATGCCCAAGTTCCTTGAGATGACCGATGCCATCTCGTTGAACTACGAACGGGTCAGGTCATTCACCGACACCCGGGTCCGCGATCCGCGGGTGGCCGTCTACTCGGTGGAGTTCGCCCGGCTACGGCATCATGAGCGCTCGATGGTGCACGACTTCGACGCGGCTTTCCTGGTGTCCCAGGTGGACAAGGACTACCTGTTCGGTGACGACCCGGTCGGCGCCGCCAAAACCGTGGTGTGCCCGAACGGAGTCGACCTGGAACGGCTTCCGTACCAGTTCGAGCCGGCGGGCCGAGACATCGCGTTCATCGGCAATATGTGCAGCCTGCAGAACTACGATGCCGCGCATTGGATGGCCACCCAGATCATGCCGCTGATCCGCCGCCGGCTCGCCGACCGGGAACCGCCACGGCTGCGGCTCATCGGCCGCATCACCCCGGAGAAGGCGAAGACCCTGTCCGGCCTCACCGGGGTCGACGTCACCGGCGAGGTGCCGGATGTGGCTGTCACCGCCCGCGGGTGCGGGGTGGCGGTGGCTCCGCTTCGGTGGGGTGCCGGGGTGCAGAACAAGACGCTGGAGTATCTGGCCCTCGGCCTGCCGACGGTCACTACATCCGTTGCCTTGGAGGGTCTCACTGCCATCGACGGGCACGACCTGCTGGTGGGGGACTCGGTGGAGGCGATCGCCGACCGGGTGGTCCGGGTGCTGACCGACCGGGGGCTCGCGCACGACCTGGCCCGCAACGGCCGCGACTACGTGCGGCAAAAACACGTCTGGGACGTCGTGCTTGCTCCGATGCGGGATGCCATCGCGGCGGTGGTCCCCATCCGCAGCGACGCTGAGACCGCACCGGCGCCCGCAGCCGGCTATCCATCGCCGGTGGTTCGGTGACGGCGCGTCCAGGGCAGGGCCACAAGCCCTGCCGAACGACCTTTCAACTCACCTGTGCGTCGCCGCCGGTATCCGGTTCGGCCGCAGCGGCTCTTGCCCAGCGCCGGGTGACTTGTTCTTGAGCACAGAGCTCTTCGGCTCCGGCAGCCCGGGACGAGTGGATCAGCACTACAGAGCCGTCACCGGCCAAGGCAGCTACGATGGCGGCCAGGGCCTGGCTCAGGTCTTGGTCCGGTTCAAGGATCAGCGCCAGCCGGGGATGATCGCTCAACTCCGGGCTCAGCCGCGCCGCACGACGCATCAAATCCGTTCCACCCACCGGGCCGACGGGCCGGAACTCGTCCGGATAGGTACCGATTTCGTGGACGTAGTCCACGGTGCCTGCAGGAGTGCCGGGGAATTGGCTGGCCAGCGCGGGCAGCGCCACCACGACATCGACGTCTTCGCCGGTCGGGACGGCCGGATCGGGTAGGTCCGTGCCGCGTGGGGACCAGACCCACACGTCCGCGGTTGTTGTGTCGCCGGGGACCTCACCGCCCGCCCAGCACGCCCCCATGGCGATGGCAACGGCTCGCCAGTGCACCGGCATGTCCACCCGCACGGTGTCCCCGGCGTGCAGATCGAACTCTTCCACCAGCAGGTTGGCTGTCTTGGCCGCCCACAACCGCAATACGTGGCCGGAAAGCTCCACTCGCTCTTCGTCCGGGCCATACCAGGTCAACCGCGGCCGGCCCGCGCCGGAGCTTCCCACCTGGTCCAGGACGGCTGCGATATCACCCAACGACGGCTCACCCATGCGCGCAGTGTAGGGGCGAACCGGTAATCTTGTCGGGTTCCGATGCTGCGCGTAGCCTGCCGGGATGAGGTTAGCTGCTGCTTGTACGGCCGTGCTGGTAGTTCTATCCGCAGCGTGCAGTACCCGGCCACAAACCGCCGCCACCTCGAAAACTCCTTCGGCGCCGGCTGCAACCGATTCTCTCTCAGCCGAATCCGCCGGGACGCACCAGGCCGATGCATTGCCACCGAGCACGCCGGCCGTCAGTAGCCGGGGCCTGGGACCCATCCACTTCGGCATGAGTGTGCCGCAAGCCGAGGCCGCGTCCGGTTACACCCTGCAGACCGTGCCGCACGCAGGCAATTCCGGCCGGTGCTACCTCGTTCGACCGAGCGTCGATTCAGGCCTGAAAAAGGTCGTATTCCTGGTCGAGGATGGGAAGATCCAGCGGGTGGACGTCGGCTCCCCGGCCACCACCACGTTGTCCGGTGTCGGCGTCAGCGTCGATCTCGGGCTTCTGTACCAGCTTTACCCTGGGCAGATCCAGGACGCCGCGGACTTGACGATGGACGGGACCGCGGTGGTGTTCGTGCCCAAAGACCCTGCCGATCAAGACTTCCGCATCGTTTTCGATATCAGCGACTCCAGGGTGTCCCAGTACCGGGCCGGGTTGCTGCCCGCGGTCGGCTACGCGCAGGGGTGCCTGCAACAGCAGCCGCGGCAGATGAGCCGCAGCACCGCTACTGCGGCGGTTCCGTGAACTCCACGGTGACCTTGTCGTACCCGAGTTGGTTGCCGAGCTTGGTGAGGAATTGTTCACCGTTGCGCCGGGCGTTGTCTTCCAGCGCGGATTGCCGGGCGGCCTCGCGTAGGGCGGCCACCCCCTCGTCGTCCAGCGGCTCACGCCGCTGCAACGGGTTGGTGGACAAGAAGTCCTCCAACCGGGTACCCAGGCCCCGGTTATGCGCGACCACCATGGAGTTCTCCTCGTCGATGTTGGGGTCGGACAGCACCGGAGGGGACACTCGGATTACCAAGGTGCGGCGGTTCCGGTCCGCATCGATGTCGCCTTCGGTGAGCCCGCGCAGGTCGATCGTGGCATCCACCGAGCCTTGGTAAATGGCCACCCCAGAGTTCCCGTCGATGAAATCGGGAATTCGTCGGCGGATCCCGGACTGTTCCCCGGCGCGAAAATAGACCGGTACCGAGAACGTTCCGGTGGCCACCTTGAGTTCGGCCGTGTCCTTGATCTCCAGCAACGTGACGTCCCCGGCCACCGGTGGGTCCTCGGTGCCGAAGATCTGGTCGCGCAGCCAACTCAGCGGGTTGACCAACACCAACAGCGCCAGCAGGGCCAAGGCGCCGGCCAGCAAACCGATGAGGGCACGCTTGGCCAGCCGGGACTGGCGGGTGCCAGCCGGCTGCGGCTGCGTACCGGTGGCCGGTTGTTCGGTGCCCAGCCGAGACTGAATCGGCTGGGTGGCGTTTCCCGCGGGCGGGTCGGAGGACTCGGCCGAGCCGGATGCACCGGTGTGGTCGGTGGCGGCGCTGGTCTCGGGCTGTTGCGTACTGCCGTCTCGGCGAGGAGCCCAGGCGCTCGAGCCCGGGGTGCTCTCATTCGCGTCCGCATTGCCCGAGGTGCTTGTCATGGTTCAACTGTACGGTCTGGGTTCAACTGCACAGTCCTGCCGCGCGGCCGAGGCGGCCGCGCCCGTTCCCGTATCGGCGACAATGCGCTGGTGCACACATGGACGATGAACCACCCGGTGGACCTGCGGGCCACACTGTCGTCGCTGTCGCGGGGCCGCGGCGACCCGTCGTGGCGCTGGGACGGGCCGTCGGCGTTGTGGTGGGCCACCGGCACTCCGGAGGGGCCGGGCCTGCTGCGGCTGTGGTTGCGCCCGGGCGGTCGTTGCGTGCAGGCGCAAGCTTGGGGCGAGGGCGCGGACTGGTTGCTCGCCGGAGTTCCCGACCTGGTAGGGGCGAGTGACGACCCTTCCAGGTTCCGGCCGTTGCCGCATCACAATGTGCTGGTGCGGGCTTGGCGGGCCCGTCCAGGCTGGCGGGTTCCGCGCAGCCGCAGAGTTTTCGATGCCTTGGCGGCAGCAGCGCTGGAGCAAGTGGTCACCGGTCAGGAGTCTCGGCAGGCGTGGGCCCAGCTGGTGCGCCGGTATGGGAGTCCGGCGCCAGGGCCACCGGCGCGACCCGGTGGGCCGGCGGCCGGAATGGTGTTGCCGCCGGCGCCGCAACAGTGGCGACGGATACCGTCCTGGCACTGGTTGCAGGCCGGCGTAGGGCAACATCGACGGGCCACCGTGCTTGCCGCGGCGCGGGTAGCCGACTCTCTCGAACGCACCGTCGAGCTACCACCCGGTCAGGTGGAACCCGCGCTGCGGGCCCTTCCCGGTGTGGGGGTCTGGACCGCGGCCGAGGTGCGCCAACGGGCGCACGGGGATCCGGACGCGTTCTCGTTCGCGGACTACCACGTGGCCAAGAACGTCACCTGGGCGCTGACGGGTGTGGCCGGGGACGACGATGCGTGCGCGCAGCTGCTGCGTCCCTATGCGGGCCACCGGTTCCGGGTGCAGCGGCTGCTGGAACTGGACGGGGTGATGCGGCCGCGGCACGGCCCGCGGATGACGCTACCGGACCACCTTCCGGTCAGGTGGTCCCAGCGTCCCGGGAGCGGTCCAGGCACACCCGCACGCTGACGGAACCGACCGGGTCCGCTCGGACCGACAACCCGTCCAGCCAGGCTGCCACCCGGATCCGCTCGACCGCGACACCGAGGTCGAAGGCGCTGCCGTGCAACACGATGCACGCGGTTTGCTGGTCCGGGCAGGTCAACTCGGCTCGTACGCCGGTCATCGACCGACCGGCCGCCGCCACCTGCAACACCCGCCGCACGGTCGTGGTCAACGGTTCCCCGGTGGTGTCGATGGGGCGCGGCGGCACGTCGTCGTGCAGCACGGCCGCGCCGGAAGGCGACCGGGCCGGTTCCCCCTGCCGCAGGCCGAGCGCCGCCCGCACCGCCTCGTCGGCACCGTGGGAGAACCAGTCGGTCGGACCGCTGCGGACCAGCCCGGCGGCCCCGGGGGCGGCCGGCGCCGCCTCCGCATCCGCGTTCTTGCCCTCACCTGGGCTCTTGTCCCCACCCGGGTCCTTGTCCCCACCCGGGTCCTTGCCCTTACCCGGGTCCTTGCCCTCACCCGGGTCCTCGACGACCAGGTCCGCCAGTCCGCGGACCAGCGCCACCGGCAGCCCGGCCGCCTTGGTCTTGACCAGGTCGGCCGCGCAGGCGATCTCGTCGGCCACTGCGCGTACGGTCACATCCATGACTCGCCCCGTCCGGTCCGGGCGGCCACGGTGATCCACCAGCGTGCTGAATCCAGCCGCTCCCAAAGCGAAGTCGCTCACCCCGGACCGCCACGGCCGGCCGGCCGTGTCGGTGAGCAGAACCCCCAGCCGGCACCGGGTGGCGGCGGTGAACCGGGCGTGCAGGCGCCATGCGCTGGCACCGGGGTCGGCGGGCAACAGCAGCAACTGCGGTTGCCCGCTGTGATCCGGCGGGACGTCCGAGGCGTCGATGCCGGCGGCCGCCAGCACCGGGCCGCTGCGGGTCTGCACCACCCGGGTGACGCCCCCGCTTGCCAGCTTCCTGGCCGCTACCTGGCGGACGGTCTGACCCGCCACGGCCTGGTCACGGCCGTGCGCGGGCACGAAGCGTCCTTCGGCCTTGGCCACCACCTTGCTGGCCACCACGAGGATGTCGCCGTCGGCCGGCCTGATCGACGCCGCGCGCATCGCGGCCAGGATCAGCGCGGCCAGATCGCAGCCCGCTTCGACCTCGCCCAGCCCCGCGATCGCCTGTACGGTCAGCACCGGGTCAGTCATCCACCCTGCCGTCAACCTTCGATCAACGAGCGGGCCGGGCGCCGGGTGCCGCCCGCGAGCTGTTTGGCCAGGTCCATTGCCGCGGTGGCGATCCGGGCGGTGGCGGCCGGATCGCTCATGTACAACGGTTCGCGGTGCACGGCCGGAGCCGGGTCGGCGGCGGCCAACCGGCCGGCCGCCTCGGCGTCCGCCGCGTGTACCAGCCAGCCGTCCAGGAAGTCGCGGTACAGCCCGGCCACACCGTCCGGTGTGCTCGGCACGCCGACCGCCCGCAGGCACGCGTCGGCCATGCCGCGTACCGGTGCGGTGCCGATGATGGGGGAGACCCCGACCACCGGGGCCGCCGCGGCGACCAGCGCCGCCCTGATGCCGCACACCTGCAGGATGGGCCCGATCGAGACCACCGGATTGCTCGGCGGCAACAGCAGCACGTCGGCGGACTCGATGGCCTTCAGCACTCCGGGTGCCGCGGTGGCCTGCTCGATCCCGATGAACTCGAACCGGTGCGCCGGGCGGGCGGCCTGCTCACCCACCCACCATTCCTGGAAGTGCAGCATCGTCTCACCCGGCTCGTCCGGCGGACCGGCGACGATGACGTGGGTCTGCACGTCCGCGTTCGTCATCGGCAACAGCCGGACCGGCAGATCGTCCAGCCAGCGGGAGGCCAGCACCGCGACGACCTCGTGCAACGGGTAGCCCTGCCCGAGCAGGGCGGTACGCACGATGTGGGTGGCGAAGTCACGGTCGCCCAGGGTGAACCAGGACGGGCCCCGGCCGTAGGCCGCCAGTTCTTGCGCCACCGAGAACGTCTCTCGCGCCCGGCCCCAGCCCTGCTCCGGGTGGATTCCGCCACCCAGGGTGTACAGCACGGTGTCGACGTCCGGGCTGACTCTCAGGCCGTGCAGCACGATGTCGTCGGCCGTATTGGCGATCACGGTGAGCTCGTCGTCGCCGGACAGCGCGTCCAGCACACCGGTGAGGAACCTCGCTCCGCCCACGCCCCCGGACAGCGCGGTGATCTTCATGGCGACCATCCTCGCACGCGCCGACCGCGCGACATCCTGGCCTACGCATGGCCACCGGCGGCAGCCGGTCACGTCTCGCCCCTTACACGACGCAGCTCCGACACGCCGCCGACACGCCGTGGGATGTGATCTCGTTACGCCGAAAGAGGGTCGATTATCACTTTCCGGCTTGACGTCACGCATCGACACGCGTGTAATTCCGTGCATGTAGTTCAACCGTATCGCCGACGGTTGGGCGCTGGGTCGAGAGGAAGTTGCATCATGGCGGACTACGCCGCTCTCAGTCTGATCACCGTCACCGAGCCCGCCGACGAGACCGAACTCGACTGGCAGGAGCTGGCCCTGTGCGCGCAGACCGATCCGGAGGCGTTCTTCCCGGAGAAGGGCGGGTCCACCCGGGAAGCCAAGAAGGTCTGCGCCTCGTGCGAGGTGCGTGCGCAATGCCTGGACTACGCACTGGCCAACGACGAGCGGTTCGGGATCTGGGGCGGTCTCAGTGAGCGGGAACGCCGGCGCCTGAAGAAGCGTGCCGTCTGAGCGCGGGATCTGATACGACGGGTGTAGTGTCCACTGCCGATTCCCGCACCCCGACGCGAGCCGTGCCCGCGTCCGAGGCACCTATGCCCGATCGACCCCGGGTAATCGCCGTCCTGCTGGCCGCCTCACCGTTGCGACTGGCCGAGGTGGTCCGTTCGCTGGTCGTCCAAGACACCAAACCGGACACCGTCATCGGTGTGTGCATGACCAGCCCCACCGGATTGCCCCCTTGGGAGCGGCACCGCAACGCAGCCTGGCGGCGACGGCACCAGGAAGCCACGGACGCCGAGATCCGCGACCTGCTGAGCGAGGTGTGCGACGTCCAAGCCACCGCACCGCCGGCCGCCGGACTGCGCGCCGTCGTCGACACGGCGATGCGGGCTCTCCTCACAGCTAGCGATGACACCCCTGGACGGGACCGTCCGGCCCGCGGCGTCCGGCGCTGGCGCGCCCGCGAGGAGGCACAATCCTTCGAGGAGCGGGACTGGCTGTGGATCATCGACGACACCAGCACGCTGGCCCCGCAGGCATTGACCCAACTCCTGGCGGCCGCCGACAGCAGCGATCCGCAGCCGGTGATCGTCGGCTGCAAGCAGCGTACACCCGAGGGGCAGCTGCTGAACGTCGGGCTCGGCGCGACCCGGTGGGGCAGGCCGTTGCCGCTGGTGGAACTGGACGAACTGGATCAGGCTCAGCACGATCATCGCGAGCAGGTGCTCGCCGTCAGCCGGCCAGGCATGCTCGTGCGCGCGCACGTCTGGCAGGAACTGCGTGGCGCCGACCCCGCCCTGCGGGGCGTGGTCGCCGACCTCGACCTGGGCCGGCGGGCGTGGCTGTGCGGGCACACCGTGACGGTGGCTCCCGCGGCCGTGGCCACCCGGGTCGCGCCCGCGCCCGGGCACGATGCCCCGCCCCCTGGCGCACCAGCCCTGCCACCGGGCACCCGGGCCCAGCTGGCCTATCAACGACTCGTGCACAGCCCGGCCTGGGCATTGCCGTGGGTGGTGCTGACCATCCTCGGTGGCGCTCTTGGGCGCATCGTCCTGGGCATCGCCGCAGCCGACCCGGTCGGCGGAATGCGCAATGCAGCAGCCTCGTTGGCAACCTTGACCAGGTTCGACCAGGTACTGCGAGGTCGCGCCCGGCTGCACGGGCACCGCACCGGCGAGGGGGCACGGCGGCACGCGCAGCTGCTCGCCTCGGTGCGAGCGACCGGACGATTCCACCGCGACCGCTGGTACCGGTCCCGGCAGGCCGACCGCACCCACGCCCGGTTGAGCCGGATCTCCCCGGTGGTCCTGCGGGACCGTCCGTGCGCCAACCTGGCGGTCGGCACCCCCGAACGTCCCCTCGCTGGGCGGCCCCAGCCGCGCCTGGGCTCCGTCGTCGCGCTGCGGCGCGAACCCTCGGGGGCGAACAACTGGTGGTTGTCGCTGGTGCTGGTGTGTTTCGGCCTGGTGGGCGTGATCGGCGGAACCACCTACTGGAGTGGCGGTGATCTCACTTCCTCGGCCCTGCCCGTGGTCCCGGACTCGGTCCGCACGTTGTTCGCCGCGCTCCGCAGTGGCTGGGTGTTCGTCGGCCTGGGCCAGCCGGGCCCGCACGACCCGGTCCTGGCCCCGTTGGCCGGGTTGAGCCTGCTGAGCCTGGGCAACCCAGCGTTGTTGGTGAACCTGCTGTTCCTGTTCGCGCCCGCGCTGGCCGCGGCGGCCGGATGGTGGCTGGCGGCTGCCCTGGCCACCCGTACCCGGTGGCGGGCGACCAGCGCCACCATCTGGGCTGGCAGCCCTGCCCTGCTGACCGCCGTGTCCGGTGGCCGGTTGGGCGCGGTCCTGGCTCATATCTGCCTGGCCGCGACCGCCGCCGCCTTCATCAGCGCGCTGGGGTCGGCCCGCCGGCGCAGCGCGTCGGCGTGGTACGCCGTCGCCGCGTTGTTTCTCTGGGTATGCGTCAGTGCTTCTCCACTGCTGCTGATCCCGCTGCTCTTGGTGCTGGTCGCGGTGGCCGTGTGGGTTCGCCGGGTGGGGCCGTGGCTGGTGCCGGTACCCGCCCTGGTGGGGTTGGCGCCGTTGTTGTGGGAGGCCGTGGCCCACCCCCGGGTGCTGGTGGCGGCACCTGGTTCGCCCGCACCGGCGGAACCGTTCTCGGCCTGGATGGGCTTGCTCGGTTGGCCGGCAGGCTTCGGCCCGCAGCCGGCTGCCGGGCTGCTGGTGTGTTACGCCGCGGGTGCGGTATTGCCCCTGCTGGCCTTGCTGGCCGCGCCGCGCGGCGCCGGCCTGGCCAGGGGATCGGCCACCGTGCGATGGGGACTGGCCATGGTGCTGCTCGGCTGTGTGACCGCGGTGGTGGCCGCACGTACCGCAGTCGGCTGGTCCGGGTCGCAGCAGTCCAGCGCCAGTGTGCCGGGTTGGCCGGGGCCGGCCGTCAGCCTGACCGTGCTGGGGATGCTGGTCATGGTGCTGGCCACCCTGCCGCGCGGGTCGGGTGCCGGGCTGGGCAAGGCGGCCGGGGTTTTCGCCACCTCGAGTACCCGGCCGGTGGCGTTGGCCGTCGCGACGGTGCTCGGGCTCGGCTGCCTGGGTGGGTCCGTGGGTTGGGCCTGGCAGCAGCGGTCCACGCCGGCCGCGGGATCGCTGACCCGAAGCGGTCAGGACCTGCCGCAGGGCCTGGTGGCGATGAGCACCTCGACCGACCGCTCCCGCATCCTGGTGCTGCGCCCGACCACCGGCGAGGTACGCGCACAGACCGGAGAAGTCCTGGCCACCGATGTGGCACCTGGCTGGACCTTGACCCGGTTCGCCGGGCCGCGCCTGGACCTGACGTCCGCGGCAGCCACTGTGCGTGCCTACGACTCCGGCCGCAACATCGACACCGAGGGCCTTGCCCAGGCTTTCGTGGACGTGCTGACCACGGCGCGGACACCCCAGGAAGCGTTCGGCCCGTACGCCATCGGTGGCATCGCGGTGCTGCCCGGTCCCGGCGCCGATGTGCTGACCGCCCGGTTGACCGGGACGGCCGGGTTGTACGAGACCGGTGAGGCCGACGGCATTCGTGCCTGGCGGGTGCGGCCCGTCTCCAGCGCGGCTGTCGACGCCGCAGACCGGCCGGCCGCGTTGCGGTTGTACACCGAAGGCACGCCGGGGTGGCAGGCGTTGCGCTGGGACGGCGGGTTGCGCCAAGCCCAGCCGCAGACGGTCGTGCCGGCCGGTCCGGGTGGCCGGGTGCTGGAGATCTCCGAACGATTCGATTCCCGCTGGCGGGCCCACGCCGGGCAGGTCGAGCTGAGCCCGGTACCGCGGGGGTGGGCTCAAGGATTCCAGCTGCCCTCGTTGTCGCAGGACACGATGGTGCAGGTGTACTACCGCGACATGTGGCATCAGGTGTGGTTGGTCCTGCTCGGGTCGACCCTGCTGCTGACGCTCGTCGTCGCCGTTCCGTTGCGAGGTGTCCGTGGCTGAGGACACTCGCCGGCCCGGCCCGCACTCGGACCCAGGCAACCCGCACTCCGTCCGGGCGGCCGCGGCGTGGCCGGTGACCGGGATCCGCCTGAAGGCAAGCCAGTCCACGCGTGGTGCGCCGCAACCGGGCCCGGGCTCGCAGCGGCACCAACGGCGGCGGCGGATCGCGACTGCCATGGTTGCCTTTCTTGCCGTGGGTATGGCGGCGGTCGTCGGCACGGACGCGGTGCTGTCACCGGCCCGGCCGGTAGCCGGTGCCGCGCAGGAGGTGCAGACCAGCGCCCGAGACGTCGTCCGGGTGTGTCCGCCCGCGCCCAAGGTGATGGCCAACAGCAGCGACCAGGATTTCGACGCGGCATCCCCGGCATCCTCGGGTGTGATCGCGGTCGCCTCGACGCAGCGCTCCACTCTGGTGGGCGGAAAAACCGAGGTCACCACGGCGGAGGATGCGCCTGGTCAGGAACAGTCCGATGGTCAAGGCGACGCGGATGGCCAAGACGACGCGGACGGCCAAGACAGCGCGGGCGGCCAGGACGACGCGGCCGACACCCCGGGTGACCGGCCGACGTTGGTCGCCGGGCCGCAGGAGCCGGGCCCGGCTGCCGAGACCACCGCGCCATCGCCGTTGCGGCTGGACCAGCAGGCGGCCCAGCGTCAGCAGCTGTACCGGCTGGCCGTCAGCGGTGGTGAACCCGTTGTGCTGCAAGCTGAGCCGTCATCGCAACGATCCGTGCTGATGGGCGGGGTGCAGTTCTCCCAGTCCACCAGTGGCGACCTTCGCGGCATCGCCGCGGGCGCGTGCGGCATCCCGGTATCCCAGGGATGGCTGGCCGGTGGCCGGTCCGGGCGCGGCACCGGGTCTCGGGTCCTCCTGACCAATCCCGGGAGCACCTCGGCGCAGGTGGACCTGTCCCTGCTCACTCCGACCGGAAACCTGACGCCGGCGGCCGGGCAGGACATCGTGGTGCAGCCGGGCACGACCCGTGAGGTGTTGTTGCGGGCGCTGAACCTGGACGAACCCGTCCTCGCCGTCGGTTTCACCGTCACCGGTGCCCGCTTGCACGTGTCCATGGTCGACCAGATGGTCTCCGGTACCAATCCGGCCGGAGTCGACGTGGTGTCGGCAACTCAACCGGCGAACCGGCACGTCCTGTTGGGGCCCACCAGTTCCGAGGATCAGCTGACCCTGCGGCTGGGTGTGCCGGGGCCGGCATCCGCCTCGGTCGGTTTCCGGTTCGAGGACGAATCCGGGGTATCCGGTGAACCCGATGCGGTGACAGTAGCGGCCCGGACCGTCATCGATCTTCCGCTGCAGCGAGGGCCGGACTCAGCGTCGGCGATCGTCATTACCGCGGATCAGCCGGTGATCGCCGGGCTGGAGATCTCCCGGCGGGCCGGGGACAACACCGACCGGGCGTGGAGCACCGGCGCCCAGGCGATCGACGCCCCGGCCGTGGTGGCGTTGCCGCACGGGCGACTGGAGAACGAACTGGTCCTGATGTCGGCCGCCGGGGACACCGACGACAATGTCCGCGAGGAGCCGGTGCGGGTCCGCCGGTTCACCGCCGCCGGTAAAGAGCTCGCCAGTGTCGACGTCACCGTGCGCCCGGACGGGGTGGCCCGCGTTCCGGCGGATCAGCTGGACGGGGTCGACTCGGTGATGCTGGTGCCCAGCAGCCAACCGGTGCACGCCGCCGTCGTCAGCAGCGGACGGGCCGGGCCGGACACCGACGACGACGGCTTCGGCTCCATGGTCTCGGTCGTCGACGTTCCCAGTCCGCCGGCGGCGGCCGAACTCGTTGCCGTGCAACAAGGACCACCGGGAAGCTGGCCGTGAACGGCGGCGCCGCCCCGGCCGATCCCGGTGCGGTGCTGTTCGCGCATGGTGCCGGGTCCGGCGCCGAACACCCGGTTGCGCTGGCTGTCTAGGCGGCACTTGCGCCGATGCCGGTGCGGCGCATCGAGTTTCCCTACCGGGCCGTCGGCAGGAGGGCACCGGAACGGCTGCGCATCGATCACCTGCCCGCGGTGCAGGTGCCGAGCTTGGTGATCAGTGGCACCGCTGACCCGTTCGGCACCGAGCCGGAGCTGACCGAGCACCTCGGCCGTATCGATGCGCCCGTGACTCTCGTCTTCGTCGCCGGTGCTCGCCACCACACCGGGCACGAGGGTCAGCTGGCCCGGGTGATCGCGGACTGGACCACCGGCCGGCCGGTGCCTGCTCGGTTACCCCTCGATTGATTCGCGGGGGGTCAGTCGTCGAAATCCGGGTCCAGCTCGTGCGCCGGTATCCCGAGCGCATTCGCGAGGTTTTCCCCCACCACGAAGTGCAGCAGGTAGCCGAGCTCGGAATCGTCCACGCATCGCGATTCGATGGGGCGCCGGAACAAGACGATCCGTGCTGGGCTCGAGCCGTGGGGCGGAAGGTAGCGGCCCAAGCCGGACCCGGCACCGGACGAGGGCTCGTCCGGCTCGTCCGGTACGTCGGCCACCAGGAACTGCAACTGTGGCAGCCGGGCCCGCCACGTCGGTGCCAGCCGGTCGATGCTACGTGCCGCCAGCGCCTCGAAGCGCTCTCGCCGGCTACGGAAACCGGGTGCGGACGCGGGCAGCAGCGGCGCGCGCAGGCCCCGGCCGCGGCGGTCGCGTCTTCGCCGGTGCTGGGTAGGGGCCACCGGATCAGGATAGGCATCCACACTTCGCCCGGGGGTCCTTGCAGCGGGCCGGCCTGGCCTTCTCGGGCGTCGCCGCAGTCACGCACGCCGCCGTAGGGCTCGTCAGCCCGGGTCGTTGCCCCAAGGGGTGCGCGGGCTGGCCGTTTCGGGCGTCCGGGGACAGGGCGACCCGGCTAATCCGGGCGATTGGAGAGACGCCGACCTGGTCATTTTGGCGGCCATAGCACCCATTTCGATACCTATGGCGCTGTTGGGGTACGTCGGGTAGCGGCGCGCCGGCGCCATACGTCCCCTTACGGCGCCATAGGGGCCGATGTGAGCGGTGTGGGTGGAACGCCGACGGGGCATGTTGGGTGGTTTGGGCGCGGTTGCGGGGGACCGGGCTCAATGGTCGGTGGTGGGTGGCCGGTCTGGGTGAGGTCAGTCCCCTTTGGGTGAGGTCAGTCCCCTCTGGGTGAGATCAGTCCCCTTTGGGTGAGGTCAGTCCGCGGGTATGGGCTCAGTGTCCGCAACAAGCGCCCGGGCCGATCGTTTCAGGTGCCCGGTGATGTGACGACTCGGCCGTTTCGGGCGCTTGGAGAGACGCCGGGCCGGTCATCTTGGCGGCCATAGCACTCATTTCGATACCTATGGCGCTGTTGGGGTACGTCGGGTAGCGGCGCGCCGGCGCCATACGTCCCCTTACGGCGCCATAGGGGCCGATGTGAGCGGTGTGGGTGGAACGCCGATGAAAGCATGCCGGCCCTCGGGAGTGCGCGGGCTGGCTGTGTCGGGTCTCAATTGAGTCGACGCCAGCCAGCAGGGCCTTGCGCAGTTGTCGTAGGCTTCGCCGAAGTGTCAGTGGTGTGCCGAGCGCAAGAGCAGTCCGGGCCAACAGACTGTCCGCGCCAATCCAGCCACCGCCCCGAGACCCTGTGCAGCCGCAGATGCCTCAGCAGATCACCCAGTACGCTTTGACCTATGCAGTGCATTCCACTTGGACCCTGGACCTTCAGCAAGAACAGGAACCCCAAGTGGGACAAGTACTTCCGTGCAGCTACCTGCTGACCACGACACCGAGGCGTGAACGATCCAGGCTAAATGAAGGGCTTGCTGTGGCCGAGTTGCAAGGCGTCGCCGACACGTTGTATATCCCCCTGGAGGCACGGATATACGTCTCCAAAAAATTCCCCGACTACTTCTATGACAGCAAGGCTCTTGAACTGGAATCCCACATCCCTAGCCGTGTAGTTCGGAAGAAGTCGGTACAGTACGCCTTCGTTGCTTCGGTGGCCCGCTATTTTGTGTTGGACAACTGGGTGCGCGAATTTCACGGCCGTCACGGGCACTGCAACATTGTGAACCTTGGCGTTGGTCTCGAGACCTTCGCTCATCGTCTCGATCTGCCTGGGGCTCAGCTGTACGGCATAGACATGCCTGATGTGATTGAGCGGCGTCGCTCCATGTTGTCCGAGGGTTCAGACGAAATCATGATCGCATCGGACATTCTTGATCTGAGTTGGGTGGAGCAGATAGACCACTCACTACCAACGCTGTTCATCGCAGCGGGAGTCTTTCATTACCTTACCCACGACCAGGTGGTCTCGCTGATCACCGCACTGGGCGACACTTTCACCGAGGCCGAGCTCGCCTTCGACGCTACCAGCAAGAGGGGTTTGATGATCGCAAACTGGTACGTCCGAATGACCGGCAACAAGTCCGCCAAGATGGAGTTCTATGTGGGTGATCCTGGCGCGTTAGCCGAAGAGTGCAACGCAACTCTGCTGGAAAACAGGCCATTCTTCACCGAAACCCGCCAAATCCTGGGCAAGCGTGTGAAGCCACACGTCCGGCTTTTCACTCGTTTTTCCGATGGACGCAACAACGCGCGCCAGATTCGTTTGAAGCTCACCTAGGTATGAGGAAATAGGAACGCTCAGGATCGCTCGGTGAGTCCAGCAGCTCTGTGTTGCGGCGCGGTAGCCGTGCCCGTCCGAGAGATCTCATACCCCTGGAGGGCGATAATTCCCCGGAGTGCTTTCACGTGACCAGAGTGGACGAAGTCTGCATATGCTAGCATGGTCAGAGAGGAACCTATCAAACGCATGGTTTTTCTTAATCCGCTACGTGCGTACAATACCGCTAGCAGGAGCCGCAAGATGACCGAAATGGCGACGACGGATTCCATCGACAGGAAAGAAGAGCGGGAACACCGCCACCCTGGGCCGCGCCGGCGGGGGTTTCTGCATGCCGGTTCATGCCCCGGGCCGCGCCGGACCCACCCAGGGGTGGCCCGTGTGGGCGCGGACGCGGCTGGCCGTGATCCGGCGGATCGGCAGGGGCTTCTGGGAGCGGGTGCAGGGGCTCGAATGCGGCGTGGCTGGGGCCCGCAATGAGCGAGAGTGTCACACTCCTGGCGACGCTGTGTTTGGCCGATTCGTACTCGTGGACCGACTT
The DNA here is from genome assembly GCA_002748415.1 of Micrococcales bacterium. Lineage (GTDB taxonomy): Bacteria > Actinomycetota > Actinomycetes > Actinomycetales > CAWJMD01. Next base: position 9,504 of record PDSI01000053.1, on the reverse strand, counting down.
CAGCGAGGGTGCCGCGCGGATCGGGGCAACCGCCGCCACGCTCCAGGGCAGCGGGGTCGGACTTGTGGAACAGTTGGATCACCTGTCGGCCAAAGGCGTCCGGCAGGTCCATCTTGTCCCGGTCAACCTGACCGATAGCGTGCCGGCCTCGTGGCTGGGACGCGTTGCGCGCTGGTGGCTGGAGCATCGTCCGGACGCTCAGCTGGAGATCTGGTACACGACGCAGGCGTTGCCGGGAATGCCCGCCGCGCTCCCGTCGCGGGAGGGGGCCCGAGTGTTGCGACCCAACGATTCACTCACCTCGCCCACGTGGGAGCAGGTCCCGGCGGTTCGCCATCACGTGCTGGTGTGCCGGGGGCCGCGATGCAGCGCGAAAGGGTCTTCGGGCATGCTCGCCAGCCTGGGGGCCGAGCTGCATGAACGAGACATGCTCGACTCCGAGGTACTGGTTACCCAAACCGGTTGCCTGTACCCGTGCAACCGAGCGCCGGTGGTGGCGATCCAGCCCGAAATGGAATGGGTCGGTCCGGTGCATGAGTCCGACGTGATTGCCCTGGCCGACCAGCTTGAGCGTTATTGCCGAGACGGTACTCGCGCTACGAACCGGGGCATATCGCCGCCAACCGAAACACGGGCGGACTGACCAAGAATCGGCAGAAGAGTGGGCCATCGACTCTCGGGCCATTCACAGGTTCACGGCGCTCCTTACCACCCATAGCCCGGCGCCGATGTCAGTCGTGGCGCAGGCCCAAGCCAGGGCCAGATCAGACCACCACACGACTTGTGTCAAGCCGCTCGCAACTCCTCGTAGGCAGCGAGGTGCTTCTGGCCGACCCACCATCCGGCAGGCCCCCGACCAGGATCCTGCTCCATTGCTCCCCCAAGTCCCAAGCGTTCAAGTCCCAAACGTTGTTGAGAAGAAAACTACCAAGTCGGTTGCGACAAGCGCAGCACATCTTCGGTGTCGGGAGTCGGCCGGGTACGGCGCGGCAGGGCGGTCATGAGCGTTGCTCGAGGGGCCAGGTCGCTGGTTGCTCGAGGGTCCAGGTCGCTGAGGGGCCAGCGACGACGGAGGCTACTGACGTGAACGGCAGGGCCGGCGCACCTGGCCACGACACGCGGCAGCGGGTCGGCTACCGGAACGGTTGCTCGCGGCGTAGGCTCTCGCGGGTGAGCACAACGGGCCGGCGGGTGTGTAGTCGCAGCGGGTGCACACGCCCCGCGGTCGCCACCCTGACCTACGCCTACATGGACTCCACCGCTGTGCTCGGCCCCCTGGCCACCCACCCCGAGCCGCACGCTTACGACCTGTGCCTGGAACACACCGACCGGTTGACGGTCCCGCGTGGCTGGCAGGTGCTGCGCCTTGAACTGCGCCAGAGCGACCTGGCACCCACCGACGACCTGGTGGCGCTGGCCGAGGCGTTACGGCCGGACCGAGGCGCGCAGCCGGGCGCCCGGGGCGACCAGCAGACCCAGCCCGCCACGTCCGCGGCCCGTGCCGCGTCCGGGCGCAACCTGCCGGGATCCCGGCAGCGTCACCTGCGGCTACTGCGGGACTCCTAGTCGCGGACGCCGCTGACTCGGGGTCACCCGATCGGCCGCATCACGGACCGACACAGTTCAGTTTGGTCCGACTTGTGCCGATCTGTGCTGCATCCCAACACACCAGGAGGTAGTCCGTGGCGCGTTCACGTGGGGTTCGTTCCGGCCAACCGGCACCGTCGCTCGGCTCGTTGACCCAGCAGTCGCTGATTCATCGGTGCCGGGATTGTGGGAGCCGCCGGATTACCCGGCTGGCCATGCACCTCACCGACGGAACCCCGGTCACCTTCACCTCCTGCCACCGTTGCGAACACAAGTACTGGGAACACGACGGTATTCTGCTCAGCAAGGACGACGTGTTGCACCGCACTCGTAAACCGGCCTGAGCCGGCAGGGAAAGCGGCATCCAACCCACTACTGTTGGGTGCGTGCGTTCCTCCTCCAGCAGCGCTGCAGACCTGTCCACCGTCATCAAGGCGTACGACGTCCGCGGCGTCGTCCCGGACCAGTGGGGTCCACCTGAGGCCACGGCCATCGGCGCCGCGATGGCCGATGTCGTCGCCGGGGACCAGCCCGTCGTCATCGGCCATGACATGCGTCCCAGCTCCCCGCAGCTGGTCGACGCGTTCGCCAGCGGGGTCCAGGACCGCGGACGCGACGTCATCCTCATCGGCCTGTGCTCCACCGACGGGCTGTACTACGCCAGCGGCGCCCTGGACGCACCCGGGGCGATGTTCACCGCATCGCACAATCCGGCCCAGTACAACGGCATCAAGATGTGCAAGGCCGGCGCAAAACCCGTTGGCCAGGATTCAGGCCTGGAAGAAATCACCGAGCGGGCGCAGCGCTACTTGGCCGACGGCCCGCCCACGGCCGGCACGCGTGGCGGGCGCACCGAACGCGACATGCTGGCCGACTATGCCGGCTATCTGCGCGGTCTGGTGGACCTGTCCGGTGGCCGTGAGCTGTTCGTCGTGGTCGATGCCGGCAACGGAATGGGCGGCTACACCGTACCCGCCGTGCTGGGTACCCAAGCCGGGTTGCCGCCGTTGCCGCTACGCATCGGCGAGCTGTACTTCGAGCTGGACGGCACCTTCCCCAACCACGAGGCCAACCCACTGGACCCGGCCAACCTGGTCGACCTGCAGCAAGCCGTCCGCGACCGCGGCGCCGACATCGGCATCGCCTTCGACGGGGACGCGGACCGCTGCTTCGTCGTGGACGAGAATGGCGAACCGGTCAGCCCGTCGGCCATCGCCGCGCTGGTGGCTGAACGGGAGATCGCCAAGGAGCACCGGGCCGGGCGGCACCCAATAGTGATCCACAATCTCATCACCTCCCGCACGGTGCCGGAGGCCGTCACCGCCGCCGGTGGCGAACCTGTGCGTAGCCGCGTCGGCCATTCCTTCATCAAAGACCAGATGGCTTCCACCGGAGCCATTTTCGGAGGCGAACACTCAGCGCACTACTATTTCCGCGACTTCTGGGGAGCCGACACCGGCATGCTGGCAGCCATGCACGTGCTCGCCGCACTGGCCGAGCAGTCACAACCGCTGTCGCAGCTGGCCGCGGGCTACACCCAGTACGCCGCCAGCGGCGAGATCAACTCCACCGTCGCCGACAAGGACGCCGCGATCGCTCGGGTCGAGCAGGCCTTCGCCGGCCGGTTGCGCGACATCGACACCCTGGACGGCACCACGTTCACCGGTGCCGGGGAGCCGATGTGGTGGTTCAACGTACGACCCTCGAACACCGAACCGCTGCTGCGGTTGAACGTGGAGGCCGCCGACGAGGCCACCATGGTCGCCGTCCGCGACGAGGTGCTGGCGCTGATCAGAGCGGAGAAATGAGTATGTCGACCGTCCCGGACTGGCTGCTGGACATCCTGGTCTGCCCGGTCTGCCACGGTGCGCTGGACCCCGGCGTGGATGTCCTGCGGTGTCAGGGCGAGTGCGCCCGCAGCTACCCGGTCACCGACGGAATCCCGGTGCTGCTGCCCGACGCCGGTGATCCGTCATGAGCCGCCGCATCGGCGCCGCCGTTGCCCAGGAGATCCGGTCATGACCGGTCTGGACGAGGCACTGCTGGACGACGAAGAAGCACTGGGCCAAGCCGACAGTGCGCACGTGTTGCGGGCATTGGCGGGTGCGGGCGCGCAGGTCCGGCAAGCCATCGAGCGAACCGCCGAATCGGTGCCGGACTCAGCACGCTTCACCGACCGTCCCCGTGCCGTCATCGTGGCCGGCCGCGGTGGGTCGGCCCTGGTGGCCGATGCGCTGGCCGCGCTCATCGGCCCGTCCGGCCCGGTACCGGTGGTGGCGTTGACCGGTGGTGCGTTGCCCGCCTGGGTGGGTGCGCTGGACCTGGTGGTGGCGGTGTCGATGTCCGGCCGGGCCGAGGGGGCGGTGTCGATCGCCGCCGAGGCGGGCCGGCGCGGAGCATCGGTCCTCAGCGTCAGCACTCCGGACAGCCCGCTCGGTGAGGTCAGCGCCCGGTACCGCGCCGCACATGTCGCGGTGCCGCAGCGGGGCAACGGGGCCATCCCCATCGCCACCACCCGCACCGGCCTGTGGTCGATGCTCACCCCGGCACTGCTGTTGTGCTCCGAACTCGGGTTGATCCCGGACGGGCCGGACACCGGTCCGGCCGGACTGTCGGCGCTGGCCGATGCGTTGGACGCCGAAGCCGAAGCGTGCCGGCCCGCATCGCCCGCCTTCGTGAACCCGGCGAAAGCACTGGCGATGGAGCTGCACAACACGGTTCCCGTGGTGCTCGGCAACGGGCCGATGGCCACCGTGGCCGCGCACCGGGCCGCCGCCGCGCTGGCCCGCACCGCCCGCATCCCCGCCGCTTTCGGAGCGTTGCCGGACGATGCAGGCGATGTCGTCGCCACGTTCGGAGGCCCATTCGCGGCCCGCGAGCACGACGTTTTCGCCGACCCGTTCGTCGACGGCCCGTCCGGCCCGTTGCTGCGGCTGCTGATGCTCACCCTCGCCGAAGACCGCACCGAGACGGTGGTCGCCGACATCGCCCAACGCAACGGGGTGCGGGTCAGCGACGTGCGCAGCGATCAGGACACCCCGTTGCGGACGTTCGGGCAAGTGGTCGCCCGGGTCGACTTCGCGGCCACCTACCTGGCGCTCGCCGGCGGGCACGACCCGTCGGTGAACCCACAGGTCGCCGACTTGCGCGACGCTTTGCGCTGACCTGTTGCCATACCCGCCGGCCGGGCGGTCCGCCGGCCGGGTTTTTCGGCCGGTCCATGGGTGCGCGGGTGGGGTGGGATCGCTACACTGACAGGTGCCCGGCGTCGGTGATGCCGCAGGCCCAGATGGGCCGCGCCGGAGGCGCAGAATCCCGCACCTCGTGCTGTGGATCCGTGCGCTTGAACCGACCCACCAACGTAAGGACAATCGTGGATTTCAACGTCAAAGACCTGTCCCTGGCCGAAGCCGGCCGGCACCAGATCCGCCTGGCCGAGCATGAGATGCCCGGCCTGATGGCGCTGCGGGAGGAGTACGGCAAGGCACAGCCGTTGGCCGGCGCCAGAATCGCCGGGTCGTTGCACATGACCGTGCAGACCGCCGTGCTCATCGAGACGCTGACCGCTCTGGGGGCGCAGGTTCGCTGGGCGTCCTGCAACATCTTCTCCACCCAGGACGAGGCCGCCGCCGCCGTTGTCGTCGGAGTGGACGGCACACCGGAGAATCCCAAAGGCGCCCCGGTGTTCGCGTGGAAGGGTGAAACCCTGACCGAATACTGGGCCTGCACCAACCAGATCCTGACCTGGCCGGACGGCGGGCAGCCGAACATGATCCTGGACGACGGCGGTGACGCCACCATGCTGGTGCACAAGGGCAAGGCGTGGGAGTCTGCCGGCCAGGTGCCCGCCACCGACGAACAGGACTCCGAGGAGTTCGCCGTTTTCAAGCAGCTGGTGCGCGACACCATGGCCGCCGACCCGGGCAAGTGGACCCGGATCGCCGAAGGTATCAAGGGGGTCACCGAGGAGACCACCACCGGCGTGCACCGGCTGTACCAGCTGGCCGAGGCCGGCGAGTTGCTGTTCCCGGCCATCAACGTCAACGACTCGGTGACCAAGTCCAAGTTCGACAACAAGTACGGTTGCCGGCATTCCCTGGTCGACGGGCTCAACCGGGCCACCGACGTTCTCATCGGCGGAAAAGTCGCCGTGGTGTGCGGTTTCGGCGACGTCGGCAAGGGCTGCGCCGAATCACTGGCCGGCCAGGGCGCCCGGGTGATCGTCACCGAGATCGACCCGATCTGCGCGCTGCAGGCGTCGATGGAGGGCTACCAGGTGGCCGTCCTGGACGACGTCGTGGGTGAGGCGGACATCGTGATCACCGCTACCGGCAACAAGGACGTCGTCACCGCCGAGCACATGCAGGCCATGAAGAACAAGGCGATCCTGGCCAACATCGGCCACTTCGACAACGAGATCGACATGGCCGGGCTGGCCAGGGTCGCCGGGGTCACCCGCACCGAGATCAAGCCCCAGGTGCACGAGTGGACCTTCGCCGGTGGCAACTCCATCATCGTGTTGTCCGAGGGCCGTCTGATGAACCTGGGCAACGCCACCGGTCACCCCAGTTTCGTGATGAGTAACTCTTTCTCCAACCAGACGCTGGCCCAGATCGAGTTGTTCACCAAGCCCGGCGAGTACGCCAGCCAGGTCTACGTGTTGCCGAAACCCTTGGACGAGAAGGTGGCTCGCGCACACCTGGACGCGCTCGGGGTCAAGCTCACCCAGCTGTCCAAGGAACAGGCCGACTACATCGGTGTGGACCCCGCCGGCCCGTACAAGCCGGACCACTACCGGTACTGAGGTGTACGTCCACCCCAGTGCCGAGATCGAGGACGGCGCCCTCATCGGTGCCGGCACCTCGATCTGGCACCTGACCCACGTGCGCACCGGTGCCCGCATCGGCGCCGGTGTCACGCTGGGCCGCAACGTCTTCGTCGACGCAGGCGTGCACATCGGCGACCGGTGCAAGGTGCAGAACAACGTGTCGGTGTACCGGGGGGTCACCCTGGCCGAGGAGGTGTTCGTCGGGCCGAGCGCGGTTTTCACCAACGATCGCAACCCGCGCGCGACCGGCGACTGGCAGATCGGCGAAACCATGCTGCGCCGCGGCAGCAGTATCGGTGCGGGGGCGGTCCTGGTCTGCGGGATCGACATCGGCGAGGGCGCCCTGGTCGGGGCCGGGGCGGTGGTGACCAAGGATGTGCCCGCATGGGCGCTCATGCTCGGGAACCCGGCGCGCCAGGTCGGCTGGGTGTGCCGTTGTGGCATTCGCACCACCGCCGCGGGCGGGCGGTGCGACCATGACCAGGGCGATACGGAGGAAGGCACAGCGTGAATCAGCCACGGGTACCACTGGTCGACGTGCGGGTGAGCAGCCAGGCCAAGCAACGAGTAGCTCACGTGCTCGACTCCGGCCGGCTGGCCACCGGGCCGGTGGTCGCCGAACTCGAAGCCGCCTTCGCTGCCGCCAGCGGTACCCAGCACTGCGTGGCCGTCGCGAACGGAACCCTGGCCCTGCAAGCTGCCATCAGCGCACTGGACATCGGCCCGGGCGACGAGGTCATCACCACCCCGTTCACCTTCATCGCCACCGTCAACGCCGTCCTGGCCCAGGGCGCCACCGTCCGCTACGCAGACATTGCCCCCGATTTCACCATCGACCCGCAACGGGTGCGGGAGGTGATCACCGACCGGACCAAGGCGCTGCTGCCGGTGCACCTGTTCGGCCTGCCGGCGAACATGCCGCAGCTGCATGCCATCGCGGCCGAGCACGGGCTGGGTGTCATCGAGGACGCGGCCCAGGCCCACGGCGCCGCCGTCACCGGCTCCGGCTCCGGCACCGGTACCGTCGGCGGTCTCGGCGACATCGGGTGTTTCTCCTTGTACGCCACCAAGAACCTCAGTGCCGGTGAAGGCGGGCTCTTGACCACCGACGACGACCAACTCGCCGACCGGCTGCGAACCATCCGCAATCAAGGGATGCGCGCTCGCTACGACTACGCCGGCTGGGGATCGAACTACCGGATGAGCGACCTGCACGCCGCGGTGGTCGTCGATCAGGTACCCCTCCTGGAGGACATCAACATCCGTCGTCGCCGCAACGCGCAACGACTCCTGGACGGGCTGGCTGATGTCGCCGGGCTCCGGCCACCGATCGTGCCCGCCGGGTTCGAGCACGTGTGGCACCAGTTCACCGTGCTGCTGGACGACCCCTCGGCGCGTGCGGCGTTCATAGCCTCGCTGACCGCGGCCGGTATCGGCAGCGACGTGTTCTACCCGCAGGCGATGAGCCAGGTCGCGCACCTGAGCAATCACCCGCGGGTGGCCCCGGATCCGGTGCCGCGGGCCGAGGACTACGCACGCCGGGTGGTGTCACTACCGGTTGGGCATCATCTGGACATAGACCAGATCGATCGGGTGATCGACGCGGTGAAGGGAGCACTCGATGGCTGATCTGGCGATCGTCGGCGCCGGGATCATGGGCGCCAATCATGTCCGGACGGCTCGCAGCCTGCGGGAGTGGGAGCGGGTCGTCGTGGTCGACCCGGATCGGAACCGGGCACAGGCCGTGGCCGGCAGCAACGGATTCCGTACCGCAGCAGACTTGGCCAGCGTGCTCGGTCTCATGGATGCCGTCATCATCGCCGCGCCGAACGAGTTGCACGAACCGCTGGCCCGGGACGTGCTCGCCATGCATAAGCACGTCTTGATCGAAAAGCCGCTGGCGCACGACATCGACTCCGCCAGAAAGATTCTCAGCGCGGCTCAGGACAGCAACGGCAAGGTCCTGGTCGGTCACATCGAACGGTTCAACGCCGCCGTGGCGGAGCTGATGCAGTGGGCAGGCGAAGCCGAACACATCGAGTTCCGCCGGATCGGCCCACGAGGCAACCGCCGACTCGGTGACGTGGTCAGTGACCTGATGGTGCACGACCTGGAACTGTTCCTGGCGATGGCTGCGGCGCGCGACGGCGAGCCGGCCCGGGTCGAGAACATCATTGCGATGTGGGCCGGGGCGCAGGACGACATGTGTACTGCGCTGCTGCGCACCAGTACTGGGTTGTCCGCCACGTTCACGGCCAGCCTGATGGGCCAGGAGAAGCGCCGCAACGTCATCCTGACCGGCAAGGACGTCCAGGTGGTCGGCGATCTGGTTCGCCAAGCGGTCACTATCGACCGCATCGAGCATGTCGAGTTCGTCGACGAACGCGGCGCCCGGTACCGGCAGCGAGGGTCCAAGGAGATCCCGTTCCTGGACGCGGGTGAGCCTCTTCGCCGCGAACAGCGGCATTTCCTGGACGTGGTCACCGGTCAGGCCGACCCGCTGGTCGGTGCCGAACAGGCGCTGGCGGCAATGGAACTGGTGCAGCGGGTTTGCGATGCCGCGGACGCGGCATGCGGCCGGGACGCTGCTGGGGCGGACCCTAGCTAGCCCGGACAGGACCGGCAGGGAAACGTCGCCGCCGGCGCAACTATCGGTGCGGCGCGCACCGGGCTGACGGCAGACGCCAAGACCTCGACGGCGCCGTAGGCGCTGGGCTGACCGGCTCGGAACCCGCCGCGTGCCCGCAACGACGGGCGTACCTGCCCCCCCGGGGGGCCCGTGCACACCGCCCAGACGTGCGGACTGATTTCGTCCAAGTCGGCTGCACCGCCTACATCGGCCCCTATGGCGCCGTAAGGGGACGTACGGCGCCGGCGCGCCGCTACCCGACGTACCTTGACGGCGCCGTAGGGGCCGCATTGACTGGTTCGTCGTCTTGACAGCTGGCCGAAACGGCTGGTGTGCGCGGGGCTACCCAGGGCCCCGGGTCCGGCATCCCGTCGTCGGCATTCCGCCTGCACTGCCCACTGTTGCGGCCTGGAACGGCAGGTGCGAGCACCCCTCGGCCGCAGCCGACCACACCCTGGAC
>PDSI01000163.1 GCA_002748415.1 Micrococcales bacterium | reverse complement strand
CTCAACCAACTACTCGCCGGCCGTGTCCTGGTCGCGCACAACGCTGACTTCGATTACTCGTTCCTGGCCGCCGAGGCAGCCCGCGCCAGGCATCGGTTGCCGACCACACATCGGTTGTGCACGATCGACCTGGCCCGTTCCCTTGCGGTGCCGGTGCCGGACTTCCGGCTGTCCAGTCTGGCCGAGCATTACGGAATCACCCAGCAGCGAGCCCACGATGCGCGCGACGACACCCGGGTGCTGGCTGAGGTGTTCACCCGGCTGCTGGCCGGCAGCCGCGCGCGCGGCGTGCGACCTCAGCTCTTGGCGTGCCAGGGGGCGGCCGGGTGGGTCACGTGGCGGTGGCGCAATCACGTGCGGCCGGCTGCGCGGACGGTCCGCCGGAAAGCCAAGAGACTGTGGCGCACCAGAGCATTCCGGCGCACCAGAGCACTCCGGCGAACCAGGTCACTGCGGCGCCCGGCACAGGTCTCACGCCCACCGCGCTGACCGCTCAGTCCGGCTACGGATGCTGAAACCCGTGTTGACGCCGAGCAGCGTGACCGGGGTCTCCTCAGCGAGCGCCGCCCGCGCCACGTCCTCCGCACGGCTGCTGGACGCATCGGGGAACCCGGTAAAAGCTCCCGAGTCGGCGACACGCCGGACCCAGGTGCCGCCGCGGCAGGCATCGCGTTGCCGCCCAATGGCCGGCCGGGTCCCTGCGCCCCCGCCGGTCCCTGTGCCCCGCCGGTCCCTCCGCCCCCACCGGTCCCTGCGCCCCCGCCGGGCTGCTCGGCGTGTCCGGTGAGGGCATGTTGAGGCCGTTTATGTCGCGAGGCGCTCGCATCGTCAATCGGACAACCTGGACCCTATGGCGCCGTTGAGGTACGTCGGGTAGCGGCGCGCCGGCGCCATACGTCGCCTAACGGCGCCCTAGGGGCCGATGTAGGCGATATGGGCGGAAGCTGACGGGGAACGTCGGCCGCCTGGGGCACCCGGGCCGGCGGGCTGAGCTCACGAACAGCCCCGGCTAGCTGATCGGCAAGCGCGCCCGGCGCTGGGCCGGGATCCGCGCCGTGGGCTCGAGGGCCCCGCCCGGCGCCAACGCCGCGATTGCCACCGCCAGGTCTTGCGGACGATCGATCTCATAGGAGCGCAGATACGCCGCGCCCAGACCGGCCACCGGCGCCAGCTGCGTGCGCAGGTACTCGAACACGGTGCTCGCCGAGGCGGGACGCCCCGGCAAACCCTGCTCCAATGCGTCCCCCGGCACGCACAAGAGGTTGGCCCACTCGAACGCCGACACATCGGTCCGGCTGAAACCGCGCACCAGCTGGGCCGGTTCGTCGATGTCCACGTACACCGGATCCTGAGTCTTGGCGTCGGTGTAGCCCACCAGCGGCCGGTCGCCCGCCCGCTCGCAGAATGCCTGGAACGTGACCGGGTCGAAGATGATGTCGCCGTCCATGAACAGACACGGCTCAGCCACGTACCGCCCGCCCAAGGCGTAGCTGGCCAGCGCCGAGGTGCCGGCGAAGGCCGGGTTGCGCACGATGGTCACATCCGGGCGCAACCGGCGGGCCAGATCGGTCACCGCATCTTCTTGGAAGCCGACGACCACGCGCACGTCGGGCACGTCGGTGAGCAGGTCGAGTTGCCAGCGCAACAACGGTTTCCCGGCCACTTCCAGCAGGCACTTGGGGTGCCCGCGGCCCAGCCGGGAGCCGAAACCGGCGGCGGCTATGACAGCGTGGTCAGGACGCGGCACAGCGCCTCCTCTCGGTAAGTGATGTAGTCGGCCACCTCCACCAGCTGGGCGGCCGGATCGTGCACGCCGCCGAAGGCGATTCTGACGTCCGCTCCGGCGAACAACGGCACATCGTTGACGCTGTCACCGACGGCGACGATGCGCTCGAAACTCTCCCGCAGCTGGGTCGCGGCTTCGGACTTGGTCAGCACATGGTCGATGCCGGTGAGCCGGTCGCCGTCGGTGGCCGCGACCGAACTGAACACCGGACAGCCGAGCCGGTCGGTGATCGGGGTGATCCAAGCATCCAGGTTGCCCGTGACCACAGCGCAGCGGTCCCGGTTGGCCCGGATGAACTGGGCCACCGCCTCGGACAGCTCGATCTCGGCGACGATGTCGCGCACCGTGCTGACCGGCACCGCCCGCAGGATGGCGCATCGCAGCACGAACGAATCCCGGAAGTCGATGAGCCCGGCCAGCGTCAGCTCAGTGAGAGTGGCCATCTCACGCTGCAACCCCAGCTGCCCGGCGACGACCGGCAGAATCTCCTCGCTGGTGATGGTGCCGTCGAGGTCGAAGGCGAAGCAGGTGCCCCCGGGCACCGCAGATCTCACGTCCGCTCCAGCATGCAATAGCGCTGCCGGGTCTCGTTGCGGTTGTTCAGTTCCGGCGGGTAGAGGTCGGCATCGGAAACCACCCGTAACGCCGGTGCGTGCACGGCGATCGCGGCCAGCAGTTCGTCCCTGGTCCGGTAGATCGCGTTGTACTCGGCACCCAGCTCCTCCGACCAGTGCCCGCGCAACGTCAGCCGCTGCCGGATGGCCGTCGGCTCCCGCAGGTAGACGATGCCTCCGGGGCGGGCCAGGGCGGCCACCCCGGTCAGGGCGGCGGCCACGTCCTCGTCGTTGGCGTACATCAGCACCCCGACCATGATGATGCGCTCGAATCCCGTCGCCCCGTCACAATCCCGCAGCTGCGCGGATACCGCGGGCTGCTGTAAACCGGTCATTGAGGCGTGCACGAATCGCGCACCGGGATGCCGGCGCGCACCCACCGCCAACACCTCGGCGCTGTAATCGACTCCGACATAGTCGGATCCGGCAGCCAGCACAGGGCCTGCCCAGCGGCCGATACCGCAGCCGACATCCAGCACCCGAAACCCCGCCGCCAACCTCAGCAGCGGCATCGCGACCTGCTTCTCGTGCGCGTCACGGCGCTCGGCCAGGCCCGGGTCGTGGTCCTGGTAGAGCACGCTGGTCAACGGATGATCCTCGCTCACACCGCAACCCCGGCCGGCAAAGAACGCCTGCACCGCCGCCGGGTCGATGGGCACCGGGGTACCGCTGATCCTGGTGCGCCCGGCCGGACCTGGCGCGGTACCTGTTCGACCGGCCTGGGCGGCGTTCACCGGGCCGCCGCCGGCTGCGTCAGCGCGCCCTCGGCCGCCAGACCGGCGAGCACCTCATCGACGATGCGAGCTCCCGCGGAACCGTCCAGCATCGGAAAATGCCTGTGCACCAGATTCTTCCGGTGTTCGGCGAAGGGGTCGCGGCCGGCCCGGACCTGGTCGAGGAACCCTTGCACCGCAGGCCAACTGGTAGCCACGTCGGTGTTGAAGAAGTACTGAGCGTCAGCGGTTACGCCGGGCCCGTCGATGCGGTGCAAATACAGCGCCGGACGGCCGAGCGCCATGAACTCGCTCAGCAGCGAACTGGCATCGCTGAGCATCGCGTCCGCGGTCCGGAACGCCGGCAGGTAGTCCTCGCCACGGTCCAGGACGACGTTGTGCCGCCGCTGCGCCGCCGCGGTCATCCGAGACAGCAACGCCGCACCCTCGGTGCTGGCGGGCAGGTCGGTGAACAGCCGGAAGTGCGGGCGGATCAGCAATGTGAAGTCCTGATGATCGGCGGCGTACCGCAACAGGCGATCCAGGTAGCTGCGGAAGGTGGACCAGCCGTCCGGGCCGAAAGTAAAATGCGGGTTCCACAGCACCACCGGCCCGTCACAAGCCACCTCGATCCCTTCCCCGGCCGGATCCAGGGTGGCGATCCGGTCGTACTTGGGCAACCCGAGCACCCGCACATGTTGGTCACCGGCGACGCAGAACTGCCGGTACAGGCCGCGTTGCACCGGGGAGCGGGCGAAAGCCCGCCAGGCCAGCTGGTGCATCGGGGTGTTGTAGGCCAGCTGCATCGTCTTCTCACCCGCCCCGACGTTGGTGCCGTAGGGGACGTAGGCCACCCGCACGCCGGCGTTGACCACGTCCTGTGCGGTGGCGGGCGAGGGGCGCAACCCGTCCCACGGGTCGTAGAAGAATACTGCCCGCAGCGGGCTCGCCGGGTCGGCCAGCTGAGCCGCCAGCCAGTCCGGCCCTTGGGTCGGGTATCCGTGTCCGGCGACGAAATCGGCTGTGCTGTGCGGCCTGCGGTCATGCTCACTGTCCACGCACACCACCTGCAGGTCGACGTCCGGGTGCTCGTGCAAGGCCCGGCACACGCTGTCGATCGCGCCGAAACTGGACTGGACCTGGGCCACCACGGCGATCACCGGCCGCACGTGGGCGGGGCCGGCGGCCCGGGCGGCGTCTCGCCGGGCGATCAGCTGGTCCCGCAGGCGCAGGTTCTGTGCGCCCGCACCGGCCGGTTCGGCGGAACGCGGCTGCGGCACCGCGGTGGCCGAGACGGTGCCTGCAGGGGTCCGCGGCAATCCTGCGGGCTGCGCCGAAGCGCGGCCATCGGCCTGGTCCCAGGACCGCACCGCAAGCGCCGAGATCAGCACCACTGCCTGCGCATCCGCCAACGGCTCACCGGTGGCCGTGACCCGCACCGCACACTCGAGATCCGTGGCCTCCGCCTCGCCCAGCAGCACGATGTCCGGCAGCGCCGCCCCAGGGGCCGCCTGCGCGCACACCGCGACCACCTGGTCGGCGTGCTCCTGGGTCACCTCGTCGACGCCGCGTAGCACCAGCACCAGTTCTGCCACTCCCGGCAAGGTGGCGATGGCGGTGGCCAGCACGGTCGAACCGGTGGCCGGGGTTTGCGGATCCAGCTCAAGGACAACGCGGGTCAAAGACGTCACAGGCGATCTATCGGACAGACCGAACGTACTCTTGACCGGGCACCTCACCGGCCGGGGGCGGTAGGGCCCTACCCGGGCACCACCTGCGGCGTCAGGTCGGCCTGCGGCGGGGTCCAGGACCCCGCATCGGCCTGAACCTGTTCGCCGGTACGGATGTCCTTGACCGAGTCCGGTTCCCCGTCCGGGCCGGGGAACCACACGTACGGGATGCCGCGGCGGTCGGCGAACCGGATCTGTTTGCCGAACTTGTCCGGGCTGGGCATCACCTGCGCCGCGATGCCGCGGGCCCGCAACGCGGCCGCCCGCTGCCGGGCCACCGGCCGGGTGTCTTCGCTGGGCAACGCCACCAGCACGCAGCTGGGCACGGACCGGTCCGCGGTCAGGCCACGCCCGAACAGCACACCCAGTGCCCTGGTGAGGCCGAAGCTGATGCCCACCCCGGGGTAGGTCTGTTTGCCGTCCCCGGCCAGCGAGTCGTACCGCCCGCCGGAGCACACCGACCCGACGGACGCCAACCCACGCATCGTCGATTCGTAGACGGTGCCGGTGTAGTAGTCCAGGCCACGAGCGATCGACAAGTCGGCCACCAGCGCGCCGGGTGCCTGCTCCGCGGCCGCCGAGAGCACCGCCGCCAGTTCGGCCAGCCCCTCCTCCAGCAGGTCGTGTCCGACGCCCAGCTGGCGCACCTGATCGATCACCTCGACACCGCCGCGTATCCCGGCCAGCGCCAGGCAGGACGCCGCGCCCGCCTCGTCCAGACCCGCCTCGACCAGATCGGCCCGGACCCGCTGCGCGCCCATCTTGTCCAACCGGTCGAGGGCGCGCAGCACGGCGGCGGAGTCCGCTGCCCCGGCGCCGCGGGCGAATCCTTCGACCAGTTTCCGGTTGTTCACCCTGATCGTGATGGCGGGCAGTCCCAGGTCTTGCAGCCGGGCGAACGCCTCGGCCATCACCAGCGCCACCTCTACCTCGTAGTGGAACGGCAGGATGTCCCGGTCCACGATGTCGATGTCCGCTTGCACGAACTCCCGGTAGCGGCCCTCTTGCGGGCGCTCGCCGCGCCAGACCTTCTGAATCTGGTAGCGACGGAAGGGGAAGACCAAGGTGCCGGCGTTCTCGACCACGTAGCGGGCGAACGGCACGGTGAGATCGAAATGCAGAGCCAGTGATTCCGCACTCGCGTCCGCACCGGCCAGTTCGGCCAGCCGGCGCACGCCGTAGACCTCCTTGTCGATTTCGCCCTTGCGCAGCAGCACGTCAAGCGGTTCGACGCAGCGGGTCTGCAGGCTGGTGAAACCGTGCAGCTGGAACGTGTGGGCCAGCACGTCGACGACCTTGTTCTCCACCGATTGCTGAGCGGGGGTCCATTCCGGGAAGCCGGACAGGGAGGAACGTCGGGAAGCCATGGGTGTCTCGCGGGGTCGGGAACTCGGGACAGCTGAGGGTGCGGCCGCTCAGAACGGGCCGGTGGCGCTCAGGAACTGCTCACTTAAATACGGGTTGGTGACGCGCTCCCGGGCCATCAGGGTGCCGGGGCCGTGCCCGGGCAGCACGAGCGCGTCGTCCGGCAGCGCCATTACCTTCTCCCGCAACGACGTGCGCATCGCGTCGCTGTCGCCGCCGGGCAGATCGGTGCGCCCGATGCCGCCGGCGAACAACACGTCACCGGACAACACGGTGCTGGCCGGGTGCGCGGCGTTGGCCGGGGCGGCCGCGACGGCGTCCGGTATCCCGGGCAGGTGGAACATCGCCGAGCCCTCGGTGTGCCCGGGCGCGTGAATGACCTGCACGTCCAGTCCGGCGATCTCGATGTGCTGGGTGTCGGTCAGGGTGCGGATCTCCGACGGCTCGGCCCACGTGCTCTTGGCCCCGAACTGCTGCTCCAGCATCGCCACCAGCTCCGGACTCATCGTCGAGATCGGGTCGGACAACCGGTAGCTGTCCTCGCCGTGGATGAGCGCGGGTACCTCGTAGGTCGTGCACACCGGGGTCACGGTGTACACGTGGTCCAGGTGCCCGTGCGTCAGCAGCACCGCGGCCGGGCGCAGCTTATGCTCGCGCACCGTGTCGGCTACCCAGTCGTTCGCCTCGATGCCCGGATCCACGACGAGACACTCCTCGCCGGCCGCGGGCGCGAGGATGAAGCAGTTGGCGGCGAAGATCGGTGAAGGGAACGCGGTAACCAGCACCGGACGAGCCTAGCCGAACCGCACCAAGGCGATCACCATAGGTCCACAGCCGTCCTAGAATGACGCATATGCCCGCCGACTCGCCGCGCCGCGCGGTACTCATCGGGCTTCTTGTCCTGGTCGCGGCGACGGCATCGGCAGCCGTCTTGGTTACCTCGTGGCGGCTGTCCGGCGATTCAGGCCCGGCACCCGGGAGCACCGCAACACCGCCGCCCGCGGACGACGCCGCGGAAGCCGGACCGGCCTCCTCGCCCGGTTCGGCCGCCCCAGACCCCGCATTGGCCCAGGACCGGGACTGGGAGGCGACGATCCGCACCAATCACGGCACGCTGCGGCTCGCCCTGACCGGGAAGGCGGCACCGGCGGCGGTGGCGAACTTCGTCACCCTGGCCCAGGACGGCTACTTCGACGACACCACATGCCACCGGCTGACCACCACCGGCATCTTCGTGCTGCAGTGCGGCGACCCGACCGGCACCGGCCGAGGCGGACCCGGTTATTCCTTCGGCCCGGTGGAGAACGCTCCCGCCGACAACGTCTACCCCGCCGGTACGCTGGCGATGGCGCGAGTGGGCAACGACGGGTACAGCAATGGCAGCCAGTTCTTCATCGTCTACGCGGATTCCTCGATCCCTGCCGATGCGGCGGGCGGCTACACGGTGTTCGGGCGGGTCGATCATGGGCTTGACGTCGTGCGCGGCATCGCCAAAGGTGGACTTGCACCCGACCAAACCGCCCCGGCCCGGGCCACCGTGATGGAGGAAGTGAGCGTTCGGTGAGTTCGACACCCAAGCCCGGGCCGCGCCCGGGCCCGAGGCCGGCCCCGGGTCAGCCTGCGTCCGCCGGTGGATCGATTCCGCGACAGCCCGCGGTGACCGTCGTCGTCGGTCCCGGCGATCCGAGCCACACCAGCGATCCCAGCCAGTGGGGCCGGGTCGACACCGACGGGACGGTGTACGTTCGCACCGCCGACGGGGAACGTTCGGTGGGCTCCTACCCGCACGCGTCCGAGGCGGATGCCCTGGCCTACTTCGGCCACAAGTACGACGAGATCGTGTCGATGCTGGACCTTGCCGAGCAACGGCTGGCCCTGCCGGACCCACCGGTCAAGGAGGTCGGTGAGGCGCTGGAGCAGGTGAAGGTCGGGCTGCCCGAGGTCAACGTGGTCGGTGACCTGACCGCGCTGGAGGCCAGAGTGGACGCCCTGCTCAGCGGGTTGCAGTCCCGCCGGGAAGAGGCCGCGCAGGCGAAAGCCCGGGCCCGGGAGGAAGCCAAGGCTGCTCGGCAGGAACTGGTCGCCGAGGCGGAGAAGATCGCCGCCACGGACCCGCAGAAGATGCAGTGGCGGCCGGCCGGGGACCGGATGAAGGAACTGTTCGAGGCGTGGAAGGCCGCGCAGTCCGGTGGGCCACGGTTGAACAAGGCCGACGAGGACGAGCTGTGGAAACGATTCAGCCACGCCCGAAACTCTTTCGACCGGGCCAGACGAACCTTCTTCAGCAAACTGCACAGTGAGCAGGACGCGGCCAAGGCGGCCAAGAAGAAGCTGGTTGCCCAGGCCGAGGACTTGTCCACGTCTACCGACTGGCGGGGCACGTCGGCCGCCTACCGGGACCTGATGACGCAGTGGAAGCAGGCCGGTCGGGCGTCCCGAAAGGACGACGACGCCTTGTGGGCGCGGTTCCGGGCGGCCCAGGACGCTTTCTTCGCGGCCCGGTCGGCCAAGCAGGCCGAGCAGGACCAGGAGTTCGCCGCCAACCTGGTGAAGAAGGAAGAGTTGCTGGCCCAGGCGGAAGCGCTGCTGCCGGTGAAGAATGTCGGCGCGGCCAAGGCCACGCTGCGTTCCGTGCACGAGCGGTGGGATCAGGTAGGCAAGGTTCCCCGCTCGGCGCTGTCCGGGGTGGAGCGGCGGCTGCGTGCGGTGGAGCAGGCGGTCCGGGATGCCGAACAGGACAAGTGGCGGCGCGGCAACCCGGAGACCCAGGCCCGTGCCAGCAGCGCGCTGGACCAACTGGACAAGTCCATCGCCGACCTGCAACGGGATCTGCGCACGGCGAAGGAGTCCGGTGACCAGCGCGCCGTCAAGGAGGCCAAGGAAGCGCTGGACACCAAGCGTGCCTGGCGCGAGCAGATCGCCAAACTGTCCGGGTAGCGGGTTCGGCGACGCCCGGGCAACCGACTACTACGCCGACTCCGTGCCGACCTCATCGGCCTGCTGCGGACTGTCCTGACGCAGCCTGAGCGCGTTCGAGGCAGTACCGGCGCCGGCATCGGCGCTGCCGAGAACCGGCCCGGCCGCAGCGGGATTGTCTTTCGGCCGGGCGGTGGCCCCACCGGTGACCCGGCCGGCCGAGAACACCCCGTCGACCCCGCGGATCGCGCGCAGCACATGCTCCAGGTGGTTGGCATCGCCCATTTCGAAGGTGTACTTGGACGTGGCCACCCGGTCCCGGGAGGTGGTCATCGATGCGGACAGGATGCTGAGATGGTGCTCGGCCAGCACGCTCGAGATGTCGGCCAGCAGCCCGGCCCGATCCAGCGCCTCCACCTTGATCTGCACCAGGAATACCGATGCGGCACCCACCGACCACTCGACCTCGACGATCCGCTCCGGCCGGTTGAGCAGGTCGTCCACGTTCGTGCAGTCACGGCGATGCACCGAGACGCCTGCTCCCTTGGTGATGAACCCGACAATCTCATCGCCCGGCACCGGAGTGCAGCAACGCGCCAACTTCACCCACGTGCCCTTGGCGCCCACCACGACCACACCGGGGTCCGGATGCCGTCCTCTGGTGGTGGTCACCTTCTCCGGCAGCGTCGCCTCGGCCAGGTCCTCCTCCGCGGCGTCCTCGCCACCGAGCAGAGCCACCAGCTTGGCCACCACGTTCTGCGCCGAGGTCTGGCTCTCTCCCACCGCGGCGTACAACGAGGACACGTCGGGGTAGCGCATCTCGTTGGCCAGCGCCGCCAGCGAGTCGTGGTTCATCAACCGCTGGAGTGGCAGGTGCTGCTTGCGCATCGCCCGCGCCATCTGTTCGCGGCCGCGGTCGATGGCCTCCTCGCGGCGCTCCTTGGTGAACCACTGGCGGATCTTGTTGCGCGCCCGTGGGGATTTCACGAAGCTGAGCCAGTCCCGGCTGGGTGCGGCGTCCACGGACTTGGTGGTAAAGACCTCCACCACGTCCCCGTTCTCCAACGCCACGTCCAAGGCGACCAGTTTGCCGTTGACCTTCGCGCCCATCGTGCGGTGCCCTACCTCGGTATGCACCGCGTAGGCGAAATCGACCGGTGTGGAGCCCGCCGGCAGTGCCTGGACATCGCCTTTCGGGGTAAAAACGAAAACTTCCCCGACGTTCATCTCGAAACGCAACGAGTCCAGGAACTCTCCTGGATCGCCGGTTTCCTTCTGCCATTCCAGCAGCTGACGCAACCACGCCATGTCGTTGATCTGGAAGTCCCCGTCCTTGTCGCCACTCTTGTACTTCCAGTGCGCGGCCACCCCCAGTTCCGCCCGCTGGTGCATCGCGTGCGTGCGGATCTGGACCTCTACCGGTTTGCCGCCGGGCCCGATGACCGTCGTATGCAACGACTGGTACATGTTGAACTTGGGCATCGCGATGTAGTCCTTGAACCGCCCGGGCACCGGGTTCCACCGCGCGTGCAACGCGCCGAGAACCGCGTAGCAGTCACGGACGGTCTGTACCAGGACCCGCACCCCGACCAGGTCGTAGATGTCGGTGAACTCCCGGCCGCGCAGCACCATCTTCTGGTAAATGGAGTAGTAGTGCTTCGGCCGCCCGGTGACGTTGCCTTTGATGCGGGCACCCTTGAGATCCTCCTCGATGACGCTGCGCACCTCTTCCAGGTACTTCTCCCGCTCCGGCGCCCGGCCGGCCACCATCCGAACGATCTCGTCGTACATACCGGGGTACAGCTGAGCGAAGGACAGATCCTCCAGCTCCCACTTGATCGTGTTCATCCCCATCCGGTGCGCCAGCGGCGCATAGATCTCCAGGGTTTCGGTGGCTTTACGGTCGGCGGACTCCTTGGCCACGTACCGCCACGTCCGGGCGTTGTGCACCCGGTCGGCCAGCTTGATCACCAGCACCCGGATGTCGCGGGCCATGGCGACGATCATCTTGCGGACGGTCTCGGCCTGGGCGGCCTCCCCGTAGGTCACCTTGTCCAGCTTGGTGACGCCGTCCACCAGCATGGCGATCTCTTCGCCGAACTCCTCGGTCAGCTGCTTCAGGGTGTAGTCGGTGTCCTCCACCGTGTCGTGCAACAGCGCGGCAGCCAGCGTGGGCGGTGGCATGCCCAGCTCGGCCAGGATCGTGGCCACGGCCAGCGGATGGGTGATGTACTCGTCCCCGCTCTTGCGCAGCTGCCCTTTGTGCGCCTGTTCGGCGCGCAGGTAGGCGCGCTCGATCAGGGATACGTCCGCTTTCGGGTGGGTATTGCGCACGATGCACAGCAACGGGTCCAGCATCGGCAAGGTGGAACTGCGACTACCGAAACGAACCAACCGGGCCCGCAATCCCAGCCCGGGCCCCTCGTGGTCGCCACGCTCGGGCTCGGCGGGGGCAGGTAAGTGCCGCGGGCCGGATGAGCCCGGATCAGGTTGGACGGTTGCCACGGTAGGACTCCTGATTCCCGGTGGGCGGTCCCTCCTACTGTAGTGTGTTCAGCCTCACCCACCGTGTCCACTCGGGGGTGATGCAGCACTCACCGGCGTGATGCAACCCTCGTGCTCACGTCCTTAAACCTGTGCCATGATGAGCCGATACTGAAAATATGGCTCGTTCCCTGCTGTCCGCGGCGCTGATCGTGAAGAACGAGTCGGCCATGCTGGCTGGCTGCCTGGACTCGCTCAATGCGCTGCGCCCGTTGCTCAGCGACGTCGTGGTCTACGACACCGGATCCACCGACGGCACCCAGGACATCGCCGCCGCACACGGCGCCCGAGTCCACCAGGGCAGCTGGACCGGTGATTTCGCGGCGGCCCGCAACGCGGCCATCGGCCTCACCCGGTCTCGCTGGGTACTGATCATCGACGCGGACGAGCGGGTGAGCGCGGACGTGGCTCAGTTGCGCGCCTTGCTGCGCCGGGCCAACGAGACGGCCGAGGGCATGACAGTGCAGATGTCACTGATCAACGATGCCGGCGCCCGGGAGTCGACGTTCCCCTCGGTACGGCTGTTGGATCCACGCAAAGCCAAGTACGTGGGCGCGGTGCACGAACAGGTAGCGCCACGACGCGGGAAGCGAGGGCTGCGGGCGATCCACACCGATGCCAGCGTCATCTCGGTGGACCACGTCGGTTACCGCGCCGCCCACATGCCGGCAAAGCTGGCCCGCAACGCCGCCCTGGCCGACGCCGAAATCACCAAGGGCCTAGCGGCCGGCCGGGATCTGGGCGAGCTGATCCAGCCGCTGGTGGACCGGGCCCGATCGCTGGCTCCCAGCGACCCAGAAGCGGCGATCGCCGATTACGAGCAACTGGCCGCGATGGCGGACGCTACCTCCGGATACCGCCTGTGGGGCCTGGAGAAATACACCGAGCTGCTGATCGAGTTGGGCCGCCACGAGCGGGCCGCGGAGATCATCGAACTCTTGGCGAGCGCCGAGCAGGCCAGTGACACCGCAACCGCCTGGTTGCGGGTGCAGCTGCTGCTGGCGACCGGCCGTTTCGAGCGGGCGCTGGATTTGTTGCGCACGCTCAACGCGGTGGAGTCGACCACCACCCGGATGACCGTGAACAACGCGAACCTCACCTTCGCCCGGCTACGGGCCGCCATCAACGTCGGTGAGCATGAAGAGGCCCTGGCCTGCTGCCTGAGCCTGATCGTCGACCACGGACGCAGCGCCGGACTGGCGCCGGAACTGATCGCGTTGTGGCACGACCGTCCGGTACAGCCCCTGGTGCAGATTCTGCAGAGTGCCCAACACCGGACCGTCCTCGAACTGGCCACCCAGCTGCAGGGGGTGCGCGAGCCGGGCCCGACGGTGGCCCAGCAACTCGCGGGGCAGGCAGCCTGAGGCCGGTCGGCTAGTCCAACGTCAGCAGCGCGTTGACTTGCCGGTCCCCCAGCTTCTCCCGGCCACCGAGCCCGGCAAGCTCCATCAGGAAGACGACGTTGACGACGCTCGCGCCGGCTTGTTCGACCAGCCGGCAGGCGGCCTCCGCGGTCCCCCCGGTGGCCAGTACGTCGTCGACGACGACCACCTGGGATCCGGGCTCGATGGCACCTGCACCGATCTCGACCTCGGCCTGGCCGTATTCCAGGTCGTAGGCGACGCTCATCGTCGGTTGCGGCAGCTTGCCCTTCTTCCGGATGGCCACGAAACCGCGGTGGCTGGTCATGGCGATGGGGGTGCCCAGCACGAAACCCCGGGCTTCGATGCCGGCGACGACATCCAACGGGGTGGTGGACATCTCGACCATGCCCTCGACCACGGCACGTAGCCCGTCCGGGTCGGCGAGTACCGGAGTGATGTCCCGGAACAACACGCCCGGCTCAGGAAAGTCGGGGATCTCCCGGAGCAGCCGTTTCACGTTGCTCCGATGCTGTTCAAGTCTCGCTTGCTTGGTCCGACTCACTGGTCGCCTCACTCTTCGTCGCGCCCACCGTGACCGGTTCACGGGTACCTCGGGCCACCGCGACCCTATCGGCTAGCGCCCGGACCTGTGCATCCCGGCCACGCAATGCCACCAACAGCGGGGTCGCGATGAAAACCGACGAGAAGGTGCCCACCAGCATGCCCACCAGCAGTGCCAGCGAAATGTCCTTCAGCGTGCCCGCCCCCAGCAGGAACGCCCCGATGAACAGGATGGCCGCCACCGGCAGCAACGCCACCACCGAGGTGTTGATCGAGCGCACCACGGTCTGGTTGATGGCCGTGTTGGCGGCCTCCGCGTAGGTGGAGGTGCCGTGCAGCAGTGCGGCTTTCGTGTTCTCACGGACCTTGTCGAAGACCACCATCGTGTCGTACAGCGAGTAGCCGAGAATGGTGAGGAACCCGATGACCGCGGCCGGCGTCACCTCGAATCCGGTGGCCGAGTACACCCCGGCGGTAATCAACAGATCGTGGGCGAGCGCCACCAGTGCCGCCACCGCCATCTGCCAGGCCCGGAAGTACACGATGAGCAGCACGCTGACCAGCACCAGGAAAACCACTAGACCGGTCAAAGCCTGCCGGGTCACGTCCTGGCCCCAGGAGGCGCCGACGAAACTTGCGGTCACCTCACCCGCAGGCACGCCGTAACCGGCGGCCAGCGCCTCGCGCAACTCGGTCTTCTGCTGTTCGGTCATGGTCTGGGTCTGCACCTGCACGGTCTGTTCGCCGACGAGGCTGACCCTGGCCTCAGTGGTCTCGCCCAGCACCTTCGCGACCGCATCGGTGGCCACGCTCTGCTCGGCGTCGGCTCCGGCTTGCACCCGGAACTGCGTGCCGCCACGGAATTCGATGCCCGGGTTGAACCCATTGATCGCGATGAGCAACGCGGAGACCGCCGTCAGCAGCCCGCCGAGGCCCAGCCACCGTTTCCAGTTGCCGACGAAGTCGATGCTGCGTTCGCCGCTGTACAGGTCGTTACCGAGTCTGGCCAATGAAAACATCAGACTTCCTTACCCCCGGTCTTCGCCTGCTCGCCCTGCTGGGCGGCCCGCGCCCGTGCCGCCTTGCGTTCGGCGATGGTCATTGCGGCTCCGGCCCCGACGAGTTCCTCGGTTTTCTGTTCGGCCTTCGCGCCGGTGGACGCGGACACGGCGGCCGGCTTGGCCGAGCGGCGCCGGGCGCGGCCGGCGTAGGTGGGCTCCCGGCCCAGCTGGGCGGCACCGAAACCGGACAGCGGGTGCCCGTTGCCGAAGAACTCGGTCCGGGCCAGCAACGAGACCACCGGGTGGGTGAACAGGATGACGACGATGAGGTCGATGATCGTGGTCAGGCCGAGGGTGAAGGCGAAGCCGCGCACCCCGCCGACGGCCAGCAGATAGAGCACCCCGGCGGCCAGGATGTTGACCAGGTCGGAGATGATGATGGTGCGCCGCGCCCGCGACCAGGCTCGTTCCACCGCGGAGGCGAGCGCCCGGCCGTCGCGGACCTCGTCGCGGATCCGTTCGAAGTAGACGATGAACGAGTCGGCGGTCACACCGATGGCCACGATCAGCCCGGCCACACCGGGCAAGCTCAGCCGGTAACCGTACGTCCAGCCCAGCAGCAGGATCATCCCGAAGGCCAGCGCACCGGCCACCACCAGGCTGGCCATCGTCACCAGGCCCAGTGCCCGGTACTGCGCCAGCGAATACAGCGCCACCAAGACCAGGCCGACCAGCCCGGCCAGCAAGCCGTTGCGCAACTGCTCGGAGCCGAGCAATGCCGAGATCTGGTCCTGAGTCTGCACATCGAAGGACATCGGCAGCGCGCCGAACTTCAGCTGGTTGGCAAGTTCGGCCGCCTCTTGCCGGGAGAAGCCACCGGTGATCCGGGACTGGCCGTCGGTGATGGCTGCTTGTTGCACCGGCGCAACCACCACCAAATCGTCCAGCACGATGCCGAGCTGGTTCTCCGGCTGGGAGGCTGCCACGAGCTTGCTGGTCAGGTCCGCGTAGGCCTTCACAGCGTCTTTCTTCATGGTGAGCCCGACCTCCCACCCACCGGTGGTCTGGCCCTGTTCGTTGCGGGCCATCCTGGCCTCGGCGGTAGCCACTTGGGAACCGGTCATCGACACCGGCGCCAACAGGTACTTGGCCTTGCCGTCCCGCGAACAGGTGACCAGCACCTGGGCCGGATCGGATTTTCCGCCGCCGGCCCGGCTGGCCGGGTCGGTGCAGTCCAGCGCGATGTACTCCTCGGTGATCTCGGGGGTGATCAGCTGCGACGGCGGCGGCGGCTGACCGGGGACACCCGGTGTCGGGGCGGGATCGGGGGTATCGGTGGCCGGGACGGCTTGTGCGGCTGGCGCCGCCTGTGACTGCCGGGACCGCTGCGAGGACTGCGACAGCAGGGCCCGTGGAACGGCGCGCTGATCGGTCTGGCCGCTGGGCTGCACGGCCGGGTCCGGGGCGGGTTGGCCGCCTTGCTCACCTTGGCCGCCCGGCTGACCTTGGCCACCCGGCTGACCTTGCCCACCCGGCTGACCTTGCCCACCCGGCTCGCCCCCTGCGGGTGGCTGGGCGGCCGGGTCGGTCATCGGGGTCGGCTCGGAAACATCCATCACGGTCCGGAAGGACAGCTGCGCCGATTGGCTGACCAGCCGGATCGCGCTCTCCTGCTCGGCCGGGTCGCCGGGCAGGCTGACCACGATGTTGTTGCTGCCCTGGCGGGTAATCTCCGCTTCGGCCACGCCGGAGGAGTCCACCCGCTGACGGATGATCGCGATGGCCTCGTTCAACGATTCGTCGGTGACCTGCTGGTCGTCGCGGTCCACCAACCGAGGCGTCAACACGATCTGAGTGCCGCCTGCCAGGTCCAAGGCCAGCCGTGGAGACCAGGAGGCGCCGGACCACCGGCTGCCGGCAGCCACCGATCCGAACACCGCCGCCACCACCAGCGCCAGAGCGATCAGCTTCGCCCAAGCAAACTTACGCTTGTCTGCGGCCACGTCACTTCCTGTCGTCGTTTACGATTCGGTTCGCCGGTGAGGCCGGCACGCAACCTCACGATGGTAGGCGACGAACCGACGGTACCGGCACCGGTATGGGTTGTTTGTGATCTGGCGTCGTGTTCAGCTCCCCGGGTCGGAACGCTTCACAGCGAAATCGAGTTGCCGGCCTCCGGATCCCGGCGGTGGGGTGAGATTCAGGTGCGCCCAGGTACGAGCGGTGGCCACCCGGCCACGCGGGCTGCGGGCGATCAGCCCTTCCCGCACCAGAAACGGCTCGGCCACGGTCTCGACCGTCTCCGGTTCCTCACCGACCGTGACGGCCAAGGTCGACAACCCCACCGGTCCGCCGCCGAACCTGGTGCACAGGGCCCGCAGCACCGCCCGGTCCAGCCGGTCCAGGCCGGCCTCGTCCACCTCGTAGACCCGCAGCGCGGCCTGCGCGGCCGCCAGGTCGAGCACACCGTCGCCCTTGACCTGGGCCCAGTCGCGGACCCGGCGCAGCAACCGGTTGGCGATCCGCGGGGTCCCCCTGGACCGGCCCGCGATCTCGACGGCCCCCTGTTCGGTGACCTGGATGTCCAGCAACGCCGCCGACCGGTGCACCACCGTGGTCAGATCCTCAGTGCTGTAGAAGTCCAGGTGCGCGGTGAACCCGAACCGGTCCCGCAGCGGCGCCGGCAGCAACCCGGCCCTGGTGGTGGCCCCCACCAGGGTGAACGGTTCCAGCTGCAGCGGAATGGCCGTGGCACCGGGACCCTTGCCGACGATGACGTCGACCCGGTAGTCCTCCATGGCCACGTACAGCATCTCCTCGGCCGCCCGGGCCACCCGGTGGATCTCGTCGATGAACAGCACCTCACCACCGGACAGTGAGCTGAGCACCGCGGCCAGGTCACCGGCATGCTGGATGGCCGGGCCGGAGGTGATCCGCACCGAGGTGCCGAGTTCGGCCGCGACGATCATCGCCAAGGTGGTCTTGCCGAGCCCGGGCGGGCCGGACAACAGCAGGTGGTCCGGTGCGTGCCCACGCTCGCGAGCGGCGGCCAACACCAGCCCGAGCTGTTCGCGCACCACCGGCTGCCCGACGAACTCGGCCAGGGTGTCGGGACGTAACGCGGCCTCGGCCGCTCGTTCGGCCGCTTCCGCATCCGCGGAGACCACCCGCCCGGGCGCCGCCGGGCCGCCCCCCTGCCCACCCACGGCAGGTCCGATGTCGCTCATGCCGACCCCAGGGTCCGTAGTGCGGCGCGCAGCACCGTGGCGACATCGGCGTTCGGGTGTTCGGCCCGCGCATCCGCGGT
This sequence comes from Micrococcales bacterium, assembly GCA_002748415.1. Lineage (GTDB taxonomy): Bacteria > Actinomycetota > Actinomycetes > Actinomycetales > CAWJMD01. The sequence continues at coordinate 19,013 of PDSI01000163.1, read as the reverse complement.
GGCTCGTTCGGCCTGCTTGGTGTTCCAGCCGAGGCCGACCAGGGCCTGGATCACGTCTGCGGATGCTTCGGCGGCCGGCGTCGAGCCGGCGCCGGTACCGGCCGTGGCCGGACGGCCGAGCTTGTCCGCCAGCTCCAGCACGACCCGCTGGGCGCCTTTCTTGCCGATGCCGGGCACCGCGGTCAGCACCGCGACGTCCTCCTTGGCCACCGCGTCGCGCACCGCGTCCGGGCTGTGGACGGCCAAGGTGGCCAGCGCCAGCCTGGGTCCGACGCCACTGACCAGCTGCAAGATCTGGAAGACCTCACGTTCGTCCTGGCCGGCGAATCCGTACAGGGTCAGTGAGTCCTCCCGGACCACCAGCGAGGTAGCCAACTCAAGGGTCTGCCCCGGGCAGGCACCGGCCAAGGTGGCCGGGGTGGCGAGCACGCTGATGCCGACCCCGCCGACCTCGATGACTACGTGATCGAGGCCGACGTGAGTGACGGTGCCCCGCAGCGAGGAGATCACGGCATCGAGCCTATGCGGCACCCGCTTCGCAACGGGTGTTCGAACGGGGGTGTGTCGGCAGTTGCCGGTCCGCCGGCCACCCGCCGGGCACTGGCCGTCAGGTGACCAATGGCGCCCGCACCGAGTGATCGGTCCCGGTCAACACCAGCTGGACGGCGGCACCGGTCTCGGAGTTGACCACGACCGGCGCCAGCTGGTTGACGGTGCTGGTGGCCAGGCTGTCGCCCGGGGTGACCACGAGGAACACCGCGGCCTGCTCGGCACTGTTCAGGCCGAGATCGGCGGCAATGCCGTCCTCCAGCTCGAAGGCGTAGTCCTGGGCGCATACCCAGGTCGGGGCCAGCAGCAGCCGCAGCGCGGCGTCCTCGACGCTGCGCAGGCTGAACAGCGACCCGTATTCGTCCATCGGTACCAGCGCGAACCTGGTCAGGCCACCGAGCCCAGGCAGCGGTTCGGTGAAGGTCAGCACCGGCACGTCCTCGCTCGGCTGTGCGGTGGGAGTGGTGGTAGCTGCTTGCACGCCGTCAATCCGATCTGTTGGCAGGTCCCGGTCTCGCGGGTCGCACGGCCGGTGTGCCGCTGGCGGGCGATCGTGCGTGCATCCGCGTGGCCATGGCCGACCGTTACTCAATGGTGCCATATTGCGACTGCGTGTGACTGGTCGACCGGTACACAACTCAGCGCAGGAAATCCAGCAAGGTGGGTTGCATGACCTTGGCGGTCGCACCGAGCGAGGCCTGGTAGGCCATCGAGGCCAGCTCCATCTCCATGATGGCGGCCGGCACGTCGACGTCCTCCACCTTGGACAGCGACGCCTTCAGGCTCAGTTCGTTGTCCAAGGCGGCCTGCCGAAGTGAGTCGACGCGCTGGTAGCGGTTACCGACACCGGCCAGGTGCCCGGAGACTTGCTGGTGTGCCGCCGCGAGCGAGTCGAGGTCGGCCGCCAGCGCCTGCGGGTTGGACTCGATGTTGGTGGCGATCGAGTCCAGCATGGCGAACAGCGTGGTCCCGCCCAGGACGAACACGTCCTCTCCGGGCGTGTCGACCCGGATCTGGGTGTCGTTGTCCAGCCGGCGCTGCACCATTCCCGAGTCGCCGGTGTAGGTGGCTGTGTAAGCGCCGGTGGCCGGGTCGGTGCCGGCCTCGAAGGCAGTACTGCCGGTGGTGGCCCCGCCGAAGACCGGGCGGTCGAGGTAAGTGGTGTTGGCCAGCGAGAGGAGATTGTCGCGGGCAGCGCGGACCTCGGCCGCCAGCGCTTGCCGGGACTGCGCGTTCATGGCGCCGTGGTTGCTGGCCTGCAGCACGGACTGCTGGGCACCACGCAGTTCGTTCAGGGCCTGCTGCAGCGCGTTGTCGGTCACCGACAACCAGCCGATGCCGTCGTCACCGTTGCGAGCGAACTGCACCTGGGCGCGGGCATCGGAGCGCAGCGACATCGCGGCCACGACCCCGGACGGGTCGTCCGAGGGCCGTTGGATGCGTTTACCGCTGGACAGTCGAGCGGAGGCATCGGCGCTGCGGCTGTATGCCTGCTGCATGTAGGCCAGCGAGGCCCGGGCGGTGCCGGCGTGGGTGGTCCGGGTACCGATCATGACCGGCTACCTCCCGATTCCGTTGATGAGTGTATCCAGCATGGAGTCGATGGTGGCCATCAGCTTTCCGGCCGCCTGGTAGGCCCGCTGGGTGGACACCAGGTTGGTCATCTCCTCGTCGATGTCCACCCCGGTGGCGGCACTGAGCGCGTTCTCGGCAGCCAGCCGGGTGTTCTCGGCCGTGGCGGCCCGTTGATTGGCGCTGTCGGCCTGCACACCCATCTCGCCGATGATCTGGGCCCATGCCGAATCGGGAGCGGTGGGCTCGTTACGGCGGGCCACGATGGCGTCGGCGATCGCGCCGTCGCGCCCGACCGTGGAGGTGTTGATGGCGGCCGGGTCGGTGATGGCCACGGTGATGTCGGCGGCCCCGGAACCGGCGAAGAATGCCTGCCCGGTCTCACCGTTGACCAGGTTCATCAGACCGGTGGCCACCGCGTCGTAGCCGCCGGCCACCCGCGGCAGGGCGGCGTTGAGGGCGTTGAGATCGGCGGCCAGCTCGCCGCTGTCCACGGTGACCGCAGTCCCGTCCACCGCGATACCGGTGCTACCGGGGGTGGCTCCGGGAAAGGCGGCAGTGCCGGTGAGACTGACCGTGGTGGAGTTGACGCCGTCCACCAGAACCTGCCCGCCCAGGCTGAGCTGCACCATGCCCCCGTCCATCGGGGTGACCGTGACATCGGCCATCCTGGTGAGCTTGGTGATCAGCTGGTCGCGACGGTCCAGCAACTCGTTGTGCGGCAGCTCGGCGGTGTCGGCCTTGAAGATCTCCTTGTTCAGGTGCGCGATGTTCGCCGCCTCGGTGGTGAGTGCCTCGACGCTGGCGCCTACCCGGTGGTGCACCGAATCCCACTGTGAGACAACACCTTCGTGACGCTCGCGCAGCACGTCGGCCACCGCGGCGGATCGTTGCTGCAGGACCGCCAGCGAGGCCGGGTCGGAAGCGTTGTTGGACACGTCCCCCCAGGCGGAGAACATCTGGGCCAGCTGCTCGGTCAGCCCGGTGTCGGAGGGCTCGCCCAGGCTGTTCTGGATCTGGTCGTAGTTCTGCGCGGAGCGGGCGTGGTAGCCGGCCAGGGCGGTCTGGCCGCGCAGCCTGGCGGTCGCCACCTCGTCGCCGAGCCGGGCGATGTCGACGACTTCGACGCCGTTGCCGGCACGCAGCGGAGTGCCCCACATGTTCATCACGTTCGACGGCGCGATCGGGGCCATCTCGGCCCGCTGGCGGGTGTAGCCGGGGGTGTTGACATTGGCCACGTTCTGGCCCACCACATCCATGGCGCGGCGCTGGGACTGCAACGAGGACAGCGCGACCGACAGTCCGGAGAAGGTACTCATAGCGCACGGTCCACCAGCCGGCGCGACTCCTCGGCCGCGCCCGTACGTCCGGTGTTGTCGTAGGTGGTCGTGCTTGCGGAGCCGGCCTCGGTGACACCCAGCAGGGTCTCCCGGGTGGCCCGCTGCCCGATCAGCAGCGCTTCCCGGTTGGCCGCGGCCAGCTCCGAGATCTCCTGGGTGAGCGCCAGGAATGCGGCCCGGTGCTCGCCGAACAGCTCGTCCCACGGCGGTGGCGCCGCGGCGGCCAGCTGCGACAAGGACGGCTGGGAGCCCAGCCCGAGCTCGGCGCCCACCGCTTCGACCTCGACCGCCCGGGCGAGTTCGGTGTCCCGGATCTCGGTGATGACGGCTTCCACCTCGCGGGTGGCCTGGACCAGGAACCGGCTGCCGCCGCCGAGTACCAACTGCTCCACGTGCAGCTTGTAGGCGAGCAGTTCCAGCAGCTCGCGTTCCCGCCACAACACCGTAGAGACCTCGGTCAGACCCATCGGGTCACCTCCTGGTCGCGTTCCGTCGCTTGAGTGGTCGATCTTCGTGGGGCATCCGAACCCCCTCCTAGTCACCATCGGCTGCCGGGGGCTGTTCCTGAGGGGTTTTCCACCACGGATGGGTGCGCCGTCTCAACGTCCGCACCAGCTGGTCCGAATCATCTGATGTGACCCAGACAGCGCACCTTACTGACTCGCGCACGGACGCGCTGGTTCGCACCCACCTACCATTGGTGGGATACGTTGTGGCAGAAGTACATGGAAGGCTACCGAGCCACGTCGACCGGGACGATCTGACCGCTGCCGGAATGAGCGGACTGGCCGAAGCGGCGATGTCCTACGACCCGGACACCGGGGTACCGTTCCACCGGTTCGCCGCCATTCGCATCAAGGGGGCCGTGCTCGACGAGTTGCGTTCTGCGGATTGGACCAGCCGTGGGGCGCGGGCGCGCAGCAAGGAACTCGGCAGCGCTGAGGAGCAGCTGGCACAACGGCTTGGCCGCTCCCCCACCGCAGCCGAGATGTCCGCCCACCTGGGCGTCAGCCTGGCCGAACTGGACCGCAGACGAGCCGAGACCGCTCGTAGCCTCACCAGCCTGGACGCGCTGGATGCCGCGGTGGGACAGAGCATCCCGGACGCGGCACCCGATCCGGGTGACCGGGTGGTGCACGCGGAGCGGATCGGCTACCTGCACGCGGCGGTCGACGCGCTGCCGGACCGGTCCCAGGCCGTGATCGCCGGCCTGTTCTTCCAGCAGCGGTCGGTGAGCGAGATCGCCGCCGAGCTCGGCGTCACCGAATCCCGTGTCTCGCAGCTGAAGACGGAAGCCCTGGGATTGCTGCACGATGCGTTGGAGGTCACCCACGGGGACACCGAACCGAGCAAGCCTGCCCCGGCCAAGGGAGCGGGTGCGCGACGCCGGCAGGAGTACTACGCGGCCGTGGCGGCCAACGCCACCGCAGCGGGCCTCGGCGCCCAGGCCGCGTTGATCGAGGCCAGGCACCGCGATGAGACCACCCGATCGGCGCAGCGAAAGATCCTCAGGACTTCGCCGAGCCGGTCGATGGGATAGGTAAGCCGGCTACGGAAGGCCGGCGGTAGGGACCCGATTCCAAGGAGGACGATTACCATGGGTCTGCAGATCAACAACAATGTCGCCGCGTTCAACGCCTACCGCAACCTGAGCCACACCCAGGGCGCGCTCGGCAAGAACCTGGAGAAGCTCTCCAGCGGTTTCCGGATCAACCGGGCCGCCGACGACGCAGCCGGTCTGGCCATCTCCGAAGGCCTGCGCGCGCAGGTCGGCGGTTTGAAGCAGGCGGCGCGCAACGCTCAGGACGGCGTCAGCGTCGTACAGACCGCTGAAGGCGCCCTGACCGAAGTGCACGCCATGTTGCAGCGCGTGCGTGACCTGTCCGTGCAGGCCGCGAACGACTCCAACAGTGCAGAATCTCGCGAGGCCATCCAAGCCGAGATCACCCAGCTCGGTGAGGCCCTGGGCGACATCCAGGATCGCACCGAGTTCAACGGCACCAAGCTGCTGGACGGCTCGGCCACCCAGATGGGCTTCCAGGTCGGCTCCAACGCCGGCGACACCCTGAATGTGAACATGGTGGATCTGACCTCGGTGGTCACCGCCGTGAAGGCTATCGACGTGACCAGCGCGGCCGGTGCGACAGCGGCGATCTCAGTGGTCAGCGCCGAGATCACCACCGTGTCCGCCGGACGGGCCAACCTGGGTGCTTCGCAGAACCGGCTGGAGCACACCATCAATTCTCTCAACGTGAGCATCGAAAACCTCACCGCGAGCGAAAGCCGGATCCGGGACACCGACATGGCCGCGGAGATGACTTCGTTCTCCAAGAACCAGATCCTGTCCCAGGCCGGTACCGCCATGCTGGCCCAGGCCAACCAGGCACCGCAGGGCGTCCTGCGACTGCTCGGCTGACCCGCTGGTGGGCGGGCCGTTCACGGCCCGCCCACCTTCTTGGTCGTACGCGCCCATGAGATGAAGGGAGGCTCGTGATGGCAGGCGTCTCGTTGCCCGGCCTGGGGTCCGGATTGGACACGGCCAGGATCGTCCGGCAGCTCATGCAGATCGAGGCCAGGCCGCAACACCTCTTGCAGCAGAAGGTGGCCGGGACACAGCAGAGCATCAAGGCGTTGCAGGGCATCAACAGCAAGGTCGCCGCCCTGAGTGCTGCGGCCGGCAAGCTCACGCCGGGCGAAGACACCGCCGGCGCGGGCTGGGGCGCGGTGAGCGCCACCTCGTCCTCCGACGCCGTGAGCACCGCCAGCACACCGCCGGCCGGTACCGGCTCGCTACGGTTCAGCGTCACCTCGCTGGCCGACGCCTTCTTCGTGGCCACCGCCGCCGTGGCCAACCAGGAACCCGTCGTGGCCGGTAATCCGCCGACCCTGCAGTTCACCATGGCCGACGGCAGCACCGCCACGGTTTCTCCGATCGGGCACGACGTGGCCTCGGTGGTCGCGGCCATCAACAAAGCCAACATCGGGGTCAGCGCCGCGTCCATTCCGCAGTCCGACGGCTCCAGCCGGCTGCAACTGAGCAGCAAGCAGACCGGTGCCGACACGTCTTTCACCGTGACCGGGCTAACCGTGGGCACCGAGATCGAGCACCCCGGCAGCGATGCGGTGATCGACTTCGGCTCCGGGCTGACCGCGAGCTCGGCCTCCGGCACCTTCCACGATCTGGTGCCTGGCACCGACATCACCGTCTCCGGTTTGGCCGAGAACGTGACCGTGTCCGTCGTGCGCGACGACGCGGCGGTCACCGAGAACGTCAGGGCCATGATCGATGCGGCCAACGCGGCGCTGAACGACATCAGCGCGCAGACGAAGTCGACCGTCGGCAGCAACGGTTCGAACACCAAGACCTCACCGCTGACCGGTGACAGCACGGTTCGGGAGCTGGCATCGGCCATCACCGGCGCCATCAGCAGCAGCGGGGTCTCCCCGGCCGAGGCCGGCGTCAGCGTCGACCGCGATGGCCGGTTCACCTTCGACGAGGTGAAGTTCACCGAACTCCTGGCGGCCGACCCGGCCAAGGCCCAGGAGCTCATCGGCGGCCTGGCCGGCAGGCTCACCGAGGTGGCCGAGGCGGCCAGCGACACCAGCGACGGCACCCTGACCGCCGCGGTCAAGAACCGCCAGGAGCAGGTCAAGGACATGAACACCCAGGTAGATGCCTGGGACGACCGGCTGGAGCTGCGCCGCAAGGCATTGCAGTCCCAGTTCACCGCGCTGGACGTGGCCATGGCCAAGCTCAACACCCAGGCGAGCTGGCTGGCCGGCCAGATCGCCAGCCTTCCGCAGATGTCGACCACCAGCTGACGCACCCGAGGACTGATCGAACGATGTACGGACCCGCCGCGACCGGTCGCGCAAGCTTCGTGGCCAACCAGGTCGCCACCGCATCCCCGGCGACCCTGCTGACAATGCTGTACGACCGACTGGTGCTCGACCTGCACCGCGCCGAAGCCGCGCAACGGCAGGGCGACCGGCAGGGCGGGCACACCCACCTGACCCATGCTCAGGACATCGTGAGCGAACTGCTGGCGTCGCTGAATGTCGGTTCCTGGGACGGCGGGCCCGCGCTGGCCTCGCTGTACTCGTTCCTGCTGACCGAGATGATCGGGGCGAACATGGCCTGCGACGCGGATCGCACCGCCACCATCCGGTCGCTGGTGGAACCGCTGCAGGAGGCCTGGCACGCCGCCGCGATGCAGGTCGCCGGGGCCGCGTCGGCCAGCACGGTCGCCTAGCGAACGCAGCACGCCGAACACGAACCGTCCAGCCCGAGGAGTCACCCCATGACGACGCCCGAGTGGAACGCGGCGTGGTCGGCTGCGCTGGACGAAATGGAATGGGATCTGCAGCAGGCCGAAGAACTGCTGAGCGCGGTGCACCGCAACGACGCGATGCCCGTGGCGGCCGAGCTGCTCGGGCGGCGGTGGACAGCACCGGGAAACCTCGGCCCGCTGCCGCATCCGCTGTTGGGGCGGGCACAACGGCTGCTGCAGCGTCAGACCGACGTGGGCGCCCAGTTGGCCGATGCCGCAGCTGCCGCCCGTAAGCACGCCCACGCCGCGCAGGCGGCGGTCGAACGCGCGCCGGCGCCCGCGGTCTTCGTCGACATGGCGATGTAGGGACGGACCCGGACGAAAACCACCCGTCCTGGTACTTCGGTTTCGACCCACTTCTGCCGAAAGAGCACGTGCAGGTTCAACGGCAAGCGCAGGAGGAACCGTGGACGAAACGGAAGAGATCATCCAAGAGTTCGTGGTCGAAAGCCACGAGAACTTGGACCAGCTCGACCGCGACCTGGTCGCGCTGGAGCAGGACCCCCAGTCGCGGGATCTACTCGCCAGCATCTTCCGCACCATCCACACCATCAAGGGCACCAGCGGCTTCCTGGGGTTCAACAGGCTGGAATCGGTGACCCACGTCGGGGAGAACCTGCTGGCCAAGCTGCGCGACGGCGTCTACGCCATGCACCCCGGCATCACCGATGTGCTGTTGCGCATGGTCGACACGGTGCGCGAGCTGCTGGCCACCATCGAGCAGACCAACGCCGAGGCAGACCTGGACGTCGACGACGTGGTGCGGGCCATCCAGGCGGTGCTGGACGCTGGCGGCCAGGTCCCGGCACCCGGTGCGGGCGCACCGGACCAGACCGCCACCGGGAAAGGCGTTGCGTCCACCGCAGGCGCCACCGCGGCCGGCAACCCCCAAGACCGCGGCCAGGTGGGCGACCCCGCTGCGAACAGCGAACCCGAACCGGCCGCCGGCCTGCCCGTCACCACCGAGAACAAGGCAGCGGAACACAAGGCGGACGAACACCAGGCCGGGGACCCTGGGCAAGCGTCCCGGGCCCAGGTCAGCGCGGTTTCCCCTCCGGCCCCCGGCAAGCCCGCCCGGCCCGAAGCCGCCCAGCCGGCCGACGCGACCGCCGCACAGGCGGCCCACCGGCGCAGTGCTGCCGAATCCTCCGTGCGGGTGGATGTAGAGCTGCTGGACTCCTTGATGCGCCAGGTCGGCGAGCTCGTCCTGGCCCGCAACCAGATCGTCCGCGCCGCCGCCGGCACCGAGGACCCAGACCTGGTGCGCTCCTCCCAGCGGCTGAACCTGATCGCCTCCGAACTGCAGGAGGGGGTCATGAAGACGCGGATGCAGCCGCTGGGACACATCTGGTCCAAGTTCCCCCGCGTGGTGCGTGATCTGGGCAATCACGTGGGCAAGCAGGTCAGCCTGGAGATGATCGGGAAGGAAACCGAGCTCGACCGCACCTTGCTCGAGGCCGTCAAGGACCCGCTGACCCATCTGGTCCGCAACGCCGTCGACCACGGCATCGAGGACCCGGCCAGGCGGGCGACCACCGACAAGCCCGCCATCGGAACCGTCACCCTGCGCGCCTACCACGAAGGCGGCCAGGTGGTCGTCGAGGTCTGCGACGACGGGGGCGGCATCGATCCGCAGAAGGTCAAGGCGAAGGCCCTGGAGAAAGGCCTGAAGACCCAGTCGCAGCTGGATGCCATGCAGGCCACCGAGCTGCTCCAGTTGATCTTCCTGCCCGGGCTGTCCACCGCCGCCGCAGTCACCAATGTCTCCGGCCGCGGCGTGGGCATGGACGTGGTCAAGACCAACATCGAGAACATCGGCGGCACCATCGAGGTCGAGTCCGAGCCGGGGCTGGGGACCACCTGCCGGCTGCGGATCCCGCTGACGCTGGCCATCGTGCCGGCGTTGACGGTCGAATGTGCGGCAGACCGCTACGCCATTCCCCAGGTCAGCCTGCTGGAGCTCGTGTCGCTGGACGGTGACAAGGCATCGGACGCCATCGAGCACGTGGGCGGGGCACCGGTGTACCGGTTACGCGGCCAGCTGCTGCCGCTCGTGCACCTGGCCGACGTGCTGCAGGTGCCTGCCCAGGGCGAGGAGGGCCAAGTCCTCATCGCGGTGCTACAGGCGGAGGGCAAGCGTTTCGGCCTGGTGATCGACAAGGTGCTGTCCACCGAAGAGATCGTGGTCAAGCCGCTCACTTCCCGGTTGAAGTCGCTGGGAACATACTCCGGGGCAACGATTCTCGGTGACGGTACCGTCGCACTGATCTTGGATATCCAGACACTGGCCAGGAGAGTGCTCTCTTCCGACCTCACCGAGCAGTTGTCCGCTACCGGAGAACTGGTTTCCGGTACGCATCGCGACGACCATACGCGCGTGCTGCTGGCCGGCATCGGCAGCGGCCGGCGGGTGGCGATTCCGCTGTCGATGGTCACCCGGCTGGAGCAGATCCCGATCGAAACGGTGGAACATGTCGGAAGCCGCGAGGTGGTCCAGTACCGCGGCGCCATCCTGCCGCTGCTACGGCTGGACCAGCACCTGGGCGCTGCCGGCGCCCAGGGCGAGAACCTGCTGATGGTGGTCTACACCTTCGGTGGCCGCAGTGTGGCCATCGTGGTCGAGGAAATCCTCGACATCGTCGAAGAAGAATCCGATATCAACTCCGACATCGACGATTTCGGTTTGCTGGGCTCCAGCGTCATCAAGGACAAGATCACCGAACTCCTCGACGTACGCGCCGCCATTCTGGCCGCCGATCCGTCGTTCTTCTCACGCAACGATTCCGAGTGCCTGCCGCAGGAGGCAATGCTATGACCCAGCTGGTGACATTCACCTTGGGGCCGCACACGTTCGGTGTGGATGTCGGCGACGTGCAGGAGGTGCTGCGCGGCCAGGCCAGGACCCGGGTCCCGCTGGCACCGAAAACGCTCGCGGGACTGATCAACCTGCGCGGCCAGGTACTCACCGCCATCGAACTGCGCGAAGTCTTCCAGCTACCTGACCGGGAGAACGCCGATGACGCGATGATGGTGCTGATCCGGGTCGACGGAGAGCCCATCGCGCTGTTGGTGGACACCATCGGCGCTGTGGTCACCGTCCATCAGGAGCAGTTCGAGCCCCCACCGGACACGTTGTCCGGCCAGGTGCGCGGCCTGATCCGCGGCGCGTACAAACTGGACGGCGAACTGCTGTTGTCGATGGACATCGAACAGGCGGTCGCCGCGTAGCCACCCACCGGCCCGCCCGGACGGCGCACCCAAACCGGGACTACTGCGGGCAACCGTTGACCCGGCCGGGGGAAACCCGGCGCACGCATATGGTCCCCTGCGGTCGCTGGCTGTGATGATTGACTCAAGGGGAGGAGTCAATCATGGTCTACACGCTACTGGGCACGCCCACCTTGGGATTCGATCTGGTCCGGATCCAGCAGGGACGACGGGTGGCCGAAATCGTCTTGACCGCACTGCACCTGACCCCGGAAGACCTGCCCAAGGTGGCCGGTGGCCACCCGGGGTCGAGCCGGCGGATGCGCTGGAACGAGGCCGTTACCGCCGCATCGAGCCGGTCGCTGAACGCCGTAGGCGCACTCGACGGTCACCCGCGCAGTGATCGCACGATCGACCTGGAAGCCGCGAAAGAGGCGCGGGTGCGGGTTCTGCTGCAGCAACTGGAATCCTCACGGCTGGGCGATCTGGACGCACTGGACCGGCTGGTGCGCAGCGAGATCCTCGACTGGACCTGGCACACGTCCAGGCAGGCGGCAGGAGAGTCCTGCCCGCTGGCGGCCCAAGGTTTCGTCGCCGGCCTGGCCACCGACGTCCTGGTTGACGCCATCGCGGCCGCCTACGCCGCCGAGGTGCTGCCCGACGGACTCGCCCGCCGCCTGAGCGAGCCGTTCACCAACTGTGGAATCGGGGTGCGCGTCGACCCGCTGGAGGGCACCCCGGAGCAGACCGCGGCCGTACTCGGCCAGCTGGCCGCACTCACCGCCGGCCAGCGGCACAACCTGCGCGGCACGGTGGACCGGCTCCGATCGCAGTCGGCCAAGTGGGCACCGGCGATGCACGACGCGAGTTGGGCCATTCACCTCAGCGGCCGGGCCCGGGTAGCGGCGGCGGCCCAGCTCGTCGGCACCATGGCGTTCGCGGACGCCGGCTTCACCGGCAAGGACGGGGCGTACGGGGTGTGGAACGCTGTTGCCGGGGTCATCGCCGCCAGCGTGGTCGCCGACCTGCTTCCCGAGGACAGTGCAGCGATCCTGCGGGCCCCGTGGGACGCTGCCGGAATTGCCGAGACTTGATGCCGCTCGTTACTTAGGTCCCCGCCGATCCGGCCGATAACCCTTCCGGGCACTCATGCTGCCCGGAAGGGTTGGCTAGCGTTGATCAAGGTCATGATCGTCGACGACTCCGTAGTCGTACGGCGCCTGGTGAGTAGCGCTTTGCGAGTCCAGGACGTCGAGGTTGTGGGGACAGCACCCAACGGCCGCCTCGCCGTCGGCGAGGCGGCCAGCCTGCAGCCCGACGTCATCACCATGGACATCGAGATGCCGCAGATGAACGGTATCGAGGCGGTACGCGCTCTGCGAGCCGCCGGAAACCGCACCCCGGTCATCATGTTCAGCACCCTCACCGAACGGGGTGCCTCGGCGACCTTGGAGGCATTGGCCGCCGGGGCAACCGACTACATGCTCAAGCCCAACCGGGTGGACAACGTCAACGCCGCCATCGAACAGGTGCGCAACGAACTGCTGCCACGCATCCGGGTGCTGGCCGCCCGGCACCGCGGCGCACCGACCGCAACGCGCACCGGCCGCCCGGTTCCGGCTCCTCGCCCTAGTACCGCACCTGCGCCGCCCGCTGCGGCGGCCAGCTCCACAGCGCCGGTCACCGCGCCCAAGGGCGGCGCCGCCGGCTACGACCTGCTGGTCATCGGCTGCTCCACCGGTGGCCCGGAGGCCCTGGCCGCGGTGCTTCAAGGCCTACCGGGCGATTTCCCGCTTCCCATCCTCGCCGTCCAACACATGCCTCCCGTCTTCACCGCGCAGTTCGCCGCACGCTTGGACAAGCAGTTGCCGTTTCAGGTGTACGAGGCACGCGACGGACAGCCGGTGGTCCCCGGATCGGTTTTCCTGGCGCCGGGCGGGCATCACCTGGAACTGCGTCGGCAGAACATGCAGCTCACCACATCGTTGAACCAGTCGCCGCCGGTCAACTACTGCCGGCCGGCGGTCGACGTCCTGTTCCACAGTGCGGCCGGACTCGCCCGGGCCCGGGCACTGGGATTGGTGCTCACCGGCATGGGCGCCGACGGCCGCGACGGCTCGGCGGCGATCGTCGCCGCGGGGGGCAGCGTCATCGTCCAGGACGAAGCCACGTCCGTGGTCTGGGGAATGCCCGGCGCGGTGGCCAAGGCCCAACTCGCCGAACAGATTCTGCCGTTGGCTGAGATTCCCGGCGCATTGATTCGCCGGGTCGCCCCGGCGCGAACCGGAAGAAGCAGCGAATGAGCTTGGACACCGCTTCGTTCAACTTCGTCCGGGACATGGTGCGCCGGGATGCGGCCATCGTGCTGGACGACGACAAGACCTATCTGGTGGAGTCACGGCTGCGGCCGTTGGCGCGCCAGGCGGGAAGCGAAGACGTCGGCGACTACGTGCGGTCGCTGCGGACCCGGATGACCCAGCAAACCCGCAACGAGGTCGTCGAGGCGATGACGACCAACGAGACGTCGTTCTTCCGCGACCAGGAGCCGTTCAGAGCGTTGCGGGAGAAGGTATTTCCCGATTTGATCGCAGCCAGGCGCAACACCCTGTCGGTATGGAGCGCGGCATGTTCGTCCGGGCAGGAGGCCTACAGCATCGCGATGTCGGCGCTGGAGTGCCGGACGATGAATACCTACGGGGTGCGCATCGTCGGAACCGACATCTCTGCGGCCATGGTGGCCAAAGCGACGTCCGGGCTGTACACCCAGTTGGAGGTCAGCAGGGGGCTGCCCGCCCAGATGCTGGTCAAGTACTTCCGCCGGGACGGGATGGGCTGGCGAGTCAACCCCGAGATTCGGGCGCTCAGCACGTTCAGCACCGGGAACCTGCTCGGCAACCCGCCGGCACCGGGGGTTTTCGACATCATCTTCCTGCGCAACGTGCTGATCTACTTCGACGGTCCCACCAAACGACAGATCGTCCGCCGGGCCCGCCAAGCCCTGCGCCCGGACGGTGCCTTGTTCCTCGGCACTGCCGAGATCCCGGTAGATGCGGCCGAGAACTGGGAACGCATCAGTGTTGGCAGAACCTCGTACTACCGGCCCCGGAAGGAGCTCCGAAGATGAGAGCGCTCGTGATCGACGACTCCAAAACGATGCGGCGAATCATCGCCCGCACCTTGACCGACCTAGGCTTCTCCGTCGCCGAGGCGGGCGACGGTGCGCAAGCTCTCGACGTCATCCGGGGCGGCTTCGTCCCCGACTTCGCCAGCGTCGACTGGAACATGCCGGTGATGGACGGGCTCACGTTCATCACCAACGTGCGAGCCAACGCCATGTGGCGCAACATCACGTTGATGATGGTGACGACCGAAAGCGAACAGTCCCAAGTAGTCCGGGCACTGGCCGCCGGAGCGCACGAATACCTCATCAAACCCTTCACGGCCGAGGCACTGCGAGACAAGCTCGACCTGCTCGGCCTCCTTCCCTACGAGGCGGCCAATTCATGAGCGCACAGAGCCCGGATTCGGGCCAGCTGATGGCCACGGACTTCAAAGACAGCATGCAGGAACTGGTCGAGCAAGTCTTCCACGCCCTCACCGACGAAGAGGTACCCCTGTGGTTCAGCCATGACCGCCTCGATGCGGCGGCGGGCACACCCGCGCTGCTGGCCCAGGTACTCATGCGCGGTGACTGGGACGGATCCGTCCAGGTTATCTGCACCGATTCGGCCGCCCGGGCCCTCACCCGCCAACTGACATCAGCGGAACCTGGGGAACCGGTCGCCATCGAGGACGTCGAGGACTCGATGGCCGAGATCGCCAACATCTTCGGCGGGAACGTCAAATCGTTACTGTACGGGGTGTCCCAACTGGGGCTGCCGACCGTAAACCACTGCAACGTAGAGGCGTTGGCCGATCAGGACGACGACTCCCTGCTCGTCGCCGGTTGCGTGGTCCACTGGCGCGACGAACAGATCCTTGTCCAAGTGCGCCGACGTACCGATGACTAGGGCACAGCACAACTCAGCAGAGGAGATTCCATGCGACTCGTAATCGCCGACGACAGCCGAGTGATGCGACAGATCGTCATGCGCACGCTTCGGCAGGCGGGCTTCGACGGACACGAGCTCATCGAGGCCGAAGACGGAGCTGACGCATTGGCCAAGATCGACAGTCAGGAACCGGATCTGGTCCTCAGCGACTGGAACATGCCGAACATGAGCGGGTTGGAGCTGTTGCAGGCGCTGCGCGGCAGCGGCAACACCGTGCCTTTCGGTTTCGTGACCTCGGAAGGCTCCCAGCAGATGCGCGAGCAGGCGTCCTCTGCCGGCGCGCTGTTCCTGATCGCCAAACCGTTCACCCCGGAGGCCTTCCAGGAGGCCCTCGGCCCCTACCTCAACTGATCCCGGAGCGCCGGTATGAGCCCGCATGGACTCCCCCAGAACAAAGACGTCAAAGACCTGCTCGACATGTTGTTGGGCAAGGACGTGGTGCTGGCCCCCGGTGAACCGGTGACCAGCGAAGAGACGCCGGGTCCGACCACAGCAGTCTACGTGGACGACACGAATTGTCTTTCGGCCGTGGTCATGATGGACATGGCGCTGACCGCCTACGCCGGAGCCGCCATCGGGCTGGTGCCGGCCGGCGGCGCTCAGGCGGCCCTCGAGGAGTGGTCGGTGCCGGAAAACCTGCAGAACAATGCGCACGAGGTGCTCAACGTCCTGGCCGCGCTGCTGTGCGACTCCACGGACGTGCATCAGCGGCTGTACGAGACCTACACAGCCCACGAAGCGTTGCCCGGTGATGTGGTCGCCTGGTCCGCCCAGCCGTCTCCTCGCCGGGATGTGGCCGTGGAGATCAAGGGGTACGGGACGGGCAGGCTCTCGATCGTGAATGCCTTGCCCTGATGCTGACCCCCGAAACCTCAGCTGCCGGCCCCCAGGACATCGCTCCCCTGGTCCGGGTCGGCCGGCAGGGAATCTTCACCGCGGACGGCAGGCTCGTCGGCCATGAACTGTTGTTCCGCGGGTTGTCGTCGGACAAGGCGGGCGACGCTGCGCCCGACCTGCGGGGACAGATCGAAGATCAAGCGACCTCGCACGTCATCTCGGCGACGTTCGGCGACTTCGGAGTCGAGGAACTCGGCGGCGGTCTCCCGCTGTACATCAACATGACTCGGGGATTCCTGGTCGGCCAGCTGCCGCTGCCGTTCGGGCCACAGAACGTGGTCCTGGAAGTGCTGGAGAACATTGCCGTCGACGAGCAGTTGGTGGACAGCCTCGCGCAGCTCAAGGACGAAGGCTACGTCATCGCCATCGACGACTTCACCGGCGAGCCGCACCGGATTCCGCTGCTGGCCTTTGCCGATGTGGTGAAGCTGGACCTGCTCTGCGACCAGCTCGACGTGGACTCGCTGGTGGACACGGTGCAGGCGTATGCGCCCAAAGCACAAATCCTCGCGGAACGGGTCGAGGACGAAGCGACGGTGCAACGATGCATCGACGCGGGCATCGAACTGTTCCAGGGCTACTACTTCGAACGCCCCTCCGTATTGGAGACGGTGCGGCTTTCTCCCTCTCAATTGGTGTGCCTACGGCTCATGCACACGCTGGCCGACCCGCATACCTCCATGCGGGAGATCGAGTCCGTGGTAGCACTGGACCCCGGCCTGTCACTTCGGGTGCTGCGAACGGCGAACTCGGCCAGCAGCGGGTTGCAGCGCAAGGTGGTCTCGCTACGCCAGGCCGTCGTCCTGCTCGGTCCGACGATGCTCAGTGCCTGGGTGGCGCTGACTCTGCTCGGCGGCGTCGGCGGCGGACGCCGAGAGGACTTGGTCACCATTCTCACCAGGGCTCGCGCGTGCGAAACCGTCAGTGGGCGATGCGCACTGGATCCCAGCACCGCGTACACCGCCGGAATGGTGTCCGCCGTGGCGCAGGTCCTGCGTACCGATGTCGCTGCCCTGGTCAACCGAGCCGGTGTCGGGGAGGACCTGGCCGAAGCACTCATCCACGGCAGTGGCCGCTACGGCGACCTGCTGACCGTGTTGCTGAACCACGAGATGGGCGTCGGGGAAGCCACTGACTTCCCGATGACCCCGTTGGAGCTGTCGCAGGCGTACCTGCGCGCCTGGGCCTGGGCGCAGAGTATGGTCGCCAGCATGTTCGACTGACCGGCACTCGGGCGAGGCCGCCGTGGGCCGGTCCGCCGGCTGCGCCGGGCGCCTCTTTGCGGTGCGCCTGCGGCCACCACGCCCGGGTGACTGCGGCCACCACGCCCGGGTGACTGTGGCGCCGTTCCCGGCCGCCCCGATCGGAGCACGCCCACTACCAAAAGTGTCGGGCAAACGGACATATGGCATTTTCGCGGCGGCGAAGGGTGAGCGCAGGGCCGCTCACTCAAGGCAAACGATCTACCACTCGATGACACACGTGAGCAAGGATTGCTTAACCCCCTTCGCCACGGACTGGCACCGCAGGCATCTGAACGGTGATCCGGTGTTCGACGAAATCTCTTCTGTTGCTCTCCATTCCGCGATGCGCGGCCTGTCGGCCCGGCAGCGTGCCATCGCCGACAACATTGCCAACATCCAAACCCCAGGGTTCCTGGCCAACAAGGTGGCCTTCGAGGACGAGCTGGCGGCCGCAGTGGCCGGTGGAAGTGGGCACTCCGGCTGGACGATCGCCAAGTCGCTGGAGCCCACCCGGACCGACGGCAACAACGTCAACTTGGACGAGGAAACCTTGTCCAACATCGACACGAATCTGCGCTACCAGCTGGTCACCCAGGCGATGAGCGACAAGTACGCCCTCCTCAGCACTGCGATGCGTACCTCATGACCGTCTTCCACGCACTGGGCATCGCCGGCACCGGGGTAACCGTCTACCGCAAGTGGTTGGACGCGGTCAGCGACAACATCGCGAACATGAACAACGCCACCACCCCCGGGGACCCGGACCTGTTCCGGGCCAAGTACGTGATCGCCCGAGCGAACGACTACGGCCGCGGCGACGGCGGCGTGCACGTGGGCGGCATCGCGTTGGGCGGCCAAGAAGGCAGGCTTGTCTACGACCCCACCAACCCGGTGGCCAACGAGGATGGCAATGTGGTGTTTCCCGAGGTGGAACTGTCCTCGCAGATGACTCAGCTCATCATGGCCCAGCGGGGCTACCAAGCGAATCTCAGCGTCGCCGAACGGGCCCGCGACGCCTACACCGCGGCACTGCAGCTGGGTAGGTCGATATGAGCCCACTGGCCGCGATCCCGGCCGTCTCGCCCCCGGCGGCGGCTGCCCCGCCCGGGCGCGCCGACGCGCTCACCACGGCGGCCACGGCCGGTTCCGGCGGTTCCCTGTTCACGGCGGCACTGAACGGGCTGAACACCGTGGGAGAGCTGCAGTCCGCGGCAGACACGCTGGCGGTCCAGGCGGCCACCGGGCAGCTGGCCGACGTACACGACTACACCATGGCGGCGGCGCAGGCGAAGCTGGCGACCGAACTGACGGTCGCCATCCGCAACAAAGCCGTTGAAGCGTTCAACGAGATCATGAGGATGCAAGGCTGATGCAGGACAGGCTGAATCGCTCGTTGCGCCGCGTCAGCACCACCTTCGGTGCCTTCAGCGGCCCGCAGCGAATGATCGCGCTCATCGGGGTGGCCTTGCTGATCCTCGCAGGCACCGCCTTCTACCGCTGGGCCAACGTGCCCACCATGCAGCCACTGTTCACCAACCTCGCCTCCTCCGACGCCAGCTCCATCGTGGAACAGCTCGAGTCCCAAGGCGTTCGGTACGAACTACACGACAGCGGCAGCACCGTGATGGTGCCACAGGACCAGGTGTACAAGCTGCGGCTCGACCTGTCCGCCCAGGGACTGCCGGCGAGCAAGGACTCCGGCTACTCGCTGCTGGACAAGCAGGGTGTCACCAGCTCACAGTTCCAGCAACAGGTCACCTGGCAGCGGGCCTTGGAGGGCGAACTGTCCACCACCATCAAGGCGCTGTCCGGGGTGGAGGG
>PDSI01000164.1 GCA_002748415.1 Micrococcales bacterium | reverse complement strand
GACAACAGATCTGCGGTGGGGTATTGCGTGACACCATCCGCGTCCAGCAGCAGGGTGTCGATCACCGTCCCAATGTAGGCGACGCCGAGATCGCACGACGCGTCGATGACAAACCGGCCATCTTTGGCTGGGATGCGGCCGGTGAGGTGGTGGCAGAGGGTGAGGATGCCCACGGCGTTCGCCGGCGGCGAACACGTCGAGTGTGCGGGTACCATCGGCCGGACCGAGATCGCGGGGCTGGTGGACGGTGGCTCATCCGGTTGCAGGCTCCCGGATCACTTTTGGCAGATCCCTGGTGCACGACTCCACACTCCTACTGGAGGCATGTTCGGTGCCGGCGCCACCGGTGTGCGCCCCTTGCGGGCCGGCGCGAAGCCGCGGACGCAGCCGGCTGTGGTGTGGGGCGCGAGCGGCTCGGCCACCCGCGAGCTGTCGGTGCAGCAGGACAAGCCCACGGTGCCCGACCCCAAACACCGGGGGCCGGGCACCGTCAGCGCGCTGAGCGTCGGCTAGCGGTAGTCACCGCCGAGGTCGTACTCCTCCAACGGGACCGCCTGGCCGGACCCGACACCGAACGGCTCGTAGTCGAAGTCGTCGTAGTCCGGCATCGTGTACAACGCGGCCTTGGCCTCCTCGGTGGGCTCCACCACCACGTCGCGGTAACGGGCCAGGCCGGTACCGGCCGGGATCAGCTTGCCCAGAATCACATTCTCCTTCAGGCCCATCAGCGGATCGGACCGGCCGTTGAGCGCAGCCTCGGTCAACACCCGGGTGGTCTCCTGGAACGAGGCCGCCGACAGCCACGAATCGGTGGCCAACGACGCCTTGGTGATACCCATCAGTTCAGGGCGGCCGACGGCTGGGGTGCCGCCCTCCGCGACGACCCGCCGGTTCTCGGCCTCGAACTTGGCTCGTTCCACCAGCTCACCGGGCAACAGCTCAGAGCTACCGGCATCGATGATGGTCACCCGGCGCAGCATCTGTCGCACGATGACCTCGATGTGCTTGTCGTGAATGCCCACGCCCTGGGAGCGATAAACCGCCTGCACCTCGTCCACCAGGTGCTTCTGCACCGCCCGCGGGCCGAGGATCCGTAACACCTGCTTGGGGTCGATCGCACCGGCGACCAGCTGCTGGCCGACGGTGACCGACGAACCGTCCTCCACCAGCAACCGGGCCCGCTTGGACACCGGATAGGCGATCTCCTCCGATCCGTCGTCCGGGGTGATGACGACCCGGCGGGCGCGCTCGGTGTCATCGACCGTGACCCGGCCGGCGATCTCGGTGATCGGAGCCTGCCCCTTGGGCGTGCGGGCCTCGAACAGCTCCTGCACACGCGGCAGGCCGTGGGTGATGTCGCCGCCCTCGGTAGCCGCACCACCGGTGTGGAAGGTCCGCATCGTCAGCTGGGTTCCGGGCTCGCCGATGGACTGGGCGGCGATGATGCCGACCGCCTCGCCGATGTCGACCAGCTTGCCGCTGGCCAGGGAGCGCCCGTAGCACTTGGCGCAGGTTCCCACCCGCGACTCACACGTCAACACGGACCGGACCTTGATCCGGTCCACCCCGGCCGCGACGAGCTTGTCGATGAGGACGTCGCCCACGTCGGAACCGACATCGGCGATGACCTCGCCGTCGACGACGACATCCTGGGCGAGACTGCGCGCGAACACGGCAGTTTCGACATTGTCGTGCTCAACCAGCTGCCCGTCGCTGCCCCGTACCGCGATGGGCAAGGTGAGGCCACGGGTAGTGCCGCAGTCTTCTTCGCGCACGATGACGTCCTGCGACACATCGACCAGCCGACGGGTCAGGTACCCGGAATCGGCGGTCCGCAACGCGGTGTCCGCCAAGCCCTTACGGGCGCCGTGGGAGGAGATGAAGTACTCCAGTACGGAGAAGCCTTCGCGGAAGTTCGCCCGCACCGGCTCGGGGATGATCTCACCCTTCGGGTTGGCGACCAGCCCCCGCATGCCGGCGATCTGACGCACCTGCATCCAGTTACCGCGCGCCCCGGAGGTGACCATGCGGTAGACCGAGTTGGACTTGTCCAGATCGCTTTCCAGCACCTTGGCCACCTCGTTGGTGGCTTGGGTCCAGATCTCGATGAGCTCCTGGCGGCGCTCCTCGTCGGTGATCAGGCCCAGTTCGAACTGCTCGGCCACCTTCTGCGCCTTGGCCTCGTAGTTCTCCAGGATGCTGGCCTTGCCCTCGGGGGTGACCACGTCGGAGATCGAGATGGTCAATCCGGAACGGGTGGCCCAGTGGAACCCGGCGGCCTTCAACCCGTCCAAGGTGGTGGCTACATCGACCTTGTCGTACCGCTCGGCCAGATCGTTGACCAGGGTGGACAACTGTTTCTTGCCCACCTGGTGGTTGACGAACGGGTAATCCGCCGGGAGCAGTTCGTTGAACAGCGCCCGGCCGAGCGTGGTCTCCACCAGAATCGGCTGGCCCTCGGTCCAGCCCTCGGGTGCGGGGGTGCTGGCCGACGGGACGACCTCGCGCAGCCGGATCTTGGCCGGCGCGTTCAGATCCAGCTCGCGCGCGTCGAAAGCCATCACGGCCTCGGCGACGCTGTTGAACACCCGGCCGGTCCCGGTGGATTCAGGCCGCTCGGCGGTCAGGTGATACAGGCCGATGATCATGTCCTGGGTGGGCATGGTCACCGGGCGGCCGTCGGAGGGCTTGAGGATGTTGTTGCTGGACAACATCAGGATCCGGGCCTCGGCCTGAGCCTCCACGCTCAGCGGCAGGTGCACGGCCATCTGGTCGCCGTCGAAGTCGGCATTGAACGCGGTGCACACCAGCGGGTGGATCTGAACGGCCTTGCCCTCGACCAGCTGCGGTTCGAAGGCCTGAATGCCCAGCCGGTGCAGGGTGGGCGCACGGTTCAACAGCACCGGGTGCTCGGTGATGACCTCTTCCAGGACGTCCCACACGTGCCCGTAGCGGGCGTTGTGACCGCCGGCGCGCTCGACCATCCGCTTGGCGGACTTGATGTTCTGGGCATGATTGAGGTCGACCAGCCGCTTCATGACGAACGGTTTGAACAGCTCCAACGCCATCTGCTTGGGCAGCCCGCACTGGTGCAGCTTCAGCTGCGGACCGATGACGATGACCGAGCGTCCGGAGTAGTCGACGCGCTTGCCCAGCAGGTTTTGCCGGAACCGGCCCTGCTTGCCCTTGAGCATGTCGGACAACGACTTCAGCGGACGGTTGCCCGGCCCGGTGACCGGCCGGCCGCGGCGGCCGTTGTCGAACAGCGAGTCGACGGCCTCCTGCAGCATCCGCTTCTCGTTGTTGACGATGATTTCCGGGGCGCCCAGGTCCAGCAGCCGCTTCAACCGGTTGTTGCGGTTGATGACGCGCCGGTACAGGTCGTTGAGGTCACTGGTGGCGAACCGGCCGCCGTCCAACTGCACCATCGGGCGCAGTTCCGGGGGGATCACCGGCACGGCGTCCAGCACCATGCCCAGTGGAGAGTTGCTGGTGGACAGGAACGCCGAGACGACTTTCAGCCGCTTCAGCGCGCGAGTCTTCTTCTGCCCCTTGCCGGTGGCGATGACCTCGCGCAGCGCTTCGGCCTCGGCCTCCAGATCGAAATTCTGCAACCGCTTCTGGATAGCGGCGGCACCCATGGAGCCCTCGAAGTACAGCCCGTACCGGTCACGCAGTTCGCGGTAGAGCAGTTCCTCGCCCTCCAGGTCGGAGACCTTCAGCTTGCTGAAGCGATCCCAGACCTGGTCCAGTCGCTCGATGTCGGCGTCGGCGCGGCGGCGGATGGCGTTCATCTCGCGTTCGGCGGACTCGCGGACCTTGCGCCGGGCATCCGCCTTAGCACCCTCGGCCTCCAGCTGGGCCAGGTCGTCTTCCAGCTTCTTGGCCCGGGTGTCGATGTCGGCGTCGCGCTTGTCGCCGACTTCCTTCTTCTCCACCTCGATCTGGGCCTGCAACGAGGGCATGTCACGATGCCGGGCCTCTTCGTCGACCCAGGTGATCATGTGGGCGGCGAAGTAGATGACCTTCTCCAGGTCCTTGGGCGCCAGGTCCAGCAGGTAGCCCAGCCGGGACGGCACGCCTTTGAAGTACCAGATATGGGTGACGGGGGCAGCCAGTTCGATGTGCCCCATCCGCTCGCGGCGCACCTTGGCCCGGGTGACCTCGACCCCGCACCGCTCGCAGATAATGCCCTTGAACCGGACCCGCTTGTACTTGCCGCAGTAGCACTCCCAGTCCCGGGTGGGGCCGAAGATCTTCTCGCAGAAAAGCCCGTCCTTCTCCGGCTTCAGCGTGCGGTAGTTGATGGTCTCCGGCTTCTTGACCTCACCATGCGACCAGGCACGGATGTCCTCGGCACTGGCCAGGCCGATCCGCAGTTCATCGAAAAAGTTGACGTCCAGCACTACATCCGCTCCTCGTCGTTGCGCCAGGTATTTCTACGTTGTTTGTGCGAAGCCAGGTCGCTCTCGGACTCAGTGGGCCTGCCGGGCCCGGTGCGGACGATGCGACGTATCGTGGCTGCACCGGAACCGACAGCCCGGCTAGGGCGCCGCCCCGTCCTTGGCTTTCACCGTGACAAAGGTGAGGCGCGCAGCGCCTACACCTCCTCCACCGACGACGGCTCGCGACGGGAAAGGTCGATACCAAGCTCTTCCGCGGCGCGGAACACCTCGTCGTCGGAGTCCTTCATCTCGATGGTCATGCCGTCGCTGGAGAGCACCTCGACGTTCAGGCACAGGGACTGCATCTCCTTGATGAGCACCTTGAACGACTCGGGGATCCCCGGTTCGGGAATGTTCTCGCCCTTGACGATGGCCTCGTACACCTTGACCCGGCCAGGCACGTCGTCGGACTTCAGGGTGAGCAGTTCCTGCAGGGCGTAGGCGGCACCGTAGGCCTCCAGCGCCCACACCTCCATCTCGCCGAACCGCTGGCCGCCGAACTGCGCCTTGCCGCCCAGTGGTTGCTGGGTGATCATCGAGTACGGCCCGGTCGAGCGGGCGTGGATCTTGTCGTCCACCAGATGGTGCAACTTCAGGATGTACATGTAGCCCACCGCGACCGGCTCCGGGAAGGGCTCCCCGGTGCGGCCGTCGAACAACTTGGCTTTGCCGCTGCCGTCGACCAGCCGTACCCCGTCCCGGGTGGGATGGGTGCTTTCCAGCAACCCGGTGATCTCCGCTTCGTGCGCGCCGTCGAACACCGGCGAGGCGACTCGCGTGTTCGGCGGTACCTCCCGGTTCTCCGGAGCGATGTGGGAGGCCCACTGCGGGTCGCCGTGGATCTGCCAGCCGCGGCTGGCGGCCCAGCCGAGGTGGATTTCCAGCACCTGTCCGACGTTCATCCGGCCGGGCACGCCCAACGGGTTGAGCACGACGTCGACGGGGGTGCCGTCCTCCATGAACGGCATGTCCTCCACGGGCAGGATCTTGGAGATCACACCCTTGTTGCCGTGCCGGCCGGCCAGCTTGTCGCCGTCGGTGATCTTGCGCTTCTGCGCCACGTACACCCGGACCAGCTGATTCACCCCGGGCGGCAGTTCGTCGCCCTCGTCGCGGTCGAAGACCTTGACGCCGATGACGGTGCCGGATTCACCGTGCGGCACCTTCAGGGAGGTGTCGCGGACCTCGCGAGCCTTCTCACCGAAGATGGCCCGCAACAACCGCTCTTCCGGAGTCAACTCGGTCTCGCCCTTCGGGGTGACCTTGCCGACGAGGATGTCGCCGGGTACGACCTCGGCGCCGATGCGGATGATGCCGCGCTCATCCAGGTCGGCCAGCACTTCCTCCGAGACGTTCGGGATGTCCCGGGTGATCTCCTCGGCGCCCAGCTTGGTGTCGCGGGCGTCGACCTCGTGCTCTTCGATGTGAATCGAGGACAGCACGTCGTCCTGCACCAGCCGCTGGCTGAGGATGATCGCGTCCTCGAAGTTGTGGCCCTCCCAGGACATGAACGCGACCAGCAGGTTCTTGCCGAGCGCCAGTTCGCCGGAGTCGGTGGACGGCCCGTCGGCGATGACCGCGCCGACCTCCAGCCGCTGCCCCTGGGTGACCCGCACCGTCTGGTTGTAGGACGTGCCCTGGTTGGACCGGCGGAACTTGTCCAGCCGGTAGGAGGTGCTGGTGCCGTCGTCGTTGGCAATGGTGATCAGGTCGGCGGACACCTCGGTGACCACACCGGGCTTGTCGGTGGTGAGCACGTCGCCCGCATCGACCGCGGCGCGCTTCTCCATTCCGGTACCCACCAGCGGCGCCTCGGCCCGCACCAGCGGGACCGCCTGGCGCTGCATGTTGGAGCCCATCAGAGCGCGGTTGACGTCGTCGTGCTCCAGGAACGGGATCATCGCGGTAGCCACGGAGACCATCTGCCGGGCCGAGACGTCCATGAAGTCGACCTCGGCGGCGGGGACCAGTTCGGCTTCGCCTTCCTTGGCCCGCACCAGCACTCGCGCTTCGGCGAAGTGACCCTCGTCGGTGAGCGGGGCGTTCGCCATCGCGATGACGTGCTCGTCTTCCTCGTCGGCGGTCAGGTACACGACTTCGTCGGTGACTTGTCCGTCCACGACCCGCCGGTACGGGGTCTCCACGAACCCGAACGGGTTGATCCGCCCGTAGCTGGACAGCGACCCGATGAGACCGATGTTCGGGCCTTCCGGCGTTTCGATCGGGCACATCCGCCCGTAGTGGCTGGGATGCACATCGCGGACTTCCATGCCCGCCCGGTCACGGGACAGGCCGCCGGGACCCAGTGCGTTGAGCCGGCGCTTGTGGGTCAGCCCCGCCAGCGGGTTGGTCTGGTCCATGAACTGCGACAGCTGCGAAGTTCCGAAGAACTCCCGGATCGATGCAGTGACCGGGCGGATGTTGATCAGCGTCTGCGGCGTGATCGCCTCGACGTCCTGGGTGGTCATCCGGTCGCGGACGACACGCTCCATCCGGGACAGGCCGGTGCGGACCTGGTTCTGGATGAGCTCGCCGACGCTGCGCATGCGGCGGTTGCCGAAGTGGTCGATGTCGTCGACCTCGACGCGCACGTCGATCTGCTCGCCGTCGCGCATGCCCTGCATCGTTTCGCCTTCGGCGTGCAGAGTGGCCAGGAACCGGATGGTGGCCACGATGTCCTCGATGCGCAGCACGCTTTCGGACAGTTCGGCGTCGACACCCAACTTGCGGTTGAGCTTGTAGCGGCCGACCTTGGCCAAGTCGTAACGCTTGGGGTCGAAGTACAGGTTCTGCAACAGGTTTTGCGCGGCCTCGGCCGTGGGTGGTTCGCCCGGACGCATCTTGCGGTAGATGTCCAGCAGCGCCTCGTGAGTGTCGGCGGTGTTGTCCTTGTCCAAGGTGGCCCGCATCGACTCGAAGTCGCCGAACTCTTCCAGGATCTGGTCGTTGCTCCAGCCGAGCGCCTTCAGCAGCACGGTGACGGACTGCTTGCGCTTGCGGTCGACGCGCACACCGACCTGGTCGCGCTTGTCGATCTCGAACTCCAGCCAGGCACCGCGGCTGGGGATGACCTTGGCGGTGTAGATGTCTTTGTCGGAGGTCTTGTCCGGGGTGCGCTCGAAGTACACCCCGGGCGAGCGGACCAGCTGCGAGACGACGACGCGCTCGGTGCCGTTGATGACGAAGGTGCCGCGCTCGGTCATGAGCGGGAAATCGCCCATGAAAACGGTCTGGCTCTTGATCTCGCCGGTGTTCGCGTTCATGAACTCCGCAGTCACGAATAGCGGCGCGGCGTAGGTCATGTCGCGTTCCTTGCACTCTTCCAGGGAGTGCTTGGGCGGCTCGAAACGGTGGTCGCGGAAGGACAGCTGCATCGCGCCGGAGAAATCCTCGATGGGGGAGATCTCTTCGAAGATCTCTTCCAGGCCGGAGGTCTCCGGTACGTCCTTACGGCCAGCTTCCATCGCGAGCGCCACGCGGTCCTGCCATGCCTCGTTGCCCAGCAGCCAGTCGAAACTCTGGGTCTGCAAAGCAAGCAAGTCCGGAACCTCAAGTGGTTCACGGATCTTGGCGAAGGAGATACGACGGGCGGCGTTCTGCAGGGTGTTCGGCTGGGACACGATGCTCGATTCGGCCAAGAGGGGGTCCTTTCCCGGGCCAGCGAAGGCTGTTGTGCGTACGCTGCCCCCGGACCCGCCTACGCACGCAGAAAAGGCCCCTTTGTCAAGGGGCTGTTGTCACTGCGATCAGCAAGGGTGTGGACGCAGGGCAGCACACAGTAGTACGTTACTCGACCCCTGCCGGACTTGTCCAGCCACGTCCCGATACCGCGAAGGGTACACCTCGTAACCGACGCTGGGAAGGTGCAACACTCGCATCAATAGCTCAACTGATCCGAATCGGACGGCGAACGCTCCAGTCTTGACCGATACGCTCTCCGTGACGCCTTTGTCACAGGTCGCGACCGGCAACGGGTTCGGCACCGGCGCTACCCGCGCTACATCTGGGTGACCTGGTCCTCGGACGGCATCGTGATGCCGAAGTCCTTGCCGTAGTCGGTATAGGTCGTGATCCCCTTGACCACAGTGCCGGAGACGTCGAATTCCTGCACCGACTCGACCGGCCGGTTCTTCTCGTCCACATAGACGGTCAGCGGGATGGTCGCCTCACCGAGCCCTTCCCTGGTCAGCGCACGCATTTCTTCGGGGACGTACCGCAGCATCGCTTCCGGGGGCAACTCGCCCTTGTACTCGGTCACGGTGATGCCGTCGCGCTCCGAGGTCGCGCCCGGGGTGAACTTCTCGACGGCGCCGAAGATCGAGGCCATCCGGTCCAGCGCGTTCTGCTGATCCAGTTGTTGGGCCATGGCGACGACCGCCGGGTTGCCACTGTCGGCGGTGACGGCGACCCACTTGTCGGTCTGGAACAGCTGCTCAGACTGGGCGTAGGACTCCGACCCGTCGGTCACGAGTTTGATCGTGACACCGCCCATCTCGGTATTGACGCTGCTGGTCACCGAGTCACCGTCGAGCACGACATCCAGCTCGGTGCCGGTCTTGTTGCCACCCTGATCGACGATGTAGGTGATGTGGAAGCTGCCGGCCTCCTGCATGGCGGCCATGGACTGGGCGCTGAACTCCTGCCCGCTCATGGCTGCGGCCGAAGGCTTGGCTGCTTCGGCTGACTTGGCGGCAGAATCCGCGGACGTGCTGCCCGTAGTCCCGGTCTCGTCGCCGCAGGCAGCGACGAGCAAGCAGGCGGTAAGGGCGAACGCTGCGCCGGCGGCGCGGGTCGGGTGAGGCATCCGTGGCTCTTTCGTGGTCTCGGTAAGCGGTGGTCTGGTGAAATCGCGGCTCGCGGTTCTCCGGTCCGCGATCTCGCCTCGTTAGCGGCAGCAGGTAGGACGACGCTGACGACTATCCGCCCTCGGCCGATACGATGGCCCGACAATACGGTCGAACCACCCATTCAGCACAATTAGGCGGGTGCCGGAACCGTCTCCGCCCAGGCGGTAGCGCAAAGATGCGGCGCTGGAACGCCGCCGGCACCGGGCGACGACTGGCGAACGCCGCAGGGGCGGCAAGAGCTAGAGACTGCACGGTAACGACGACAGGTGCGCGGGACGCTGCGGGGGCGGAGCCCGCAGCCCCACCCCCGCATCGTCGATTGCTTACTTGACCTCGACGGTGGCGCCTGCCCCTTCGAGCGCTTCCTTGGCCTTGTCCGCGGCCTCCTTGTTGACCTTCTCCAGGACGGGCTTGGGGGCGCCGTCGACGAGGTCCTTGGCCTCCTTGAGGCCGAGGCTGGTCAAGGCCCGGACCTCTTTGATGACCTGGATCTTCTTGTCGCCGGCGGCGGCGAGGACGACGTCGAACTCGTCCTTCTCCTCTTCGGCGGCGCCGGCGTCACCAGCACCGGCGGCGGCCGGGGCAGCACCGGCGACGGCGACCGGGGCCGCCGCGGTGACCTCGAAGGTGTCCTCGAACTGCTTCACGAACTCGCTGAGCTCGAGCAGGGTCATTTCCTTGAAGGCGTCGAGCAGTTCGTCGTTGCTCAGCTTGGCCATGACGGTGTGGTCCTTTCGTTCGGGTGGTCCGGGCGGGTCGCCCGAGCCGATGGGATGCGTGGATGCAGGTGTGGGTCAGGCGTCTCCAGCGCCGCCGGCGGCGGGTGCCTCACCGGCTGGTGCTTGATCAGCGGGCGCGTCAGCCGGGGCGGCCACGTCCGGGCCACCGCTTTCCTCGACCTTGGCGCGCAGCGCGTCGATGGTGCGCACTGCCTGGGACAGCGGCGCGGCGAACAGGTAGGCGGCCTGGTTGAGCGAGCCCTTCATGGCGCCGGCCAGCTTGGCCAGCAGGACTTCGCGGGATTCCAGCTCGGCCAGCTTCGAGATCTCTTCCGTGCTGAGGGACTTGCCCTCCATGTAGCCGGATTTGATCACCAAGGCGGGGTGGGTTTTGGCGAAGGTACGCAAGCCTTTGGCGGCCTCGACCGGGTCGCCGGTGATGAACGCGATCGCCGACGGACCCTTGAGATCCTCGTCGGAAAAGACGTTCACGCCGGCTTCCTTGGCCGCGATCGCGGCGAGCGTGTTCTTGACCACCGAGTAGGTGACTCCGTCGCCCATCGCGCGGCGCAACTCCTTGAGCTGAGCCACCGACAGGCCCCGATACTCGGTCAGCACCCCGGCTGAGGAACTGGCGAACAGTTCCTTCAGTTCGGCCACGGCTGCGGCCTTTTCGGCATTGACCATGTGGCACTCCTTCCGGGTTAGGCGGTTCGACACATACCGGCATGCCACGCCGCAACGAAAAAGCCCCGGCACAGGAGGCCAGGGCGGGCAGCGACCGGTGCGGTCGCCTCGTCACGTGGTCACCTGCGCAGGTCCTCCGCGGAGCGGACGCTTCGGCCAACGAACTGGCAACCGGCGATCTTCGGATCGCCGACTATCGTAGCGCAGAGCAGACATCGTCTGCACAACAATGCGGAAGTGCTGTCCAGTGACGCCGCACGACGCGCGGCTGACTCCCCACGGCGCGCGGCGCGACGTCAGCGCGCCGAGCCGAGTCGGGGTACGGTGCTGACCGGGGGACGCCAAGGCCGGGTCCTGCTGCGGTGGGGGCTCGTTCGGCGGGATGTGCCCGGCAGTCGGCGGCCACCCAGCAGACAGCCACACCACCCGGAGGAAAACCGATGAAGCGCGCTCTGGCGACTGCGACGGGCCTTGCTCTTGCGCTCAGCACGGCAGCCTGTTCGTTGGGCCCGTCCGACGACAACGCCGCGCCATCCGACGAACCGACCAGAATCGATACTGTCGATCCGGTCACCGACGCCGAGGAGGGCGCTTTCCCGGTCACCATCTCCCATGCCCTGGGGCAGGCCACCATCGAAAAGGAGCCCGCCCGGGTGGTGGCGCTGGGGCCATCGGACGCCGATCTCGCCGTCGGCCTCGGGGTGGCGCCGGTCGCCGCGCCGGTGGTGGACCTGGGCGGCAACGAGAAGGGCTCCACGGATTGGTTCGACCAGGCGCTGGCCGACATCGGTGCGCCCGCGCCCGCCCCGATCACATTGAACGATGACCTGAGCATGCCGGTCGACGCGATCGCCGCGCAGGAGCCCGACCTGATCCTGTCGACGTTCTCCGGGCTTGCCGCGCAGGACTACGACAAGCTGAGCGAGATAGCACCCGTGGTCATGTACCCCGACCAAGCGTGGAGTACCGACTGGCGGACATCGTTGGATATCGCCGGACGGGCGTTGGGCCGCCCCCAGAAGGCCGACCGACTACGGATCGAGACCGAGCAGGCGATCGCGCAAGCTAAGACCGCGTACCCGGACCTGGTGGGCACCTCGGTGGTGTGGGGCTGGATCGAGGAGGGAGATCCACCCGGCCTGGGCATGTACACCGCCTCCGATGTGCGGGTGCGGCTGCTGGAGGAGTTCGGCATGACCATGCCTGGTTACGTCAATGCTCTCGAAAACGTCGATTTCGAGGCCCATGTGGCCGGCGCCGAGGCCCGGAACGTGGACGCGGACGTGTTCGTGTGCCAGTCCGGCGGAGATGATCTGGCGGCCCTCCCGGGGATCGGACAGATGCCCGCGGTCCGCAGCGGCGCGACGGTGACGCTGACGGATTGGTCGCTCTCCCAGCCGATGCAATTCCCGACGCCGCTGTCGATCCCGGTGGCCATCGAGGAGTTCCTGCCCCCGCTGAACGAGGCGGCCGCCGCCGCGAAACAGAGCGGTTAACCAAACAGAGCGGCTCACCCAGAGCGGCTCACACGCTGGGCCCGGCACGGCCGGGCGACCCCGGATGACCTCTGTGCGCACGACACCCTGTCCCGCCCGGCACGGCCCGGCTGCGCCGGGCGCCGGCGGACGCAGCAGGCGGCTACCGGG
>PDSI01000131.1 GCA_002748415.1 Micrococcales bacterium | reverse complement strand
CGTTCGGTGTCTTCGGTGCTGGCGTTGTCCTGAGACTCAGAGTTGTGACCGCCGGGGGTCTGGTCGCCGGTTGACTGCACGCGTCAGCTCGTTCCCTCAGGGGTGTTGCACGGGGTACCCGGGTGGGTCCCGGTGCCCACCCGGTATGATGGCCGTGTTGTCCACCCCCACCGAGGCTGAGCTCGGGCGGTGGGTGAGGCTCCACGTTTGGACAGTCCCAATTCTACCCCTTCAGGGTGACAAAACACGCCCGTACAGGCATCTGCCCGTCGATTTGCCGAACGAATCGTCCAGCACTCGACCGGGGATACCGCCCCCATGATCTTGAGCGCTCTACGAGCGCGACACGTCGATGCAGGTCAGGCCGGATTCGGCCGGGTACCTGCCGGGCCGAGCCGTCACCCGTAGGTGTCTCGTGGTCCCCGACCGCCGGGCGCGGATCGGGGACCTCGACGCCACGACGGGGCATCCGGGCCCAGCACGACGAGCCTGCCGACGACATCCTCGCCCAGCTCGTCGTGCAGCCGTCGCAGTAACGACGGAACCAGCAGTCTCATCTGAGTGGCCCAGGCGGTTGACGACGTGCGGATGGTCAGCGTCCCGTCGATGAACGACTCCGGTTCGGCGTGCTCGGCCACCTGGTGACCGACCAGTTCACGCCAGCGGCCGAAGACCCCCCCGGCCGCCACCTCCCGGGTCCAGCCGCGTTGTTGCAGGACAGCATCGGCCAGCGCACCCAGCGGCTGTGGGTCACGCTCGTCCGGCCCGGAACCGGTGTAGCGCGTCGAGCGGCGCCGCGCCCGGGCGGCGCGCCGGGATCTGGCGTGCCTGCTGGCATCGTGGCTGGGAGCGTCGCCGGGCCGGACGCCCCGGGCCTGCGCGGCCGCTTTCGCCGCTGCCAGCGCTGCTTTGACCGCGTCGCCGCCGGCCGGCCCAGCTGTCTCGGGCCGGTCACTGTCCGGCCCGGGTTCTGCACCGGGGTGGTGGTTCATGACCACGCCCGAACCTCCGCCGGGCCGGCACCGGATTGCGCAGTGTCTTCGTCGTCCAGGACACCGCCTGCCTCGATCCGGATCAGCCGGCCGGTGAGTTCGCCAGGAATGTCCGCGCGGACGGCAGCGGTGATCAGCACCTGCCCGGCGGTGCCCACCTGTTCGGCCAGCCGGGCCCGGCGGCTGGCGTCCAACTCGGCAAAGACGTCGTCGAGGACGAGCACGGGCTCGCCGTCCTGGGTATCGGCGTCGGCCTGCAACAGGTTGAAGGAGGCCAGCTTCAGCGAGAGCGCGAACGACCAGGACTCTCCGTGGCTGGCGTAACCCTTCGTCGGCAATTCACCCAGCCGTAGCTCCACGTCGTCACGGTGTGGTCCCACCAGCGTCAGGCCACGCTGGGCCTCCTTGTCCCGCAGCTCGACCAGCCGGGCCCGGATCGCCGTTTCGATGTCCCCGCGACCGGGGGTGGGTTGCGGGTTTCCGGTGGCCGCGGCCGCCAACTGCTCGGTCACCGTCACGGACAACTCCGCACAGACCGAGCAGCGGTAGCCCAGCAACGCGGTACCACCGCCGTCGGAAACCTGTTCGTAGGCCTGAGCGACCAGGGGCGCCAACTGGGCCAGCAGATAGAACCGTGCCTCCAGCAGTTGGGCACCGTATCCGGCCAGCTGTTCGTCCCATACCTGTAACGTCGCCTCGCCGGTGGCATCAATTCGCCCGGAGAGGTTGCGCAGCAGCGAGTTTCGTTGTTTGAGAACCCGGTCGTACTCGGATCGCACGGCGGCGAACCGGGGGGCACGCACCACCAGCAGGTCGTCCAGGAATCGCCGCCTGCTCTGCGGATCCCCTTTGACCAGGCTGAGGTCCTCCGGTGCGAACACCACCACCCGCAACAGCCCGAGGGCATCCCTGGCCCGCGGCATCGCCGACTTGTTGACCATCGCGCGCAACGGTTGGCCGGGGGTGATGCTCAGTTGGATGCTGAGGTCACGGCCGTCCCGAGAGGTCCCCGCGCGCACGATCGCCTGCTGCGCGCCGTGCCGGATCAACGGTGCCGGCGTGGCTACCCGATGACTGGACTGGGTGGCCAAGAACCCCACAGCCTCAACAAGATTCGTCTTGCCCTGCCCGTTGTTTCCGACCAGCGTGGTGACCCCGGGGCCGAACTCCAGGTCCGCAGCCCGGTAGTTGCGGAAGTCGGCAAGGTACAGGCGATTCAGCAGCACGACCGCGACCCGCCCCGCCCGGGCATCAGGAAGCCGCCTCAGTGTGACGGCGCGTCGCGCTGCTCACTCCACGGCTCCTCACCGAGACGCATCACCTCGTGCCCGCCGAACTGGCCACGCAACGCGGCCACCGCCTGCATGGCCGGGGAGTTCTGCTGCCGCGACGCGAACCGGGCGAACAGCGCCGCGGACAGCACCGGCATCGGCACCGCGTTGTCCACGCCCTCGATAAGGGTCCACCGGCCTTCTCCGGAGTCCTCGGTGTAACCGGAAACCCCTTCCAGGCCAGGGTTTTCTTCCAGCGCGTTGGCCAGGAGCTCCAGCAACCACGACCGTACGACGGTGCCGCGCGACCACGCCTTGAAGCAGCCACGTTCGTCGGAAATGATGTCCTTCTTCGCCAACAGTTCGTAGCCCTCGGCGTAGGCATGCATGAGGCCGTACTCGATGCCGTTGTGGACCATCTTGGCGTAGTGCCCGGCACCCACGTCACCGGCATGGACGAATCCTTCGTCGCGGGGCCCCTCCGGGCGCAACGCATCGAACACCGGCATCATCCGCTCGATGTTCTTCTTCTCGCCGCCGGCCATCAGGCCGTACCCCTGCTCCAGTCCCCAGATGCCGCCAGAGACTCCGCAGTCGATGTAGTCGATGCCGTTGCCGGCGAGTTCGCCGGCCCGCTTGCGGTCATCGGTGTACAGCGAGTTCCCACCGTCACAGACCAGGTCGCCTTCCTCCAGCAGCCCACCGAGTTCGTCGATGACCGATCGGGTGATGTCGCCGGCCGGGACCATGACCCACACGTGCCGCGGTGCGGGCAGGGCCTGGACCATCTCGGGCAGGCCGGAAACGTCACTGACCTGTGGGTTGGTGTCGTAGCCGGTGACCTCGATGCCGGCGTTGCGTAGCCGGTCGCGCATGTTCTTTCCCATTTTGCCCAGGCCGACGATGCCGATGTGCATGGTGGTCTCCCCCTCAGCCGGCCAGTCGGACCGGCATCAACAGATAGCGGTAGGCGGTGGCGGGCTCGCCGTCCAGTTCTTGCTGACCGGTCAGGACGGCAGGCTTGCTGGGCTGGGTGAAGGACAACCGGACGAACGGCTGCCCCAACGCGGTCAATCCGTCGAGCAGGAAATGGGGGTTGAACGCGATGGCGATCTCCGCACCGTGCAGGGCGGCATCAAGGGCTTCGGTGGCCTGCGCATCCTCACCCTGCCCGGCTTCGATGGTGAGTTGACCCTCGGTGAACGACAACCGCACGGCGGAGTTGCGCTCCGCGACCAGCGCCACGCGTTTGACCGACTCGATGAGGGCGCTGGTCTGCACGATCGCATAGATGTTGGTCTCGGCCGGGAACAAGGCGCGGACCTTGGGGTACTCCCCGTCGACCAGCACCGAGGTGAGCTGCCGGCCGCCGGCGCTGAACCCGGCCAGTCCACGGGGCGAATCCTCTTCCGTGGACAGTGCTAGCGTCACGTCGCCGCCGCCGGCGATGGTCTTGGCCACTTCGCTGAGAGTCCGGGCACGAACCAGGGCGACTGCCTCGGTTCCGGGGCTGGCCGGTCGCCAGGGAATTTCCCGCATCGCCAACCGGTAGCGGTCGGTGGACAGCAATGTGACCGTCTCGTCGTCCATTTCCATCCGTACGCCGGTGAGGATGGGCAGGGTGTCGTCACGGCTGGCGGCGATGCTGACCTGGTTGACGGCGGCAGCGAATACCTCGGCATCGACGGTGCCGGCCTCCGGCGGCATCGGTGGGCGAGCCGGGTAGTCCTCCACCGGCATGGTCATCAGCGTGAACCGGGAGGAACCGCAGGTCAGGGTGACCTTCGGCCCGTCCTGGGCGAAAGTGACCGGCCGGTCCGGCAGGCTGCGGGCAATGTCGGCCAGCAACCGGCCCGAGACCAGCACTTCGCCGGGGGTGAGGACGTCACAAGGAACGGCGACGCGGGCGGAGACCTCGTAATCGAATCCCGACAGCACCAGTTCACCGCCGTCGCATGCCTGGACGAGAACACCGGCCAGCACGGTCGAGGTGGGCCGGGTCGGTAAGGTGCGCGCGGTCCACGTCACTGCTTCGGCCAGGACGTCCCGCTCGGCGGTGAACTTCATGTTGACTCCTCACACATCCTGGCGCCGCGGGCAGCCGGAATGACACGGCTGGCCGCGCTTGCGGTCCGGGTCAGCCTACCTGCGCCGGGCAGGTGACGCCCGGCTGGGCGTATCCGAGCAAATCACCCATTCAGCCCTATCCTTTCAAGGTGCGGGTGTGCGGGCCGATATGGGTGTTGCGCCGTCTCAACCCTCGCCGCAGGTGAAGGCGGTCAGGGACAGGCGCCACACCGGCGGCCGCGGGAATCGTCGTCCACATGCCCGAAAGACTGATGGCTTTTCTTGTGATTCATTCCCCTTTCCAGTTGTCGTCATCGCGCCTGTGGAGCATGTGGATGCCAGGGATCTGTGCAGGCCACCCCGGGTCCGCCCTTGGGGACAGCCATTGCCCCGGTGAGGACGGCGAGCGGAACACCACGTGGATACAGCAGCCGGTCTCGGACTCGTTCACGGTCCCGTCCCGATGTGGGCCGGTGCTTATCCACGCCCGGCCCGGCGAAGGTCCACAGATCCACAGACTTTTCCACAGCTGTGTGTGATGGAC
Source organism: Micrococcales bacterium (assembly GCA_002748415.1). Classification (GTDB taxonomy): domain Bacteria; phylum Actinomycetota; class Actinomycetes; order Actinomycetales; family CAWJMD01. The sequence continues at coordinate 58,212 of PDSI01000131.1, read as the reverse complement.
GGAACCTTGCCAGGAACTCGGTGTGGTGCGTGGGTGCGGTGTGTGCGTCAGACGCGGTGATGCTGGCGGATCCGGGTAGTGAGTTCGGTCACCTGGTTGTACATCGAACGACGCTCGGAGATCAGTTCGGCGACCTTCTTGTTCGCGTGCATCACCGTGGTGTGGTCGCGGCCGCCGAACTCCGCCCCGATCTTGGGCAGGGAGAGCGGGGTTAGCTCGCGGCACAGGTACATGGCGATCTGCCGGGCGGTCACCAGCGTGCGCGAGCGTGAGGTGCCCACGATGTCGTCCAAGGTCAGGTTGAAGTACTCGGCGGTGATGGCGATGATCGTGGCCGCGGTGATTTCCTGATCGTCCTCGTCGCTGATGACGTCCTTGAGTGCCATCTCGGTCAGGGACAGGTCCACGGGCTGCCGGTTCAGGTTGGCGAACGCGGTGACCCTGATCAGCGCTCCTTCCAGCTCCCGGATGTTCGTGCTGATTCGCTTCGCGATGTACTCCAGCACGTCGTCCGGCGCGGACAACCGCTCACCGATCGCCTTCTTGCGCAGGATCGCGATGCGGGTTTCCAGGTCGGGGGGCTGCACATCGACCATCAGCCCGCTCTCGAACCGGGACCGCATGCGCTCTTCGAACCCGGACAGCCACTTCGGCGCGACATCGGAGGTGATGACCACTTGCTTGTTGGTGTTGTGCAGGCTGTTGAACGTGTGGAAGAACTCTTCTTGCGTCTGCACCTTGCCTTGCAGGAACTGGATGTCGTCGATGAGGAGCACATCGATGTCCCGGTAGCGGCGCTGGAATACGCTCGCCTTGTCGTCCCGGATGGAGTTGATGAACTCGTTGGTGAATTCCTCGGAGTTCACATACCGGACCGACAGTTCCGGGTACAGCCGGTGCGCGTACTCGCCGATCGCGTGCAGCAGGTGGGTCTTGCCCAGTCCCGAGTCTCCGTAGATGAACAACGGGTTGTACGCCTTCGCCGGGGCTTCGGCGACCGCGGTGGAGGCAGCGGTGGCGAACCGGTTGCTGGCCCCGACGACGAATGTCTCGAACACGTATTTGGGGTTCAGGCGTACCGGTGCCACCGGTCGGGCGGCATCCCGGGCACGTCGCCGGCCGGTTGTGGGTCGCGGCGCTTCCTCTTCGAACTCCTGCGGGATGGCCCCGGCCTGCGTTTCGTGGACATCGACGAAATGCTCGGTGGGGGTGGAGCCGTCGGCGGCACCATTGGTGGCCGGATCGGGTTCGTGATTGGGCTCAGTGTCCAACGCGGGATCCACCGACACGGCAAGCCGGACACTTCGGCCTAGCCGGTTTGCGAGTTGTTCCTGTAGCGGTAACCGGAGCTTCTCTTCGAGGATGCCTTTCGTGAGGTCGTCCGGCACGCTGATCAAGGCCGCGTCCTGGAGGAGTCCGTCGGGGCGAGCCAAGCGCAGGAAGCCGAACTGCTGGCTGGAGACTGCCCCGGCGGAGTTCAGGTCCGTCAGAATCTGTGGCCATAGCTCACCGAGACTGGTTTCCTCGACTGTCACACCCCCACCTTTCTGTACGGCGTGTGGTTTGTCCACAAAGTTGTCCACAAGCTGTGGGTGCACAGTGCGACAGACTCGGCCCCGGTTGCGCGACGAATGCAATGACGACGTTGCGCGCTTACCTCGGAGACAGGGTGCGACCGACTATACGACTGAAACCGAGTCAGTGCCAGCCGTCCTGGTACAAAGGGCAGACGGGCGGGATGACCCGTGAGAGGGTCACGCGTCAGGCGCCAAAACCCTCGATGACGGCGCGCCGAGTCAGCCGTCTCTGTGTTTGACCAGACTGTGAGCAAGGACCTACCGTGTACACGGCGAAACTACTGTCGCGGGCACCTGTGTACACGGTGGTCAAGCTTGTTCCCGGCGGTAGTCATAGACTTGTCCCTGTCGTCAAGCCGGGTGGTGCCGATGCCGGTCTGCCCGCACGGATGGTGTGGAAGCACATCAGGAAACGCGGAGTGGCCGTGAGCAAGCGTACTTTCCAGCCCAACAATCGCCGGCGCGCGAAGACGCACGGCTTCCGTCTTCGGATGCGCACCCGGGCCGGCCGGGCGATCCTCGCCCGCCGCCGCAGCAAGGGTCGCCAAGCGCTGTCGGCCTGAGCCCCGATGCTTCCTGCCGCGCACCGGATGCGGCGGTCCCAGGAATTCGCCGACACCGTGCGCCGCGGCCGCCGCTGCGGACGGGAACACCTCGTCGTGCACTATCACCTGGCTCATGATCAGGACGCCGCGCCGCCACTGGTGGGGTTCATCGTGTCCCGGGCCGTCGGTGGCTCGGTGGACCGAAACCGGGTCAAGCGCCGGCTGCGTCACCAGATTGCGTTGCGGTTGCCCGTGCTGCCGTGCGGCGGAAGGTTTGTGGTCCGAGCTCGTCCCGCAGCCGGTCACGCCGCCAGCCACGAGTTGGGCAACGAACTCGACGCGTGCTTCGCCCGGTGGGGCCTGTCGTGACCATCCGCTCACCGTTGCAAGTGCTGTCGTCGGCCGTGACCTGGGTTCTTGTGCTGCTGGTTCGCAGCTATCAACTCCTGATCTCGCCGTTGCTCGGGCCTACCTGCAAGTACTACCCTTCGTGCTCCTCCTACGCGGTCCAGGCACTCCGGTTGCGGGGGCCCATTGTCGGCCTGTGGCTGATCGCCTACCGGTTGGCCCGGTGTAACCCGTGGAGCAAGGGTGGCGTAGATGACGTCCCGCCACCGCGATCCGCGCGGCCCAGGCCGCTCGAGTCAACCAGCCAAGACCACCCCTGACCAGTATCCGCGGCCGGCAGGCTGCGGTCTAGGAGAGCAGACACCGTGGGAATCCTCAGGCCAATCGAGATCGCTGTCGCATGGATCATGGTCCAGATCCACGACGTCCTGGATGCCATCGGTATGGCGGGCACGTCAGGGTGGACGTGGGCACTGTCCATCGTCGGGTTGACAGTCTTTATCCGGGTCTTGATCATTCCTCTGTTCGTCCGCCAGATCAACGCGTCCCGGGGCATGCAACTGATCCAGCCGGAGATGCGCAAGATCCAGCAGAAGTACAAGGGCAAGACCGATCAGGCCTCCCGGGAGGCCATGAGCCGGGAAATGATGGCCCTCTACCGGGAGAACGGGACGAATCCGTTCTCGTCCTGCTTGCCCATCCTGGCGCAGATGCCGATCTTCTTCGCGTTGTTCCGGGTGCTGAACAACCTGGACGAGGTCGCTGCCGGAACACACGCGGAGATCGGGCTGATCACGCAGGATGTGGCCCGGCAGATCGAGGCGTCGGAGTTGTTCGGGGCGTCCATGTCCTCCACATTCATGGGCTCGGAGGGCCTGGCGGTCAAGATCCTGTGCCTGGTCATGATCGTGCTGATGTCGGGAGCGACGTTCTACTCCCAGCGCATGCTGATGACCAAGAACATGCCCGCGGCTGCGATGGAGAGCAACCCCTTCATGCAGCAGCAGAAGATCATGCTGTACGTGTTCCCGGTGATCTTCGCCGTGTCCGGTGTCAGCTTCCCGATCGGTGTCCTCATCTACTGGGTGGCGTCGAACTTGTGGGCTGCGGGTCAGCAGTTCTACGTCATTCACCGGATGCCGGCTCCCGGGTCGCAAGCCGAGCGAGAGCTGAACGAGCGCAGGGCGCGCCGCGGCAAACCGCCGATCACCCATGGCAAGAAGAAGGCAACCACCGCAGCCACGGTGGAGGCAGATCCCGAGCCGGTCAGTGGGCAACGTCAGCAGCCCAAGCGGAAGAACCGGCAAAAGGCAACGCCGGGCAGCGCGAGCGGGCACCAGCAGGCACGCAGTGCCGGTGCCGGTCAACCGGGCGCTGGCAAGGACGGTGGCCCTGCGAAGGTGGCCGGGTCGGTGCCGGGCGCTGTCACGCCGGACGCGCAGAGTCCGAACGGCCGCGCGGTCGACGGTTCCGCCACCTCCGCGAAAGGTGGGACCCCAGTCACCGGCGGGCAGCAGGAGCAGCCGAGGCGTGGCAAGAAGAAGAACCGCGGCCGAACCACTCGGCCCCGCTCCGCGCATGAAGACCGAGCCAGCTAGCCCAGCCGGATCAGTTGCGGCGAGGACGCTCGCCTCAGCCCGACGAGTCGTGACCGGTAGCCAGATCGTCCGCGATACCCGTGCTGCCAGCGACATGAATGGAGAACCAGGTGACACAGTCCAGTGCAGTAGGCAGCGGTGCCGATGCCGGTATCGAATCTGCCGCACCGATGCAGGAACAGGTGTGCGCGGAGTCCTCGACCGCTCAAGAAGCCGATGACCCGGCCGCTGCGGTCGCGAACGAGCCTGATGAGCATGACGGGAGCGGAGCCGAGAACACCGGCGAGGCCGCGGAGAGAGGCGCGGTGGCCGGCAAGCCGGAGCGGAATCGGCGGGCGCCCACCAAAGCGCAGCTGGAGGAGGAAGGCGATATCGCCGCTGACTACCTCGAAGAGTTGCTGGACATCGCCGACCTGGACGGCGACATCGACATCGATGTGGAAAACGAACGTGCGGCGGTGTCCGTCATCGGTGACGGGGTAGCGCAGCGCGGACTGCGCAAGTTGGTGGGCGACGGGGCGGTGCTGGAGGCTCTGCAGGAGCTCACCCGGCTCGCAGTGCAGACGAAGACGGGCGACCGCAGCAGGCTCATGCTCGATATCGCCGGATTCCGTGCGGAGCGCCGCACGGAGCTGGAGAAAGTGGCCCGGAAGGCCGTTGAGCGAGTTCAGGAGGACGGGGAAGCGGTGCACTTGGACCCGATGACGCCGTTCGAGCGAAAGGTCGTCCATGATGTGGTGGCGCAAGCCGGGCTGGTGAGCGAGTCAGAAGGTGAAACTCAGGACCGCCACGTCGTCATCCGCCGCGACGCCGAATAGCGTGGAAGGATCGAGGCTCGCTCGGACGGATTCACGGTCGCTCGGTGGTTTCACGTGAAACATGCCCGCCACCGGTGGTGGCGGGCACGGTGTTCGGAGACCGGTTGCCGGCCGCTCACCGGTACGCGGAGGAACTGGCGACGACCGGTGTCGAGTGGGGGCTCATCGGGCCACGTGAGACCGCCCGGCTCTGGACGCGCCACATCGTCAATTGCGCGGTGATCGAGGAAGTGATCCCGCAGGGGGCGTCCGTGATCGATGTCGGAAGTGGGGCGGGGTTGCCGGGCATACCGCTGGCACTGGCGCGGCCGGACCTTGAAGTGCTGCTCGTGGAGCCGATGGAGCGAAGGGTCCGCTGGTTGGAAAGGATCATCCCGCAGCTGGGAGTTCCGGTCCGGGTACTGCGGGCCAGGGCCGAGGAGACCACAGAACAGGCTGATGTTGTCACCTCGCGGGCTCTTGCCCCGATCGGGAAGCTCCTTGACTGGTCATTGCCGCTGGTGCGGCCGGGAGGACGGGTGGTCGCGGTGAAGGGGCGCAGTGTCCAAGACGAATTGCGCAAGTACCGTCATCAGCTGACTGAGCTCGGCAACCCGGTCATCGAGGTGTGCTGCTGCGGGACCGGGATTCTCGATGAGCCGGCGACGGTGGTGACGGCATATCCGCGGGCGGGGCGTCCCCGGCGGTCCGGACCATGAATCCGGGCGTTCGCGAGTAGCGCCGTGAACTGTCGGGCCAGCCGGTTTCACGTGAAACATGCGCATCGGACTACTGGGGATCGGGAACGGCCGAGGGCGACGGCGCAACCCGATCCCGTCGGTGGTGTGGCTGCCGGGGCGCAGCGGCGGGCCCGGAGGAGGACTGCACGGATGCCGGCCGCTTGTCGGCCTGTCTGCGGTCCTGGCTGAGTGTTCGGGTACGCGGACGCGCACGCCGAGAGTTGGGGGTTGCCTGGCACAACCACGATTGCCGGCGCCCGGTCCGCAAGTGCGAGCGGGCCCGCTGTTTCACGTGAAACAGCGGACGGGTCGCCCCCGCATAGGCATCCCCACGGCCACGGCGGCGTGCCGGGGGCCCGAGTGGGAAGTGTCAGAGCAGCCAAGTACCGTTGGAGGTGGTGCGGGATTGGCGGTGGCCATGGTCAGCGGCAGGCCGCAGCCAGCCGCCCGGCAGGCACAGCAAGACCGGCTGTGCACGCCCCTGGGGTTTCCGTGGCGATGTGGGTCAGCACAACGGGCCAGCCGGTCTGGAGATGGCCGCCGAGAGCCGTCGGCGCCGGCCGAGGACCACAACGGAGGAAGGAACCGCGATCCTGGTGAGAGGACGATCCGACCTGGGTTGGCCCGACGGCATGGGCAATCCACGGCACCGCAGCAGCGGCGGAACAAGCACGACATCCTTGGGCTGGCCCAGCACGCCTCGGCCGGGCGTGGGAGATCCTTCGCCGAACACCGAGGTGGCCGAGACGGTTCGGCTCCCGGTGCCCGCAGGGCGTCGTGTTTCACGTGAAACAGCGCCGCGGTCATGTGCGGCAGCACCGCAACACGCGCCGGACATCGAACCCGCACCAGCCTCGGCTGGCGACGGCTCCACCCCGTCCATAGACGTGACCCAGGCGGCAGACCTGACTCAGCCAGCAGAATCGAATCAGCTGGCAGGCCCGATCCGGCATCCCGTTCGAGGAGCCGACACGCCCACCCGCAGTGGCGGCACGGATGACCTCACGGACGCCACTATGGATGACATGAGCCGGACATCGGATCGCGCCTCGGCCGGTGTTGCTGCCCTAGGCCGCGACGAGGCGACACCTTCTTCAGTCGATTCGGCCCGGGACGAGTCCCCGGGGGAGGGCGTTGCCGGACCACACCCATCGGAGGCATCCGCGGCCACGGCGACGACCACGACCGCCGCTGCCGTCGCCGGCGACAGGGCGGAGGCGGCACGCTCGGCATCGCGTCCTAACCCGGCGCGGCCAGGCTGGCCGGCGGCGATCGCCCAGGTGCCCGACCGGACGGCCGGCGAGAGCACGCACCGCGGGCCGCGCCCGGCAGCCCCCCACATCGTGGATCTCGTGGCCGGCTACACCTCCACCGGCACCGAAACCAAAGCCGTTGCGCCGCCACGCCAGCAACCTGCGGACCCATCACCCGCCGGGGCCCATGACATGGGTGCCGGCGACGACCGAGACCCGTCCCCGCAACGAGACATGGACCGCCAAGCCGGGGCGCGCACGGAAACGACCGGTTCGGACTCCCGCGACCGACGGTCCGGCCCCGATGAGCGTCCGGAAGAACACGAAGCCTTGCCCGGCCCGGCCGCAGATACGGTTGGCCTGGATCCGCGCAACGGAGCTGTCGACACCGCCGAGACCAGCCGGACCCCACCCACGCGGCCCCTGCCGGGCTCCGCGGAGCTGAGTGCACTGGCCGGTCGTTCTGCTCCCGCGCTTGCGCCGGAGGACACCGTACCGGACTCCACGCCGGGTAAACCCGGCACCTGCTCGGCCACCCCCCGGACCGGCAGCGAAGCATCTCGCCGGCTTGCCGCGACGACGTTGCCGCAGCTGCCGCATCCGCCCGCGACCCGGATCATCACCATCGCCAATCAAAAGGGTGGCGTCGGCAAGACCACCTCGACCGTGAACTTGGCGGCCGCGCTGGCGTTGTCCGGCCAGCATGTGTTGGTCCTGGATTGTGATCCGCAGGGCAACGCGTCCACGGCCCTCGGGGTGCCGCACCACGGCGGCGTGGCGAGTCTGTACGAGGTCCTGGTCGACTCCGAACCGCTGGCCGGCGTCGTGCAAGCCTCCACCACCCTCCCCCGGCTGGAATGTGCCCCGGCCACCATGCATCTGGCCGGGGCGGAGATCGAGCTCGTGCCCATGGTGGCCCGGGAGGTGCGTCTGCAACGGGCCCTCGCCGAGTATCTGAACCAGCGATCCGCCGAGGGTCTGCCGCGGCCGGACTATGTGCTCATCGACTGCCCACCTAGCCTCGGCTTGCTGACCGTCAATGCCTTCGTCACCGGCACCGAGGTCCTCATCCCTATCCAGTGCGAGTACTACGCACTGGAGGGGCTCAGCCAGCTGTTGAACAACATCCAGCTGGTGCGCCGGCACCTGAACCCGGACCTGCATGTGTCGGCGATCCTGCTCACCATGTACGACGGGCGGACCAGGCTGTCCGCGCAGGTCGCCGAGGAGGTGCGCCAGCACTTCACCGATACGGTGCTGGGCACCGCGGTCCCCCGGTCCGTACGGATCTCCGAGGCTCCCAGCCACGCCCAGACCGTGATGACCTACGACCCGGGCAGTAGCGGGGCCATGTGCTACGCGGCTGCGGCCCGGGAGCTGGCCGGTCGGTATCCCGGCGACCCGGATCAGCCCGCCACCACCACCAAGGAGCACGCCCGATGAGCGATCGACCACGAGGACTGGGTAAAGGACTGGGAGCCTTGATCCCCAGCGGCGCACCCGACGGGGAGGATGCGGCACGGCCGGTCGACGTGTTCTTCACGGAGCGACGTTTCACGGGAAACCACCACCAACGGGCGCCGATGCCCGACGTATTCGCTCCCCGGGCCCGCGTTGCGCAACCGCCGCATGAACCGACCGGCCCCGATGAAGGGTCAGCGGAGCTGGCCGAACCTACCGCCACCGTCACCCAGCCCGCCCGCCACGCGGCCGCGGTGGTGCCCGAACCGGATGAGCAGGACGCGGCCCTCGCAGCGCCCGTCGGCGAGCATTCCGGCACCCCCACCGCTGCGGAACTGGTCGAGGTGCCCGGCGCATCGTTCGCCGAGCTGCCCGTCGACCTGATCCGGGCGAATCCGAGACAGCCGCGAACCGTCTTCGACGAGGACGCGTTGGCCGAGCTGGTGGAATCGGTCCGCCTCGTCGGGGTGCTGCAACCCGTTGTGGTGCGTCGCGTCGATGATGCCTTCGAGCTCATCATGGGCGAACGGCGGCTGCGGGCCAGCCGGGAGGCGGGCCTGGATCTGGTGCCTGCCATCATCCGTGACGTCGGCGACGATGCGCTGCTGCGCGATGCGTTGCTAGAGAACCTGCACCGGGCCGATCTGAACCCGCTGGAGGAAGCGGCCGCGTATCAGCAGTTACTCGACGACTTCGACTGCACCCACGACGAACTGGCCGCTCGTATCGGCCGGTCCCGCCCGCACATCTCCAACACGCTGCGATTGCTGAAGTTGCCCGCACTGGTGCAGCGGCGGGTGGCGGCGGGCGTCCTGTCCGCCGGGCACGCTCGCGCCCTGCTGGGGTTGCCGGATGGTGCGGCAATGGAACGCCTGGCCCAGCGCATCGTTGCCGAAGGCCTGTCCGTGCGTGGCGCCGAGGAAGTGGTCGCTCTGGGCGGAGAACCCGACCGGCCGCCCTCCCGCAAAGCGACGCGGCCGGACGACACCGAACACCCCGAGTCGGAACGACTGTCCGGCATCGCAGCGAAGCTGGCCGAGCGGTTGGAAACCAGTGTGCACGTGACGATGGGGCGCACCAAGGGCAGACTCACGGTGGATTTCGCCGACGCGGACGACTTGGATCGTATCGTCAGGTTGCTCAGCTGACCGGTTGCCCTCGAGTACGCGACGGTCGGTGCAGAGACGACGAATCGTGACTCATCGCCTCAAGTGTGCGGCGCGGTATACCGATGCCGCCAAGGTCACCGAGTGCCGACTGGGCGCTCAGCCTGTTCGAGTACCGAGGTCATTCGATGCGCTTGTCCACCATCTCTCGAGGCACCTACATACTCATGGCGGTTCTGACCGTGTTGACGCTCGCATCCTCGGTCTTCGTTGTTCGGGCGCACCGTGCAGAGAAAGCTGCGAACGAAGTCGAAACGCAGTCCATCGCTGCCGCACGGGCCATCAGTGACTCCTCCGCGTTCCTCACCGACAACATCCGTGAGTACGTGGTTACGACGGATTCCCGGCACCTCGCGGAGTACTGGAACGAGATCCTCGTCGACAAGAACCAGGACAAGGCCATCGAGACCTTGGCCGATCTCGGTACTCCGCAGTCAGAGCTTGCCCTGCTGGAAGAGGCCTCGGTCAAGAGCACCGCGCTGGTGGCTACCGAGACCCGCGCCATGCGCTTGGTGCTGGAAGCCACCGGGGCCGCCAAAGATACCTACCCCGACGCCGTGGCCGAATGGGACTTCTCGGCCCAGGACCAGGCACTGTCCCCGGAGCAGCAGCTCGCGCTGGCCCGTGACCTGGTTTTCGACGATTCCTACGAGGCCGAGATAGACAAGATCATGGCCCCGGTCACGCAGTTTCAGACCGAACTGCATGAACGGGTCCAGGGCGAATTCAGGGCGGCGCATGCGTCCACCACTCGCTGGGCGTACGCCCTGATCGGGATCGCGCTGTTGCTGATCTTGTCCGTCTTCGGCAGCCTGCAGTTGGTTCGCGTCCGGATCATCGCCGTCCTGCACAGCTATGTCGAGACCCTGCGCGGCCACGACGTGCAGGATCTGCAGACCCGGCTGGAGCCGCGAGGGGCGGTAGAGTTGCAAGATGTCGCGGACGCGTTCAACGAACGCAGCGAGGCTATGGCGGGCGTGCTCAGTACCGTCAGGGACATCGCCGACACCCTGTACGGGATGGCCTCTCAGCTGACCGGCGTCTCCGACGCACTGGGCAGCGTGGCTCGCTCCACCAGTGAAGAGTCCTCGGTCGCCACCGAGAACGCCGAATCGGTCAGCCGGCACATCCACGCGGTTGCCGCTGGCACCGACGAGATGGGTCTGTCCATCCGCGAGATCGCCGGTGCGGCGCAGAACGCGTCCGGGGTCGCGGCTGAGGCCGTGCATGCCGCCAGCACCGCCGGTGAAACAGTGAATCAACTCAGCCAGTCTTCCGCCCTGATCGGCGAAGTGGTCAAGACCATCAACTCGATCGCGGAGCAGACCAACCTGCTCGCGTTGAACGCCACGATCGAGGCAGCCCGGGCGGGAGAAGCAGGCAAAGGCTTCGCCGTCGTCGCGACAGAGGTCAAGGAACTGGCCGATCAGACCGCGCGCTCCACCCACGACATCACCACCCGGGTGGCGGAGATTCAGGGCGATGCGCAACGCACGGCGACGGTGCTGACCGAGATCAGCGAGGTCATCTCCCGCATCAACGAAACCCAGATAACGATCGCTTCCGCGGTCGAGGAGCAGACCGCTACCACGCAAGAAATGGGCCGCACGGTGCAGGAGGCCGCGACTGGGGCGTCCGGCATCGTGGACAACGTGACCCGGGTGTCTACCTCTTCATTGCAGACCGCGGACAATGCGCAGAGCGCTCAGCACAGCGCCGCCGAGCTGAGCGAGGTCGCCCAGAACCTGCAGGCTCTGGTCGCCGGTTTCCGGGTCTGACCCAGCCCGCCGGCCCGTCCGCTGTCCTGCGATACTGTGCGCCGGACGTGTTGTGTGCGCAGTTGGAGAGAAAGGCCGTGGAGTGGTTCGGTACCTGAGAATCGTGATCAGCGCGTTGGCTCTGGGAGCCACGGTCGCGTTCCTGGTAGCCCTGCTGCGGCCCAAGCGCTCGGTCGACGCGGTCGCAGCCGGACCGTGCACTGAACCGATACGCCCGGACGCAGCCGTCAACGCCCAGCCAGCAGGTCAGCCGAGCGGGACCACCTGACTGATCTCCTTGACCAAGACCGGCTTCGGCCGGGCCCCGACGATGGTCTTGACCACTTCACCGCCGGAGTAGACGTTCAGCGTCGGAATCGAGGTGATGCCGTACTGTGCCGCGGTCCGAGGGTTTTCGTCCGTGTTGAGTTTGACGATCTCGATCTGGTCCGCGTAGGTCTGGGCCAGTTCATCCAGGATCGGTGACACCTGTCGGCATGGTCCGCACCAGGGCGCCCAGAAATCCACTACGACCGGCTTGTCTGCATTGAGGACATCCGCGGTGAACGTGGCGTCAGTGGTTTCCTTCGTCATTTCCTACCTTCCATGTGGTCGTTGTGGGGTGTGCCGGTGCTCCGGGGTGTTGCTTTACTGTGCGGCTTCGGCAACCTCATCGCTGGGGTGCTGTACCGTGTCGGCCGCTGCGTCCAGGCCGGCCAGGTAGCGTTCCGCATCGAGCGCCGCGACGCAACCTGACCCGGCGGCGGTGATGGCCTGCATGTACTCGTGGTCGGTCACATCCCCGCAGGCGAACACACCCGGAAGGTTCGTTCGGGAGGACCGGCCCTGCACCGCGACGTATCCGTTCGGCAGCAGGTCGACTTCATCGGCGAACAACTCGGTGCGCGGGTCGTGGCCGATCGCCACGAACACACCGGACACCTCAAGATCACGGTTCTCACCCGTCTTGGTGTCCCGCAGCGTCACCGCGGTCACCGCGTCCTCACCCACAATGTCGGCCACCTCACTGTTCCAGGCGAACGTGATCTTGGGGTCTGTGTGCGCCCGATCGGCCATGATCTTCGATGCCCGCAGTGCGTCTCGGCGATGAATGACCGTGACCGAGTTGGCGAACCTGGTCAGGAAGGTGGCCTCTTCCATGGCGGAGTCTCCGCCGCCGACCACGGCGATGTCCTTGTCGCGGAAGAAGAATCCGTCGCATGTCGCGCACCAGCTGACGCCCCGTCCGGACAGCCGCTTCTCGTTCGCAAGCCCGAGTTCGCGGTAGGCCGAACCGGTCGCGAGAATCACCGCACGCGCGCGATAGGTCTCTCCGTTACCGGTGCGCACGGTCTTCACCGGCCCGGACAGCTCCACTGCCGTGGCGTCGTCGTAGCTCACCTCGGCACCGAACCGCTCTGCCTGCTGGCGCATCGCGTCCATCAACTCCGGACCCATGAGCCCGGTGGGGAAGCCTGGATAGTTCTCCACCTCGGTGGTGTTCATCAGTGCGCCACCCGAGGTGACCGAGCCGGCGACGACCAGTGGTTTCAGGTCTGCCCGGGCCGCATACACAGCAGCGGTGTACCCGGCCGGCCCGGATCCGATGATCACCACATCGCGGATGTCCACGACGTCAGTGCTGTCATGGTTCTCCGCGCTCGTGTGCTCGCCGCTGTCACTCACTCATTCCTCCTGTTGCCGATCGCGTTCGGGCACTCGTGCTTAGGCGTTGTTCGGTGCTCCGGAGCTCTGCACCGGGGAAACCGCGTCGCCCCCTGCAGGTATTCCCCACGGATCGTGGGACGGTGACCAGCAGGCTTGCCACCGGGAGTCGGGCAGGGTGGTGTCGAAAGCCAGGCAGGGTGGTGCGACTGTCTGGCAGGGTGGTGCGACCGTCAGGGCTGCGTCGCGACGTCGGCGACCTTGGCCAGTCGCTCTTCGCCTTCGCACCGCGCCGGCATGACCCAGACATCCATGCCGTTACCGGTCGCTGCTTCGGTCAGCACGATGACCGCGGACTCCTGCTGCCACCGGGCCCGGTCCAGGACCAGCACCTGCGGTAGCTGCCGGTCGTTGGTAGGGGAGGCCGAGGTCCCGCCACTCGTGGCCGCCGTCATGATTCTCGCGCAGCGTTGGGCCAGGGCGGCGTCCTCGGCGGTGTTCGGCGGCTCCGAGCCCGACCGCGCCTCGGCGAGTGTGGCGCGAGCCTGTTCGTCGACGGACGCCGGCCGGTAGTCGGTGCCGGAGTCCAATACCGGCACGGCATCGAGAGCAGTGCCCGCGGCCGCGTCGAGAGCGTGCGGTGACTGGTCGGCACGGACCTCGGCTCCGGCATCCGCAGCGGGGGTCGCTTGGGCCTTTGGCGCTTCGTGGGCCTCCAGGTTCGTTCGCTGCGGGGCCACGGCGTTCTTGGCCGCCGACGGCTGGTCCGGACTCGCGCTCGACCACCACACGCCGCCGCCGACGGCGACCAGGAGGGCGGCTGAAGCCGCCAGTGCGAACCACGTCCGGGTTCGAGTGCTGCGGGGTGCCGGTAACGGTCCCTGTTGTTCGGCCTGTGCCAGCGCGCCGGAGATGATGTCGTCCCAGCCGGCCGGCAGCGGCAGCTCGTCGTCGCGTAACGCCTGCAGCCGGGCCCGGACGTTCTGCAAGCCCTCCCGGGTTCGAGTGCATTGCTCACACTGTGCGAGATGGCGCGCGAGGACTCGTCCACGGGTGGTGGTGGGAACCGCAGTGTCGATCGTGTCGTCGATCTCCTCGTCGGTGGGGTGCCACCGGCTCATGACTCACCTCCTGACCTGGCCGTCGGGGCATGCTGGTCGCGCACAGGCGTGGCTTGCGGGCTCTCCCGGTTGGACGATCGAGCGTCGTGGACGGTTGCATCCCCTGGCTGATCGGTCACCAGGATGCGGGCCAGCGCGGCTCGGCCACGCGAGCATCGCGCCTTGAGTGTTCCGACCGGCACGCGCAGCGATTCGGCGGCTTCCGCCATCGACAGTCCCTCGATATCGACCAGCACCAGCGCCACCCGCTGGGCGGGCGGCAGGCGTCCCAAGGCCTCGACGAGGACCAGCCGGGAATCGACCTGGTCGAAGGCTGGGTCGGTGGTCTCGGTGGTGGGTGGCAGCACGTCTTCGGACAGTTCCTCGGCCGGACGCTGCCGACGCAGCACATCGAGCGTCGCGTTCACGGTCACCCGGTGCAGCCAGGTGCCCACCGACGACTTGCCCTGGAAGGTGGCCGCTTTGCGGTAGGCGTTGATGATCGCCTGTTGCATCCCCTCCGTCGCCAGGTCCTCGTCCCGGGCGGTGCGCAGGGCCACCGACCACAGGCGGCTTTGGTGGCGGCGCAGCAGGTGCTCGAAGGCGGTGCCGTCACCGGCGATATGGGCCCGCAGCAGCGCGGAATCGGAGCGCCCACCGGCATCTTCGCTCGGCTCTGCGGGGTGCAGCACCGGTGGCATCCGGCATCTCCTTCGTTCCTGGCCAACTGTAACTAGATCGTAGCGTTGCGTGGTCAGGATACGGTGATTTCGCTGATGTCGATGCGGTAGCGACCATCGGTCCTCGGTACTTCGGTGAACCACAGGAGCAACTGATTGGTCGTCGGCTTCTGGCCCAAGGCTATGGTCGTGGTCGGTGATTCCATGGGGACCGTAGAGACCACCGAGGAGCCCTCGAACGTTCCGTTGGGCGCGGTGCGCACCTCGACCGCTCCGCCCTGGCCACGTTGGGTGATGGTGACCGTGTTCACGGTTGCTGTCTCTTTCAGCGTGATGAGCACACCGACGCCTGTTTTCAAACCGCTGAACTGGGAGTTGCGATAGGTGCTCGACGCCCAGGTGCTTTCCGGATTGTTGTCCAGCATCGCGGCCACCCGGTCGTCGTTCTCCTCGTTGTCACCCAGCGGATCCCTGGTGGACACGGTCGCGATCACCGGGGCTACTGCCGCTGCCGCTGGCTCACTCGGCTGGGCGGAGGCGGCGGCCAACGCGGTGGGGTTCGGGTTGGGGTCTCCGAGAACATCGTTGACCGACGGTGCGTTGGCAATTCCACGCAGCGACAGCAGCGCCAGCAACAGTGCGACCAGCATGACTCCACCCAGCACCCTGCCGACCAGCTTGGTCCGTTCCGCCTTCTCCTCTTCGGTCAGCCTGGGCACGTCCGGGTGCAGCCGGCTGGCCAGCGTGGCCGCCGTGGTGCTGGCCCGGTCGGCCGCGATTCCGCGCATCCTGGCCACGGAGGTCGCGCCGTCCTGTTGGCGCTGCGGCCCGGGAGACTCGGCGGCACGCTGCCATCCGGGGCGTGGTGTCGGCGGCGGGCTCGTAGCGTCCGCCCCGGTCGAGTCCGCGGCGGCTGTGCTGTTGTCGGGTTCAGCCATGGTCGGTTCCTCCACCGGTGTCGGCAGCGGCGGCAGAACTCCTCGGCTTGCCGCCGTGGTGTCGGCGGGATCGGCACCAGTGTCGACGCAACCGGCCGTGGTGTCCGGCCCAGGTCAGATCGGGCTCCCAGGGCCCTGACCGGGCCACCGAACGGGTGTGGACGGGTGAGGACGTCAACCGCCGTTGCGGGCGGTACCGGCCGGCCACGATGCGTGGCGAGGCGGCGACCAAGAGTTCTCCTTCTGGGGGTGGCGCAAACACCCCCCATGCTAGTCGTCTCACCGGCCGCAGCGGCATCAGCACCCGCTGTGGCGGCCACCGTTTTTTGGCGGCTCCTGGTAGGGCGCGATCCGGGTCGACTAGGTTGGTCGCAGACGGTTGAACGCTCCCGGCCCCGTGGAGCGTGACTGCATCCTGCCGACGGGAGCCCACACGTGCCTGTAGACGACGATCTGACCGAGTTGTATCGCCGCCGGCGGGCCATCACCGCCGGCGGCGGCCAGGGCAAGCTGAAAAGCAGACACGAGAAGGGATTGCCGACCGCACGAGAACGCCTGGAGTGGCTGTTCCAGCCCGGCACGTTCCAGGAAATGGGCATGCACGCGCGGCACCGTTCCGCGGAACTCGGTGACAAGGTCCTGCCCGCGGACGGGGTCGTCACCGGCACCGGTTTCGTCGACGGGCAGCTGGTGGCCGCCTTTGCCCAGGACTTCACGGTCGCCGCCGGGACGCTGGGCAAGATGCACGCCTCGAAGATCGTCGAGCTGATGCACCTTGCGCTGCAGACCGGTGTTCCCCTGGTGGCGTTCCAGGATTCGGGCGGTGCGCGGATCCAGGAGGCCGTCGACGCGTTGTCCGGCTACGGGGCGGTGTTCTACCAGAACGTGCTGATGTCCGGGCTGGCGCCGCAGATCGCGGTCATCGCCGGGCCCTGCGCGGGCGGTGCCGCCTACTCACCGGCGTTGATGGACTTCGTCATCATGACCAAGTCCACGTCCCAGATGTTCATCACCGGACCCCAGGTGATCAAAGCCGTCACCGGGCGGGAAACCTCGATGGACGAGGTCGGCGGGGCCGTGATGCATGCCACCGTGAGCGGGAACGCGCACTTTATCGCCGAGGACGACGCGGACGCGATCCGCATCGTCAAGGAGCTGCTGTCCTATCTGCCGTCCAACAACACCCAGGACCCGCCGCACGACATCCGGGCGGACCTGCGGCTAGGCCGCGACGAGTCGATGAACTCCCTCGTTCCCGAGGATCCGGCCGAGCCGATGGACGTGCGTGCGGTGATCTCGCGGCTGGTCGACGACGGCAAGCTGCTGGAGGTGCATGCCGGGTTCGCTCGCAACCTGATCGTCGGGTTCGCTCGCATCGAGGGCATCGTTGTCGGGTTGGTGGCCAATCAGCCGATGCACCTGGCCGGCGCGCTGGACATCGACGCCTCCGACAAGGGTGCACGGTTCATCCGGTTCTGCAACGCGTTCAACATCCCGCTGGTGACGCTGGTGGACGTACCCGGCTTCCTGCCCGGGGTGGAGCAGGAGCGCGGCGGCATCATCAGGCACGGCGCGAAGATGCTGTTCGCCTACACCTCCACCACCGTGCCCAAACTGACCCTGATCCTGCGCAAGGCCTACGGCGGCGCCTACCTGGCCATGTGCAGCCGGGAGATGGGCGCGGATTTCGTGTACGCATGGCCGAACGCCGAGATCGCAGTCATGGGCGGGGAAGGCGCGGTGAACGTATTGCACCGCAAACGCATCGCGAAAGCAGAAGACCCGGCAGCCGAACGTGCTCAGCTGGTGGAGCAGTACCGCAGCGAGTACGCCTCCCCGTACTTGTCGGCGGGCCGCGGCTACATCACCGACGTCATCGAGCCCTCCGAGACCAGAGCCACCATTGCGCTGAGTCTGAGCAAGACACTGTCCAAACGGGATCTACGCCCCGCCAAGAAGCACGGAAACATCCCGTTGTGATGGATGGGACCATGACTACCACCGGCGTTACCGTCACTGTCGCGGTGATCGTGGTCGTCGTCGCGTTGCTGGTCGCGGTGCTGATCCAGGGACTGGTCGGCGTGCTCGGGCGCGGAGAGCAGCGAGCCCGGGCCGCGGCCCGCGACGGCGGCCGGTCACCGGGTACCGGACCTGGCCACCCGGCACCGGTGGCCGAGGCAGGCAAGCCTGCCCCGCACCACGTGGCGGCGATCGCCGCGGCCGTCGCCGCGACGATGGACGGTGTCCAGGTCGTGCACATCGAGCGGGTCCGCTCGCACATGGGCTGGTCCGCGCAGGGCCGGGCCGCTCACTTCGGATCCCACAACCTCAGACGCTGAGGCCCCACCAGCAACCACTCAAGACCCAGGCCAACCACGACCAGCCGACCCGAACTACCTGAAGATCCCGTTCCGGCCACGGCTCATCGCCGAGCAACAGAGACGAGACCACCATGCAGCGACAACTCCGCGTCACCGTCGACGGTCACACCTACGACGTCACCGTCGAAGACCTCACCAACACCGGCAACCTGTACCCGAACCCGAGCACGATGGCACCGCCACCCTCAGCACCGGCCCCGGCGCCTTCTGCCCCGCCCCAGTCCGGTGCAACCACCCCACCGCCAGCCAGCGGCGCCGTCGTCGCGTCGATGAGTGGAGTGCTCGTCGAGCTTCTGGTCGGTGTCGGAGACCAGGTCAACCCCGGGGACGCCGTCGCGATCATCGAGGCGATGAAGATGAAGAGCCGGCTGGTCGTGGATCAGTCGGGCACGGTGGCCGGTATCGACGCCGCGGTCGGTGAGCCTGTCCAGGCCGGGCAAACTCTCATGACGCTGTCCTGAGGACCCGCATGGATCTCACCGACTTCGGTGACGTCTTTCAAGGCGTCGCTACGCTGTTTCAGCAGGATCCGCAGGTCGCGCTCGGCCGGATAGCCCTGATCGCGCTCGGGTTCCTGCTGATCTACCTCGGCAAGAAAGAGGTGCTCGAGCCACTGCTGATGATCCCGATGGGTCTCGGCATGGCATCAGTGAACGCCGGCGTCCTCGTGCTGGACGGCGGCCGCACCGGGACGCTGTTCATCGATCCGCTGGTGGAGGACACCGACCGGGTGGTCACGGTCCTGCAGATCGACTGGCTGCAGCCGATCTACACGTTCATGTTCAGCAACGGTCTGATCGCTTGCTTGGTATTCATGGGAATCGGGGTGCTGCTGGACGTCGGCTATGTGATGGCCAGACCGTTCCAGTCGATGTTCATCGCGCTGTTCGCCGAGGCCGGCACCTTCGTGGTGTACCCGCTGGCCCGCTATCTGGGCATGACGGAGGCGCAATCCGCGTCGGTGGCCACCATCGGGGGTGCCGACGGCCCGATGGTGCTGTTCACCTCCCTGGTGCTGGCACCGGAACTGTTCGTGCCGATCACCGTGGTCGGCTACCTGTACCTGGGCTTGACCTACGGGGGTTACCCCTACCTGATCCGGTTACTCGTCCCGGCCCGCCTGCGTGGGTTAGAGATGCCGGCGGGTAAGCAGCGGGCGATCACCTCGGGCCAGAAGCTGTCCTTCGCCGTCATCGTCTGCACCCTGCTATGCCTGCTGTTCCCGGTCGCCGCACCCCTGTTCTTGTCGTTGTTCATCGGGGTCGCTGTGCGCGAAGCCGGAATCCCACAGTTCCAGGAACTGCTCAGTACCGTCTTCTTGTACGGGGCGACTTTCTTCCTCGGCCTGACGCTCGGTGTGCTCTGCGAAGCCAGCACGCTGTTGGACCCGGTGGTGCTGAAGCTGCTGGTGCTGGGCATCTTGGCCCTGCTGGTGTCCGGTACCGGTGGCATTCTCGGTGGGTACGCGTTGTACTTCCTCAGCGGTGGCAAGGTGAACCCGGTCGTCGGTATCGCGGGCGTCAGCTGTTTGCCGACCACCGCCAAGGTGGCCCAGAAGGTGGCCGCACACGACAACCCGCGCGCGGTCGTGATGCCGGCAGCGCTGGGCGCCAGCATCAGCGGTGTGATCACATCGGCGATCATCGCCGGCGCGTTCGTCGCGTTGTTGCGCTGAACCGATGCGTACTCCTGGGCACCCTGGGCGGATCCTCGGGGCTGCCCCGTGATCGGGGTGGAACTGCCGGGTGCGCGCGGTCACCCGTCGGCGATCCGGTTTAGGCCGGTGTCGTCAGGGACTCTGGCTTCGTCAGGGACTCTGGCTCCTGGCGCCCACAGCGCCGATTAAACGGTCACTCTGGACCCTATGGCGCCGTTGAGGGACGTCGGGTAGCGGTGTGCCGGCGCCATACGTCCTCTGACGGCACCATAGGGGTCGATGTGAGCGGGACGGGGGAATGCCGACGAGGGATGCCGGTCCTCGGGCCACGGCGCCAGCCAGGGGTGTCGGGTAGTGCACGTACCACTGCCCGACGCCCCAGACCGAGGCGACGGGGGATGGAGCTTCAGGGCTTGCGGATTGCTGATTCCACGTCGTCCTCGGAGATCTCGCGGGTGCAGAAGAACCAGTCGACGCACGTCACCCCTTCGACGTTTCCTTCCATCCGCTCCTTCGCGGTGCCGCACGAACCAGCCGTCGGCACGATGACGTCCTCACCCGGAACCCAATCCGCGGGGGTGGAAACGGAGAACGCGTCGGTGGTCTGCAGCGCCTTGACGGTGCGCAGGATCTCCCGGAAGTTCCGCCCGGTGCTGAGCGGGTAGTACAGGATCGTGCGGATCACGCCCTTCGGGTCGATGATGAACACCGCACGAACGGCCTGGGTGGCCGACTCGCCAGGCATGATCATTCCGTACAAGCTGGCGACCTTCATCGACACGTCGTCGATCAGCGGGAACGTGACTTCCACGTTCTTCATGTCGCGGAAGACCATCTTGTCCTGGATGGTTCGCAGCCAGGCGATGTGGCTGAAGAGGCCGTCGACCGACAGCCCGACCAGGTCACAGTTGTAGGCGGCGAACTCCTCCTTCATCGATGCGAAGGTCATGAATTCACTGGTGCACACCGGGGTGAAGTCGGCCGGGTGCGAGAAGAGAATGACCCACTTGCCTGAGTAGTCGGCCGGGAAGTTGATGGGGCCCTGGGTGGTTTCAGCGGTGAACTGGGGTGCCTGGTCGCCGATCCGGGGCATGGACGGGGCAGCGGCTGCGGTGTTCTCGGTCATGGCTCTCCTTGGGCAGATGGGTGCGGGCGTCCGGGGCGAGGGACACCCGTGATGATATCTCCCGGGATAAGCGCACCCCACTTATGGTGATTCTTCAAACACATTGTGCGTGTGTTGTTTTCTCTGCCGTAGCCGGAGTGGCCCGGGAGCGGCCGGTGCGGTGCAGCACCCGGAGCGGGTTCTAGACGGCTTTCCCGCTGCCAGTCGCGTGCACGGTGGCGTAGTCGCGCAGCCGCGGGATGTAGTGCATCACCAGCGTGGGCGCGGTGCGCTGCGCGGATAACGTCACGGTGCCGTCCGGGGATACCTGAACGCTGCGCGTGACGAGCACGTTGTCCGCGTTGGCCGAGGCCAGCGAGGCGTCCGCCGCGGCCACCACGACGCGCTTGTTCGAGGACCGCACGGCGCTGGCGTCCCTGGCCGCTTGGACGGTGGCGTCCTTGAGCTGGATGTTTGCCGAGACCACCGACACCCCGTCCATGATCACCACGGCGACCAGCCCGATTGCGACGACCACCTTGATCAACCAACTGGACACGATGCTGCCCGCGTCGGGGCACGTCGCATCACTCGTCCGCATACTCGCTGACTCGGCACCCAGGTTGAGAAACTTGACCTAATTAAGGCACTTGGTCCGGTCGGAGGTCATCGCCGCCGGCAGTT
The DNA here is from genome assembly GCA_002748415.1 of Micrococcales bacterium. Classification (GTDB taxonomy): domain Bacteria; phylum Actinomycetota; class Actinomycetes; order Actinomycetales; family CAWJMD01. Next base: position 36,760 of record PDSI01000131.1, on the reverse strand, counting down.
CTACCCGCACCCGGTAGTTCCGGCCCCCACCGCTGGAAGCCGGCGGCGGCGCGGCGGAATCGCCGGGGCGGGCGAACTCAGCGCCGGATCCGCCGGCGCAGCACCTGCACCGCGTCGGTCAGCTCCGGGACCCGCACCACCCAGCAGGTGGCCGCGTAGACGGCCACGATGACGATGCCCGCCATTGCGCACACCAACACCGCCCCGGCCCGGCCCGGCAACATCGCCATCAGTATCGTCGATGTGACCAGCCCGGCCGCGGCCGCCACTGCCCCGGCCACCAGCATGCGCAGGTGCGAGCCGAGGACCCGGCGCAGTCCCAACGACCCGAACTGACCGCGCAGCACCACGGGGCTGAGCAGCGCGTTGGACACCGCGCCCGCCGTCCAGGCCAGGGACACCCCGGCCACCACCCACTGCGGCGGTAACCGGCCGGCCGCCAGCGAACCGGACATGATCAGGATGACTCCAGGCATCTGCACCCAGAACGGGGTGCGCGCATCCTCGTAGGCGTAGGACAGCCGCTGGAACAGGTACGTGGCGCTGAAGAACACCAGCCCGAGGGACCGGGCGATGATGACCCACGCCAGCCCGTCCGCCTCGGCCGCCCCGGTGAACACCTTGGCCGCCGGCCAGGCCAGTCCCACCAGGCCCGCGGTGCCCAGCACGGTGAACAACCCCACGGTCCGCAGCCCGAACGACAACTGGTCGACCACCCGCGCCAGGTCGCCCCGCCCCGCGGCCCGGCTGATCGCGGTGAACAGTGCGGTCACCAGCGAGACCGTCACCACCGAGTGCGGAAGCATGAACAACAGCAGGGCGTTCTGCATCACCTGCAGGCCGGGAACCGACTCACCGGCCGGGGCCGTCACCGAGGTGGCCACCCTGGTGGACACCCACAGCGCGATCTGGGTCACCACCAGCGCCGCGAAGGTCCACAGCGCCACCCGGCTGGCCCGGCCCAGCCCGGTGCCACGCAGGCGGAAGTCCGGCCGGTACCGCAGGCCCGTGCGCCGCAACGGCCGGATCAGCACCACTGCCTGTGCCACCACCCCGAGGGTCGCGGTCCCGGCCAGGACCGCGATCATCTGTGCATTCCACGAGGACACCGGGTGCGCGTCCGGTTTCCCGGCCGGCCCGTACAGCCAGATGAACAAGCCGAGACCGGCCACCCCTACCACGTTGTTCAGGACAGGCGCCCACATGAACGCCCCGAACCGGCCGTGTGCGTTGAGTATCTGCCCCAGCACCGTGTACATGCCGTAGAAGAACACCTGCGGCAGGCACCAGAACGCGAACGCGGTGGCCAATGCCAGCCAGGCGCCGTTGTCGTTGTCCGAATACAACCGCACGATCAGGGGGGCAGCCGCCGTCGCCACGAACGCGATCGCGGCCAGCAGCAGCAACGACCAGGTGATCAGCCGGTTGACATAGGCCTGCCCGCCGTCCGGGTGCCTACTTGCCCGCACGATCTGCGGAACCAAGACCGCGTTGAGCACGCCACCGGCGACCAGCATGTAGATCATGTTGGGCACCGTGTTGGCCAGTGCGAACGTGTTCGCCGAGTCGAAGTACGCACCCAGTGCAATGTTCAGCACCAGGAGCCTGACGAAGCCCAGTGCGCGGGAGGTGACCGTTCCCGCTGCCATCACGGCGCTGGAACGAAGCAATCGCACCGGCTCCGGGCGGCCCGCGGGCCCGTCGCCGCGTTTCGCATCCCTTGGTGGGCGGTGCGGTGCGCCGGGACTACCGGACTCCGGTCGCGCGTGCCGTGGCCCGGTACTCAGGCGCCCCCGGGAAGGCCATGCCGGCCGAGATGCGGTCACGACCCGGCCCGCCAGGTACCCGCCTGTCGCATCGACTCAGCCCGGGTCGGTTGTCGGCGAATCGTCCGCACCACACCGACGACGAGTACCAGTGCCGCCAGCCCACCCACCGCCGCGGTGCCCCAGGTCTCCCAATCGGCCCGGACCGCCACGTCGATCTCGCTGGCAGGTCCCAGCTGTGTTCCGTCCGGTCCCAACAACCGCACCCGCACCGAGGTGTCTCCGCTGCCGAGCCCGCGCACCGGAATGGACGTGACTTGGGTGCCGTTCGCCGGAATGCGCACCCCGCGGTCCTGTTGAGTCACCTGTAGCCGGGAGGACCGCGGCGTGGCTCGCACCCGGACTGTCACCGCGGAGGGTCCGTTGTTGCGGATGCGCACCGGCAACTCCACGTTGTGCGAGACCTGGGTGACCTTTGAGCCCGGCACCACCGACACCAGGCCACCCAGCCCCCGCGCGTCCCGCCGGAAGCGAGCCACCTCGGTCCGCCAACTCGCCACGTCGGCACGCCAGAAACTGGACAAGAGTCCCCGCTGCCGGGCGCGGACCCCAGCCAGCAACAACTCCGGCTCCTGCCAGGCCGCGGCTACCCGGTTGGCCGAGTTTCCCGCGGTCAGCAAGGTGGTGATGCCATCGGCCGGCAACGGCTCGCCGGACAGTTGGCTCAGTGGGGCCAAGTGCCGGGCTGTCGGACTCGGTTCGGAACTGAGCACTTCGGATAACTGTGACGGCCGAGTCCACGGTTGCGCGGTCAGCTCCGCCACCGTCGCCCGGCCGAATTCGCCCGGTTGCCAGTCCCACCCAGCCGTAGCGACGACGTGACGCACCCGGCCCGGATTCTCCGCGGCGATGGCTGCCGTTTCCGCGGCCAGCCGCGACCGGGCCACTGCTCCCGCGGCCGACCGGTCCTGCTGCTCCGCGTCCTGGCTACCTCCTGCATGCGCCAGCCCAACCACGGAAAGGGCATCGCTCAGTGCCGCATCGGCCATCACGGCCCGCATCGGCAGCCCATTCGGGCGAGACCACGGCAGCTCGGCCAGCGCGTTCGGTGTCACCGGCGGCGGCCGGTCGGCGGGATAGGCGGCTTGCGGAAGCACCACCACGCTGACCCCCTGACCGGCCAGCACGTGGGCGGTGGCTTCGTCCAGCAGTCCGCCCGCGGGCCAGGCCACCCGCAGCGTTGACCGCGGCCAGTGCGTCGCGGTACCGGCCGCGAGTGCATGCGCTTGTCCCAGCAGATCCGGGTGCCCGGTATTCACCGCCGCCATCGCATCGGCATTCCCGGCCGGAACCACGATGCTGTCCCGCTCTGCCGCAACCACCCTGGCGGTCCGCTGCCAGGCGGCGATCCCCTCCGCACCTGGTGTTGGCGCAGCATCAGGATTCGCCGGCAACGGTTGCCTGCCGGCCGCCGGCGTGAGGACCAGCGGGTCGATCGCCAGGCTCACCCCTGGCCGGCGGCAGGCTGCCAGCACCTCCGTCAGTCGTCCTCTGGGCGCCGTGTCGGCGCTGAGCCGGTCCAGATCCGCCTGTCCGGTGGCAGCATCGGGTGTTCCGGCACCGAGCGGGATCAGGACGGCCACATTCACCGGCGGCGGCGGATCCTGCGCCCACACGGTGAACCCGTGGCTGACTGCCAATCGGTGCGCGGTGCTGTCGCGCAGCACGACAGCCAGCCCCCGCGGGCCGAACGGGCCCTCCTCCAGTCCGACGCGGGCGGCATCGGCCGTCAAGCGCACCACCACCGATTTCCCGGCCGGCAGGTCCCGCGGCAGCGACCCGGTCGTCAATACGGAGCCGGCGCCAGTGCTACCGGACTGGCTGCCCCACTGCCCTACCGCGTATCTAGTGCTCAGCACGGGCCGCTGAAGGCGCAACTCAAGCTTGCTCGACGCGGGTAGCGGCTTGTCGCCGGCCCGTACCCGCACCTGGACCGACAACGGGTCACCGGCCTTCATCGCCACCGGAGCGATGTCGAGGATGTCCAGCCGAGCGGCAGGCGTGAACTCGTCGGCGGCCGGGGCCGGGTGCGCGGACCAGGCCGGAGCCCAGCACACCAACAAGACGGTGATCGACAGTAACGTTGCCAACATCCGGTACCACCGGGGGTCCGGCGTGCTCACGACCTGGCCAGGATGTCAGCGGCGACAGCGGCGATCCGGCGCTCGTTGACGAAGGCCAGCGTGGTGGGCAGGTCGGCCAGGTCCACCCAGGCCACGTCGTCGGCTTCCTGGTCCGGGTCGCCATCCAGCGACAACTGGCCTCCGGCCGCGATGAGCAGGAAATGGTGCACGGTCTTGTGAATACGTTGCCCCCGGTGGGAGAACCAATAGTCGATGGTTCCGATCTCGTGCGTGATGCGGCCGTGGATGCCGGTTTCTTCGGCGATCTCGCGCACCGCGGCTTGCGCCGGTGTCTCGTCCTTTTCCAGGTGCCCCTTGGGTAGGCACCAGTCCGTCCGTCCGGCCCGGTTGCGGCGTCCGATCAGCGCGACTCGCGCGGTTGCGCCGAGATCGACCACGAGACCACCCGCGCTGACCTCCTCGATCGCTCGCGGATTCGATCGCTGGGTGACCGCTTGGCGGGCCGCCGCGATCCGCAGCGCCCGTGGTGGGGCAGGGCGGCGGGGCGGGCGGCGAGGCATGCGAACAACTCTAACGACGCGCGCCCCGCCGATCTGGCAGGCTAGTCCCCCGTGCCCACGTCCCAGCCCCCCGATCACGACGCCGCCCGGGCCGCGACCACTCCTGTCACCGGCCTGAACGCGCTGGTGGCGCAGGCGCGGATCGATGCGCAGGCGCGGGCGAAAGACGCGCTTGCCCAGCACGTGCGCATGCTGGCCGGGCTGACCGAACGATTCACCGGCGCCGGCTTCGAACTGGCCCTGGTCGGTGGCCCGGTTCGTGACGCATTGCTCGGCCGGGCAAGTACCGACGGGGGACACCTGGCGGTCAGCGACCTCGACCTGACGACGGATGCCACCCCGGACCAGACGCTGGAGCTGGTGCGTGGGTGGGCGGACACCCACTGGGAGATCGGCCGCGCTTTCGGCACCATCGGCGCAGCGCGGCAGGGCCTGGTCGTGGAGATCACCACCTACCGCAGCGACACCTACGCTGACGCCTCCCGCAAGCCGCAGGTCGTCCTCGGGTCCGATCTGCCCACCGACCTGTCCCGGCGCGATTTCACCGTCAACGCCATGGCGCTGCGGCTACCCGGCCTGGAACTGCTGGACCCGTTCGACGGCCTGATGGATCTGGCCTTCGGGGTGCTGCGCACCCCCATCGACCCGAGCGTCTCCTTCGGTGACGACCCGTTGCGAATGATGCGCGCGGCCAGGTTCGTTGCCCAGTTGGGCTTCACCATCGATGACGCAGCACTGGCCGCGATGCGGCAGATGAGCGATCGGATCGGCATCGTGTCTGCCGAACGCGTCCAGCAGGAATTGCGCAAGCTGATCGCCGGCGCGCATCCCAGGGCTGGCTTGCAGGTGTTGGTGGACTCGGGACTGGCCGGTGTCATGTTGCCCGAGCTGCCGGCACTGAAGCTGGAGGTCGACGAGCACCACCGGCACAAAGACGTCTACGAGCACACGCTGACGGTGCTGGATCAGGCCATCGACTTGGAGACCGGCCCGGACGGCCCGGTGCCCGGCCCCGACTTCGTGTTGCGGTTTGCCGCGGTCATGCATGACATCGGCAAACCGGCGACCCGCCGCTTCGAGCCCGGCGGCGGGGTCAGCTTCCACCACCACGAGGTGGTCGGCGCCAAGATGACCGCCCGGCGGATGAGGGCGTTGAAGTTCGACAAGGACACCACGAAGCAGGTTGCCCGGCTGGTGGAACTGCATCTGCGTTTTCACGGCTACAGCGACCAGGCCTGGACCGACTCCGCGGTGCGACGTTACGTCACGGACGCCGGCCCGTTGCTGGAGCGCCTGCACCGCTTGACCCGAGCCGATTGCACCACCCGTAACCGTCGTAAGGCGGCCCGGCTTCGGGCGGCGTACGACGATTTGGAGGATCGCATCGCCCAGTTGCGGGAATCGGAGGAACTGGCCAGGATTCGCCCCGATCTGGACGGAACCCAGATCATGCGCATCCTGGATACTCCACCCGGTCCGGCGGTGGGCAAGGCGTACCGGTTCCTGCTCAATCTGCGCTTGGAGGAAGGCCCGCTGGGTCCGCAGGCCGCGGAGCGGGCGCTGCGGGAGTGGGCCGCCGAACACCTGGACTGACCGCATTGCGGCCACTTCTGCCCGGCGGGACTGCCGGCGGGTGGCCGAGCAGCGCTGTCCCCGGTCAGAGCGTGGCGGCAACCAGCCGGACGGGCGCTCGCGGTCACTTGAGGCAACCACACGGTTCCGGCGGCGCATCCTTGGCCCGGCCTCTTCAGTGACCGCGTCGGTGCGCCGAGACGTGGAGCGAGAGAAAGCACCCCGCCCCACGTCGATGTCGGACGAGCCGTAGAGAGTAGGTGGCACGTGGCGCAGGTACCTCCTGCCGGTACTGGCCCCGGCGCCGGTGGGCTTACCAGTCGTCCACGTCGTGAGTACCTGGTCGAGCACACGGCCGCTCTGACGGCAACCGTGCTGTTCGTCTTTCTGGTCGTGTCGCGCCTGTTCGTCAATCACTGGGCGGCGACGAGCCTCAGCCTGACCGCCGCCATTCTGTTGTGTTCCCTGGTGGCCGTTTTCACTCGCGGGTTGCGGGACGAACCCGGCCAGACGGCCTGGTGGGTGATGACCGCCGCCTACCTGGTGGCCATTTTCGCAACCATCTACCAGCAGCGCGTCGTGCTGCAGAACCCCGGCATGGGCTGGCTCACCTGGGCCGACGTCGGCCGGGGTGCGTTCGTGGTGCTGTCCTACGTGGCGCTGAGCATTCAGCTACGGGCGCGCATCCAGGACTTCCATCCCGGCTTGGTCCTCGACGGGCTGCTCGTGGCGCTGACCACGCTGGCTGTCGGCACCCAGTTCCTGTTCGCGGACTTGTTCGCCTCGATCGGCGACCTGCAGGCCGCCGTGGTGCAAGTGTTGTACCCCGTCGGTGCGATCCTGTTGATGAGCGTCGGGCTGGCTGGCATCACCATGCTCGGGCGACAGGTGGACCGGCAATGGCTGCTCATGGCGTCGGCTTTACTCGCGCTGGGGACCAGCGACATCGTCCGGCTCAGCTTCCCGCGTCCCGACATCCGCAGCACAGGCTCGTTCGTCGTCGAGACGACCCTGCTGGCCGGCGCGTGCTTGGTCACGTGCGCGGCTGCGGACGCGTTCGTCGCCCCCGCCCGCGGCCAGTCACGCGACGAACGGTACCGGGCCCAGCTGAACGCGTCCTCCGGGATCGCCGTCCTCGCGCTGCCGTTCGCAGCGACGGCGTTGTCGCTGCTGTTGGTGTTGCCGCTCGGAGGCTGGGAAGCCCAGCGGATGGCTCAGTGGGTGGCGGGAGGCGCGCTGGTGCTGGGCGCCATGCGGGGATTCGTGACCATCCGCTCGGTCCGGATGCTGGCCGAGGCCCGGATCGAAGCCGGCCTGGACGGGTTGACCCGGCTGGCCAACCGCCGCGGGTTGGAGAACGCGACGGCAGCCTGGTTCAGCAACTCCGAGAACGTCGACGAAGCGGCGTTGGTGTTGTGCAACCTGGACGAGTTCAAGGAGATCAACGCTGCGCTCGGAGAGATCGCGGGTGACCTGATGCTGGCCGAGGTCGCCCAGCGGCTACGCGAAACCACTGCCCCGGGCGAGGTGGTCGCCCGGTTGGGCGGCGACGAGTTCGCTTTGTTCGTTCCGGGGGCAAACATGAACACCGTGGCCGAGGCGGTCGACCGGATGACCGACATCTTGATCGAGCCGTTCCAGATCGGCGGGGCCACCGTCCGGGCCCGGATGAGCGTCGGTGTGTCATTGGCGCCTCGGGACGGCAACTCGCTCTCGGGGCTGTTGCGGTCGGCTGACACCGCGCTGAACCACGCCAAACTCAGTCACGCCGACTACGCCGTCTTCGACCCGGCAAGCACCCGGGACACCGTGGACGCATGGCGGGTCTCGGAATTCCGGGCGGCCCTGACTCGGAACGAGCTGGTGCTGCACTATCAACCGAAGGCCGACCTGGTCACCGGTGTTGTCACCGGGGTGGAGGCGTTGGTGCGTTGGCAGCACCCCGTGGACGGGCTGTTGTACCCGGACGCGTTCCTGCCGATGGTGGACCGCGCCGCCCTGATGCCGGCCATGACCGATGTGATCATCGAGCAGGCGTTGCGGCAGCTGGCCACGTGGAAAAGGGCCGGCCGCAGCCTGACGATGTCGATCAACCTACCGCCCGCCTCGGTGGTGGACTCCCAGTTGCCGGACCGGTTGTGCGCTCGGCTGGAGACCTACGGTCTGCAGCCGGGCATGCTGACCCTGGAGATCACCGAGGAGTCGTTGCTGAATGACCGCATCCGCGCTCGCGAGGTGTTGGCGCAGCTGCGGTCCAGGGGAGTCTCGGTTTCCATCGACGACTACGGGACCGGATACTCCTCGCTGGCCTACCTGCGGGAGTTGCCGGTCGACGAGCTGAAGCTGGACCGTTCTTTCATCCTGCCGATGTCCAAGGACGAGCGGGCCGCGAAGATCGTGCAGTCCACGGTGCACCTGGCGCACTCACTGGGCCTGGCCATCGTGGCCGAAGGAGTGGAGGACCACGAGGCGGCCATGCAGCTGGGCGAGTACGGGTGCGACGTCGCGCAAGGGTACTTCTACTCCAAGCCCGTACCGGCCGAGCAGCTGGAGGCGTGGTTGGACGCGCGGCCGCGCGGGGACCTGCATCCACGCGAGCCGGTCGAGGTGTGAGTCCGGCCTACAGACAGGTGGGCTGACAGCGCGGTGCGGATGCGGGCCGGCGGGCGGACGGCTCGGTCCGCCGCACCCGGCTACCGCGGTTCTTCCTCTTGCTGGACGCCGGGCAGCCAGGTGGCCAGCAACTGGTCGTACTCGCCCTCCGCGCGCATCCGCGCGAGTGCTCTGTCCAATGCCGCGGTGAGGTCGTAGTGCTTGTCCCGGGTCGCCAGGGCGTACCGCTGAAACACGTTGATACCGTCGACCACCGCCACTTCCGGGTGGTGCGCGGCGTAGGCATCCAGCCGGACGTCATCGGCGATGGCCGCCTCCGCCTGACCGGAGGTCACTGCGGCGATGAGCGCCGCGGTGTCCGGGTAGCTGGTGATGGTGGCCCCACGCGGCTCCAGCTGTTCGCGCACGTAGCTCTCACCGACGCTGTCGGACAGCAGAGCTACAGTGCGCCCGGCCAGGTCGTCGGCGTGCTCGACCTCGGAGTCCGCCGTCACCAGAACCACCTGGGTGGAAACGAAGTACGGATCGGTGAAGTCCATGATCCGGTGCAGCCGGCCGCTGACCGGGATCGCGCCGGCGGCGACGTCGCACTGCCGGGTGTTCAGGCTCTGGGCGGTCTCGAGGTCCGTCGGGTCGGCCCAGACGGCCTGGTAGTCCAGGTCGTACATCGCGGCCAGGTGCTTGGTGAGGTCGACATCGAAACCAGCCGGCTGCCCGGACTGGTCGAGCACGAACGGCGACTGTTCCCGTACACACACGGTCAGCGTTCCCGGGGTGACCAGGTGCACGTCCCCCAGGCGTAACTCACCGACCGGCGCGGCGACGGGCTCATCGGCCGAACAGGCCGTCAGTGCCGACGTCAGCAGGACGGCCACGGCGAGCCCCCCGGGGAACACGGAGCTGCCACGCCTGCTGCGGCACCGCCGGAGAACCATGGCACGACTGTACTTGCCGCCGCGCAGGTATTGGCCGCCGTCGGCGATGAGCCGTACTGCGGTTGGGTCCGGTGGCCGGGACCCGGGCTTTGCTGATCGCATGGCTGGCGTTGGTGTGGCGACGCCGGTAGCCGCCCGCTACGTGCTGGCCGCATGTGCGCCGGGGTTGGACTCGTGCCCGCACCGTGGGCAGCGCAGCCATGCCGACACCGACCACGGCGACCAGGCCGCCGAAGATCCGTCCCAACGCGGTGATCGGAGTGACGTCGCCGTATCCGACCGTGGTCAGCGTCGCCATCGCCCACCACATCGCCTCCGGGATAGACCCGAACGCCTCGGGTTGGGCGTCGTGTTCGGCCAGGTAGGCACCGCTGGAGGCCAGGACCAGCAGCACGGACAGGATGCAGAGGGCGGCGAGGAGGCTGCTGGCCTCCTCACGCAACACCTCGAGCAGGATCGACATCGCCGAGGTGTATCGGGTGAGCTTGAACGGTCGAAGCAGCCGCAGTGAACGCAGCACGCGTAGATCGATACCGATGACGGAGGAGATGTGGAACAGGGCGATCGCCAACAGGTCGGTGATCGCCATCGGGCTGCGCAGGTACCGCAGCCGGACCTTGCCGGGAGGCTGGTCGGGGCTGGCCTGCGGGCTAGCCCAGATGCGGGCCGCATACTCGAGGGTGAATACCGCCACCGAGAAGGTGTCGAACCAGTCGAACAGCGGCGCGGCCGGTTGGTAGATGCTGGGCACGGTCTCCAACAGCACGCCCAGCACGTTCAGCGCGATGAGGACCATCAGCGCCTCCTGCAACACCCGGGCAGTGCGGCCGGACTCCGGGCGTTCCAGAACGTCGAACCATCGCTGCCGTGCCGAGGGGGCTTGGGACGTCTGCATGTTCACTCCGAGTGTTTTCCCGCTGTCTCATCTTGCTGGATCCCCGCCGGGCTGGCAGCTCGCCCCGGCGACGCCGGCCCACATCAGGGGAGTGCGCGAGCGCAGATCGTGTCGGGGTGGGCAAGAGGGGCGACGGTCGTCCACGGTGTGCCCTACTGTCGTCAGGTGAGCGCAGCGCAGGAGCTTCCCGACGAGCCCGCCACGGAGCCTGACCCGCCCCCCAGCGACCGGGCGGGCCGGGCCGCGGGCGCTGACCCGGAAGCAACCGCTGATCGGGGCCGGGTGCCGGCGCAGACCGGTAGCCCTGCCGCGCAGCCGGCAACGCAGCCCTGGCCGCTCGGGCATTCCTTCGGGCGGACCGACAAGTACTGTGTCGCTCTGCTGGCGTTCGTGGTGGTGTTCGGGCTCGTCATGATTGCGGCCAGACCCATGCTGTTGACGCACGCACCACTCCTACTGGTGGCCCTGACCGGGTCCCGGTCCGCAATGGTGGCGTGCGGGGCGCTGGCCGCAACCACCGGGTTGCCGTGGATCGCACCCCTGGTGCTGGGGACTGTGAGCGTGGTGAAGTTCGACCTCGTCTACTGGTGGGCCGGCAAGCTGTGGGGTGAGGCGTTCATCGCGAGCATGGTCACCCAGACCGACCGCGGGCGGCGCCGGGCCAAACGGGCCGAAGCGATGGCCCGCAAGTTCGACGTGTGGGCCATCGGCCTGACCTACATCCCGTACGTCCCTGTCCCGGCCGGGATCATCTACGCCGTGCTCGGCACAGCTGGTACCAGCCTGCGCCGGTTCCTCGCCATCAGCTTGTCCTGGGCGCTGCTGGCGCAGAGCATCTACCTGTACTTGGGTTACACCATCGGGGAGCCGGTGGTCCAATTCCTGGACTCGTTGGCCAAGTACGCCTGGTACCTCACCGCCGTACTGGTGGTCTTTGTCGTATGGACCTCGGTGCGGGCCAGCCGGCGCGACGCAAAGGTGGCTGAGGGCGGTGCCGCGGCGGCGGAGGACGACGAGGTCTGACCCGACGAGTCAGCCAGGGTCCGGCCGTCCCCGGTGCAGCGAGCGGCGAAGGTTGCCGCGCCTGGACTCATCGCCCGGCCCGAGCGCCCCGGCCTCTGCCAAGCGGTCGAGCAGTTCCAGGGCCGCACGGTAGGCGGTTTCGGCGGCGGGCCAGTCGCCTTGGGCGGCCCGCGCTCTCCCGACGTTGTTCAGGGAGATGGACAGATCGCGCAGTTCTTGGGGGCCGCCGATCTGGTCGACCAGCCGCCGCGTCGCCCGTTGCCGCACGGCTTTCGGCCCGGTGCAGCAGCAGTACGAGGCTCGTCCGGCGAATTGGCGGCCCGTTCAGGGAGAGCCACTGCGGCACGACAAGAACTGTGCGCACCGACTCAAGAGCAAGTGTCCGAAGGTGCAGGTCGAACGGATCCTGTAGGGCCCGGCGCGCCTTTGTGAAATCGGTTCCACGCACATGATCCAAGGAGTCGAAGACCAACACCGGCCCGCGCGAGTCCCTGCCCTCCTGTGCCCACTTCTCCCGGAGCTGGTCTCGTATCCCGCCGATCACCTGATCGGCTTGGGCAGACAACTCGTAGGATTCGTCCGCTGAGCAGCCGGTTCATCTCGGCAACGAACGACTCGTCCTTCTGTAACCGTGCCTTCACCCTCGCATCGGCCTGCGGAATGCCCGGAACATCGACGCCGAGGTGGGCAGACACTTCGGCAGTGACCTCGATCCGCCGGGTGAACCGGATGAACCAGTCGCGCAGCTGGTTCCAGCCGAGCGCACGGTCGGGCAGCAGTTCAGCGTCGGACAAGGCGTCGGATACGGATCCCACCATGGCGTAGAAAGCCTCGACGACTTCCACCGGCCTGTGCAGGTTGAGGTACTCCTCCAGCGACACGTAGGTCACGGCGTACCCGGATTCCGCTGGATTGTCGCGCAACCGCAGGACCTGGGTGCTCTTACCCGAGCCTCGGTTTCCGGTCAGGAAAGCAACGCTTCCTTCGGTGCTTCGCCGGACGTCACGTCCCAACTCGGGCACCACGTCAGGCCCGAACACCTCCGGCATTTCCTCGGCATGGACATGACGCGGATCGTTTGACTTGATCGCCTCTTGGGAAAGAGCTTGGTGCAGCTCGGTGCGGAACTGTTCATCGTCGGCGTTCGTAGCGAGGAGTCTAGCCAGCGGCCTGCCGACGCAAACATGGACACTTTAGGGCAGGTCGCTCCAGCGTTTGTGTCTGGTTGTGGGCTGAGGATCGTGCCGCGTCGTTGCGGTCTTCGTGGCACCTGTTGGAGGGTGCGCGGTGAGCACGGTCGAGTCGTCGGTGTCGTGGAAGCGGCGGCCGAGGAGGGTTTTTGTCGCCGTCGGCGAAGTACGGGGTGTGGTTGCTGGTGGTCCGGGGTGAGGTCAAGGTCGCCCGGGCCGCGAGCCAGGTTGGGGTGGGCCGGTCCAGGATCATCCGGGTGCGGCAGGTCGCTCACGACGGTGCGCTGGCCGTGTCCGAGCCTGGCTGGCCGGGTGAGTCGGCCTGGGACGTGGAGTGGGCGCAGGCCCACGCCGAGATCGAACGGTTCGGTGAGGTGGTCAAGGGGCTGGTGATCACGTTCTGACCTTGCTGGAGAACAAGGGGGGCTCGGAATTGAGTAGCCACGCCCTGGGTTCCGGATCGGGTCGACGCGGCCACGAGGCAGGCACTGCTGGACCTAGTCGGGTATGCCGTGGGCCAGGGGTGGCCGCTGGTCATGGGCTGCGCCGTGCTCGGGCCGGACGTTCGCCGGGCCCGGCGCTGGAGCCACCGCGCGGTCAACGGCGCCCGTTCCCAGGCCGGGCCTCTTTTGCACCCCGGACACGATCTGGATCGAGGACTCCACGCACGTCACCAGGTGCGGCATGACCGCGCTGTTCGTCGAGGACCCGTCCGTGCTGCGCGCCGAGCTCGAGCACGTCCGGGGCGAGGACGACTCTTCCCGGCTGTACTCGGGCATCGGCTACCGCACCCCCGATGACGCGCACGAGGGCCGCGGCAGGGCGATCCGGCAAGCTCGACATGAGGGACTGGCGTGTTGATAGAGGGTTTTGGGTGGGTGGGTCTGGGTGTCATGTCACGTGCTGTGGTTTCTGATGAGGTGTGGGCGGTAATCGGCTCGTTGTTGGCGGCGGTGGCGCGTACGGGCCGGCCGTCGGTGGATCCGTGGACCGGAGTGGTTTGACGTCCACGTACTCCGCTACGCGCTGGTGGCCACGCTTCGTGATTCACCTCATTCACTGGTGGACGTCGCCGGTGAGGGTCCGGAACGCGTCGCCCCGTAGAGGCAAGCCCAAGGACTTGGACCGACCGTCCGTTACCTCGGGTGCCGGTGGGACATTTCTCGGCCCCTTGCGACTCACCACGCGCCTATGCTGCCGTCCGCAATGGAACAACAACCACGCGCGCTGATCGAGGCGATGGCGGCGGGCGAACTCATCGTCGCCACAGCGACGGGTGGAGTCATCGAGATGCTAAGAAACCTCCAGGACGGAATCCAGATCGTCACGCCGGGAACACCAAGCAGCTGACCGGCGCTCCGTTGGCCCTGGGGTCCACGAAGAACGTGCCGGCCGCAAGCGATAGAGTCGCTGCGACCGCGCCGCGACGGTTCTCCGTATCTACTTGCACCCACAGGAAACCCGGGCTGTATTCGCGGCCGTCTGCGCCAGTTGAACTCTGACGGCGGCTGTTCCGCCACGAAAGACACGATTGATGGATCAATGATTTTCAGTCCCTCATCGATGGCGCAACCATGCTTAGCCCGACACAGGTAGTAGAGGGTAACAGAGTGACCACACAGGGCTACCTCGTCGCATTACTTGAACTTTTGATATTTGTCATCTGCAGTGCAATGCGGTAGGGATGTCGTGTCGACAGAAAATCGAGAGAAAAGAGGAACCCCATGCCTCAGGCACGCCCTTCCTTCAGCAGCCAGTACGTTCCGGCGCACCGCGCTCCTAAGAGCAACGGCCTGCGGCGCAAAGTCGCCGCCTCGGTAGCCTCTGCTTCATTCACCGCCGTCGGCCTCACCCTAACGGCCGTTGTCCCGGCGCAGGCCGCAGAAGAAAGCCATGCGGCGAGGGACGCGGGTGTCGGCTACCACCATGGTCATGGTCATGGCCATGGCCATGGCCATGGCCACTACCCCGGCCCTAAGGGCTACCCCGGCTACCCGGGTGGCCACCATTGCGATGACGATTGCGATGATGACGACGACGATGGTTACTACCCCGGCCCCAAGGGTTACCCCGGCCCCAAGGGTTACCCCGGCTACCCGGGTGGCGACGACTGCGATGACGATTGCGATGACGATTGCGATGATGACGATGACGACTGACGACGACGGTGGTGGCCCCTACACCCTGGCAAACATGGCTTCTCGGCACAGCCTGACGGCCTGATGCACGCCGGGGTTCCGCAAACGCGCACCGCAATGGCACGCACCGACTCGGGTGAGACAACTGAGGCCGGAGTGACTCAGTGAGCGGTAGGTCGTCAAGCTCAGACGGAGCACAGCCGAAATGGCGAGAGACATTGTCAATACTCGTGGATCGGTGTGGCATGAGGCGAGTTGTTGGCTCGCTGGCTGCTCGTCGTCTCGTTCGGTGAGAGTGCCTTTCTCGCAGCGGACGAGGGCGAGGATGCGGTATGCGTTGACCCGCGCGCGAGCGGTGCAAGGCGGACTGGCTGAGCTTGAATGCTATGGCGATCCCCCGTAGCGCGCGGGTCCGGGGCCCTTAGGCGATGCGTTGACGCAGTCGCATGGTGGCGTGCATCCACTCCCCCAGGTTCGTGGTGCGCAGGTGAATCCGGTACTCGGCGGGGTATTCGGAGAACCGCAACAAGGGGTTGAGGTGGTCGCTGATGTTCCCGGCTGCTGTGGGCCACGAGCACCATAGTCGGCCACGAAGGCTTTCGGGGATATTCCGTGGTGTCGGAGAGGCTTCGCGACTCGCCTTCCAAGACTTACGCGCGAGCAGTTCCTTCGAATCGTCCGCACGGGCCCAGTCATCAACGGACCTCGACCGCCACGCGGGCGTGCCGACTTGGCATGGCTGGTGGCGAGCACTGCGGACCACCAACCGGTGGTCTGCTTCATCGACTTGGCGAGCGTAGGCGTCGATATCGGTGTCGACCCTGGCCGGTAGCACCTGCGCCGACATCGCCCGGGCACCATCGCGGGTCACCGCATCGCGCATCAACCCGGTGACCGCGACCGGAGCGTGCTGGTATGGACTCAGACTCCTAGGGCGTGTTGCCAAAGCCGCTGGTGACCCGGTGAAGGGGGCGGTGAGGCAGAGCCCGGCGGGCAGTTGCGGGCTGTCTTGTCGAACCACCTCGCGATCCCGCGCCAATGTTTGAGTTTGGTGATGCCCGCTGGAGGACATTGCAGGCGCGATAACGGTGACGCTGCCGAGGTCCGAAGCCGATCAGCCTGCCTGACCGGTGCCGCCGGTGATCAGCGCGCACCGGGTCCGGCCCCGCCCGCCTGCGACGAGATGAACCGTGCAGCGTTGCATCACGGTCCGCCGATCCACCGGCGGCTGGCCCGTCCTCGCCACCGCCGCCAACAACGGCGCGATCACCGCCCACACCTCATCAGAAACCACATCACCTGATACGACACCCAGGCGCGTCCACACCTCACGCTCCCAAGAACCTCCATGAAAACTCCCGAGTGCCGGCAGGCGTGCCCAGCCTCGGTGGCCGGTTCCTGGGCCAGTGTCCATCTCGGGGCAAGGATTTCCTGACCGTGCTGGGGGTTGGGTGAGACCCGTCGACCGCGTCGCCCAACGCCATCCAAACTCATGCCGTTGGCATGTCACAATGAGCGCGTTGCGCCGGCACCCGAGCCGAGCGAGTCGCTGCGGCGCGTCATGCCAGCCGACACGGACCAGGCTAGGAGGCCTCCTCGCACCGTGAGACCGCGCGGAAAGGAGCGGCCGTGCCCACCCGGTTGGATGTCGAGTCGGCCATGCGCCGGGCTGTCCTGCTGGCCGCTACACCGACCGTGCGGCCGGGCACCAACCCGCGGGTCGGCTGTGTCCTCCTGGACACCGCCGGCCGGGTGCTTGCCGAGGGCGTTCATCGCGGCGCCGGAACGGCGCACGCTGAGGTGGAGGCACTGGAGAATCTGCATCGATCCGGGGTTTGCGAGCCTGCCCACACTGCCGTGGTCACGCTGGAACCGTGCATCCACACCGGACGGACCCCACCGTGTACCGATGCGTTGCTGGCCGCCGGCATTCGTCGCGTTGTCATCGGCGCGCCCGACCCCAATCCGGTCGCCGCCGGTGGTGCGCAGCGGCTGCGCTCGGCCGGAGTCCAGGTGCAGTCCGGCGTACTGGCCGATGTGTGCGAACGCGTGGACGAGGCCTGGTTTCATTCCGTCCGCACCGGCCGCCCCCACGTGACCTGGAAGCTCGCCGCGAGCGTGGACGGGCGAGTGGCTGCGGCGGACGGCACCAGCCGCTGGATCTCCGGGCCTGCGTCCCGCCGGCACGGCCACGAATTACGCCGAGCTGCGGACTGCGTGTTGGTCGGTACCGGTACGGCGTTGGCTGATGACTGCCGGCTGACGGTACGCGTCGACGACGCGCCGTTGCCGCCGGACCAACAGCCGGTCCGGGCGGTCATGGGACTGCGCCCCCTGCCCGCCGCCGCGGCCCTGCTCGACGGCTCGGCCCCGACCGTCGAGTTGCCTACCCACGATCCGGCCGAAGCGCTGAGTGCACTGTGGGACAAAGGTGTTCGCCGGGTCTTGGTCGAGGGTGGTCCGACGGTGGCCGGCGTGTTCGCCGCGGCCGGACTCATCGACCGGGTGGTCGCCTACGTGGCGCCGGTCCTGCTGGGCGCCGGGCCGCCAGCGCTTGGTCCGGCCGGTGTGCACACGCTGGCAGACGCCCACCGCCTCCAGGTGCGCGAGGTGCACTCACTGGGTCCGGACGTCATGATCGATCTCGTTCCCGGAACGGACCGGTGACGTTCCCCGAGACCGTCCAGGCGGCGGCCGCGCCGGACCGTGCTGCTGCTACCGATTCGAGGCATCATCTGCTCACAATGGCGAATGTGTCGGACTGCGTCCCAGAGGTGCGCCAGGTGGGCGGGGCACGACTGCCCACCACGTGGGGGGTCTTCGACGTCGCCTCCTTCCGCGAGCGCACCGGTAGAGAGCACCTAGCGCTGATCCCGCCGTCCGCACCAGAATCCGCGCCGGTTCCGGCCTCGGCGTCGGCGGTGCCGGTAGAAGCTTCCCAAGCGCCTGCTGCCGTCAGCACCGGCCCCGCGCCGCTGGTCCGGATCCACTCCGAATGCCTGACCGGCGATGTGCTCGGCTCGCTGCGCTGCGACTGCGGACAGCAGCTGCACGAGTCGATGCGTCGGGTCAGCGCCGCCCGGCGCGGAGCGGTGATCTACCTGCGCGGGCATGAGGGTCGCGGGATCGGCCTGGCCGCGAAGATCTCCGCCTATGGGCTGCAGGATGCCGGTCTCGATACGGTCGAGGCGAACCTGCGGCTCGGCTACCCCGTGGATGCCCGGGACTACTCGGTGGCCGCGGCAATCCTGGGACACCTGGGGCTGTGGACGGTTTCGCTGTTGACCAACAACCCGGGCAAGGTCACCGCGCTGCGCAGGCACGGCATCGACGTCACCCAACGGGTGCCGCTGGTCGTCGAGGTTGCGGTGGAGGCCGACCGTTACCTGCGCACCAAGCGGGACCGGATGGGCCACCACCTGTCCGAGTACCGATGCATCGCCCCGGATTCGCCAGGGTGCCAGCCCACGGACTCGGCTCGAAACACGACAGGAGAATAGGCAGCTGGCCGCTACCGGAGCCCCCCGGGTCGAACCACCAGGTGTGATCAATGCACGGGTCGCGGTCGTCGCAGCGCGCTGGCACGACGAGGTTGTGGCAGGCATTATCGCCGGAGCGCAGCGCGCCTTGGATGCCGCCGGAGCAAGCCATCAGTGTTCCGGGTGCCTGGGGCGTTCGCATTGCCTGTTGCTGCAGCGAGCGCGGCCAACGCCGGGTGGGACGGCATCGTCGCTCTCGGCGTCATCGTGCGTGGGCAGACGAGCCTGTTCGACCACCTCAGCCAGGTGACGGCTTTCGGTTTGACCGAGGTTTCGGTCCGGACCTGCGTCCCGATCGGCTTTGGAGTGCTGACCGGCGACTCGATGCAGCACGTGTTGGGCCGAGCCGGACTGTCCGACTCGACCGATAACAAGGGACTCTAGGCAGCCCAGGCCGTACTGGCCACCCGGTACGCGGTTCTTGCGCGCGAGATGCCGGTGGTGTGAACGATTCGGCGCAGGCCGGGGGCACCACCACCGGCGACGGCGGCGAACCCGGCCGCGTTGGGCACGCAGGAAAGGCCGCGCAGGACCGGCTGATACCGATCAGTCGAACAAGGTCGGCAGTGCGCGGTTCCGGTGGTGTTCCAGCAGGGTGTGCAGTTGTCCGGCCCGCACTCGCCCTTCAGACAGTTCGGGCAGCTCGTGCACGCCGAACCAGCCGATATCCAAGGTTTCCAGCTCATCGGGCGGACGCGGTGTGCCGTCCAGTTCGCACAAGAAGAACAACTTGTACACCGCCACGGACAGCGCCGGCAGGTGCCACTGCACGCCCCGGTCCCAGCATCCGACCAGCTTGACCGCTCGCACCGGGTGTCCGCTCTCCTCCAGCATCTCCCGCTGCACCGCCCGGGCTGGGGAGTCGCCCGGGTCGGCCCACCCGCCGGGCAGGGACCAGCGGCCGTCGGTGCGTTCCCGGATCAACAGCACTCGTTCCCGGTTGTCGAAGAGTGCACCGCGGACGTCCACCTTCGGCGTCACGTATCCGCCGTCCAAACCCAGTGAGACGCGGATGGCCGACGCGTCATGACCGGACACGGCGGACAGCAGCTCATCGGCGATGTCAGCCATCTTGCGGTAGCGGTCCAGGTCGTACTCGCCGCTGCTGTGGGCCAGACCGTCGGCAGCGAGAGCGCTGAGCAGGACGGCGGCCCGGCGGATTCGCTCTCCCGTTGTCACGGGTTCGGCGTCGCCGGGCTCGCCGGCAGGACTCGTGGGTTCGGGTGCTGGATGCTCCGCGGGATCGGGATGGGTCACGGCCTTAGTCAAGCAGGCGGGCCGGCGGGTGCACGGCGGTACGCGGAACTCAACCCTGCGGTGGAGACGTTGAGCCGGGTGTGGGCGAACGCCCACCGCTTGAGCGCACCTTCAGCCGAACCCAACGTTGTCGCATAGCGGACATTAGTCCCAGATGGGGCGTGGTGTGGACGATGTGGGTTCGGCCAGTTGTGTGCAAGCGTCATACTGGTGGCGAGCTTGAGTGGATGATCGGTACCGAGGACGTGATTCGTGGGTAAGTATGACGGGGGGAGCGCGCCGCGCCGCCCAGCCGGGCTGGGTCCGCGTCAGCGACGGCCCAAGACTGGATGGCGGCGCCTCGTGCCGGGGTGGAAAGGCGTCCTCGGCACGATCTTCGCGCTGGGTCTCATTCTGGCGGGGGCCTTTGCCGTGGCCTACCAGACCATCGGTATTCCCGATCCGAACGAGGTGATGGCGGCCCAGAAGTCGACCATCTATTACAACGACGGCCGGGCGAAGATCGGGTCGTTCGCGGTGGCCAACCGCACCTCGATCCCACTGTCGCAGATGCCGCAGCACACCCAGCAGGCGCTGATCGCGTCCGAGGACCAGAGCTTCTACGAGAACCGTGGCGTGTCTGCGACCGGAATTGTGCGCGCGTTCTGGAACAACGCGCGGGGCAATTCTCAGCAGGGCGGGTCCACGATCACCCAGCAGTACGTGAAGAACTACTATCTGGACGATTCGCGCACCTACACGCGCAAGGCCAAGGAAGCGCTGATCGCGATGAAGATCGATCGGCAGCTGTCCAAGGACGAGATCATGCAGAACTACCTGAACACGGTGTTCTTCGGGCGTGGTGCGTACGGGCTGGAGGCGGCGGCGCAGACTTATTGGGGCGTCGAGGCCAAAGACTTGAACGTTTCTCAGTCGGCCATGCTGATCGGCATCCTGCCTTCCCCGATCCGGTGGGACCCGGCCAACGATCCGCAGCGGGCTACCGAAAGGTGGAACTCGGTGCTGGACCAGATGGTTGCCGAGGGATACCTGGATCGGGCCGAACGCGCCACCCTGGAGTTTCCCAAGGCGCCGGTGCGGGAGAACACCAACGACCTTGCCGGGCCGAACGGCTACCTGATGCAGGCCGTTCGCGACGAGCTGTTGGCGGCGGGGCTGGACGAGAAACTCATCGACGGTGGTGGGTTCCGTATCATCTCGACCTTCGACGCGAATATGCAGAAGGCGGCCGTCGATTCGATGAACAACACCGACGCCTTCCCCAGCTACAACCGCCCGGAAGGTTTGCACGCCGCGCTGACCGCCATTGACCCCACCACGGGCGCGGTGCGGGCGATGTACGGCGGGCCGGACTATCTCAAGCGGCAACGCAACGCGGCCACCCAGGACGTCGCCCAGGCCGGTTCGACCTTCAAACCGTTCACCCTCGCCGCGGCGCTGGAGGACGGTGTGTCGTTGCGCAGCACGTTCAGCGGGGCCAACAACCGGACCTTCAAGGGCTACACCGACGGGGGCCGGCTCAAACCGGTCCGCAACTACGGTGATTCCACCTACGGGTATCTGGATCTGCTGAGGGCAACCGCGAAGTCTGTCAACACCGTGTATGTGGCGTTGAACGAGGATGTCGGGCCGGAAAAGTCGATGCAGGCGGCGATCAGCGCGGGTATCCCGGAAGACGCCGCAGGGTTGAACGACTATCTGGGCAACGTGCTCGGCACGGCGAGTCCGCACAACATCGACATGGCCGCCGCCTACTCCACCTTTGCTGCCCGCGGGGAGCGACACGAGCCGCACTTCGTGGACAAGGTACTGGCGCCGGACGGTAAGGGTGGAGAGCGGGTGCTCTATACCGGGAACACCGCAGGCACCCGCGTTTTCAGCACCGACTCGATGGACGACCTGAACTATGCGCTGCGGCAGGTGGTCAACGGCGGATCGGGTTCCTACGCGCGCGGGCTCGGCCGCCAGGCAGCCGGGAAGACCGGCACGTCAAATTCCTCACAGTCCGCCTGGTTCGTCGGTTACACCCCGCAGCTGGTGGCGGCGGTGTCGATGTACAACACCGACGAGGGCGATAATCCGGCCCCGATCCCCGGCTTCGGAGGGGTGTACTCGGTGACTGGTGGGTCGTTCCCCACCCGGATCTGGACCGCGTTCATGCGCGGGGCGCTCGACGGAGCGGAATATGAGCAGTTCGAACCTCCCGTGTACGGCGGCACCTTCCACGGAACCCGTCCGCCGCCCAAACCGACCTCCTCATCGAGCAGCCCGCCCACCTCCGCGTCGACCGCCACCGAGTCGCCGACCGATGCATCCAGCGACGGTGATGACAGCGAGGGCGAGGGTGACGACGAGGACCGTTGGGGTGAGGACCGTGGCGGTGAGGACCGTGGCGGTGGCGACCGTGGCGGTGGCGACCGTGGCGGTGAGGACCGTGGCGGTGAGGACCGTGGCGGTGAGGACCGTGGCGGTGAGGACCGTGGCGGTGAGGACCGTGGCGGTGGCGACCGTGGCGGTGGCGACCGTGGCGGTGGCGACCGTGGCGGTGAGGACCGTGGCGGTGGCGATGGGTGAAACGGCCGACAGAATTCCGCGATGGGTTTCAGCGCCCGTTCCCCACGCCCTGACCGTTGATGCCTGACATCCCGGCCCCGTCAGCCGCTAAGCCTGCCACCCCACCGGTGTTGCGGATGCCGGGCTTGCGGCATGCCCCGTCCCGGCACGACCCGCAGTTGCGTCCGCTGAGTGAAGTCATCGGCGGCCCGGCTGGGCGGCGCCGGGCGGTTGCCACGGATGGCGAGGCGTTGCGGTGGGGTTCGCGAGCGGTGCTGGCCCTGGTAGCCGTTTTCCCGCTGATGCTGGCCGTGCTGATCAGCACACCGTGCCGCAGCAACGGATGGACCAGCCCGCAACAGTTCACCCACGCCTGCTACAGCGATGTTCCGGTTGCCCTCGGCGACAATGCCGTTCCATTACCCGCCGGCCTGACGATGGTCGTCGACGCGGTCAAAGCGGTGGCAGGCCTACTCGCCCAAGGCGGGGACCCGGCAGCAGCGCTGCGCGCCGGCGTCGACCTGCTTACCGGACTGGTCGCCGTCGCCACGGTACTGACGGTTCTGGCCGCGACCCGGCTGGCGGGACATCGGCCTTGGGACGCCGGCATGATCGCGGCGTCGCCGGTCCTGGTCACCGCCTCGTTGGTCAGTTTCGACCTGCTTGCGGTAGCGGCAATGGTCGTTGGGCTGGCCGTGCTCACCTGCCGTACCGCGGGCGGCGGGCCAGGGCAAGGCAGGATTCAGGCCGGGTTGCGGGCCTTGGTGGGAGCGGGCGTGCTACTGGGGCTGGCAGCCGCCATCCGCCCGATTGCCGCCGTGGCGCTGCTGGCCATGATGGTTCTCGCGGTGCGCTCCGGCCGGTGGACGCAGGTCGGTGTCACCGTGGCCACTGCGGCCGGCACCTGGACATTGCTCAACATTCCCGCGTTCCTGGTCTCACCCACCGACTGGTGGCGTTACCCGCGTAGTCTGGCGGCCGGTGAGCCTGGCTACGGCTCGGTACTGGTGATTCCGCGGTTGCTGGCCCCCGCAACCACTCCATCGGCCGTGGATCTGCCGGTGCCATTGGCCGGGATCGGAGTGTTGATCCTGGTTGCAATGCTGGCTGCGCGGTTGATGCTGCCGGCCGCGTCTCGCCAGCGGTGGCTTCCGGTGCAGGGGACCGATTTCGTGGCCGCGGCTGCCCTCATCGTGCTCGCCCCAGCGGCAGTGGTGCTTGCCGGGCCGTGGGTATTGCGGACCCTCATGACCGACCCGCCCGGCGCGACGGCCGCACGCTGGGTGGCGATCGTCGGCGGGGTTCTGGTGGTGCTGGGGGTGACATGGCTGTCGTTCTCCATGCCGCGCCGGCCCCGGTTGGTGGTGGTAGCCCTCTGGCTGATGCTCGGGTTCTGGTTGGTGGCCCCGTCCCTGCCGGTCCAGGCCGGGGTGTGGGTGCTACCGCTGCTGGCGTTGGCGCTGCCCTCGTGGCGGGTGGTGCTCACCTGGGGGCTGATCGAGGCAGGCTATGCGGTTGCCACCTGGTTTTACCTGTACGGCCTCAGCGTGTCCGACCGAGGACTGCCCGCGCCCTGGTATGCGGTCTTCCTGCTGGTGCGGGTGCTCGCCTGGGTGTGGGTCGGTACGCTCGCCTGGCGGGTGAGCGCTCACCCCGGGCTCGATCCGGTACGGGTGCGTTCCGATGAGTCCGGCGCACATCGCGACGACCCGGCAGGTGGGTTGTTCGACGAGGCGGGCGACATCGAGCTGGCCTAGCCGACAGCGCGGCCGGATCCATCGCGGTGCGGTCGAAAAGCGCTATCGTGGCGCCGTGATCACCGCCTTCGTGTTCATCACTGCCGACCCCGCCCGCATACCCCAGGTGGCTCAAGAGATTGCTGCCTTGAACGGTGTGAGCGAGGTGTACTCGGTGACAGGCGGTTTCGACCTCATCGCGATCGTCAGAGTGCGCGACCACGATGAGGTGGCCGAAGTCGTCGCGGGCACCCTGAACCGAACGGAAGGCATCCAGCGCACCGAGACGCATCTGGCCTTTCGCGCGTACTCACGCCACGACCTGGAGGCAGCGTTCTCCCTGGGCCTGGACTGACACCCGTCCCGGCAGGCCGCACCCGGGCGCGACCCGCTCGCCCCCCCGGAGCTCAACCGGCACACCTGCGTACTACCGCCGGGATCGGCTGTCCTGGACGGCACTGCGTCGCCCAGGAGGGACAGACTGCCGCAGCGGTCCGCGTGGCCTCACGGCTATTGCCAGCCCTGGGTCACCGTGGTACCGATGTCATGCCATGACCCGACGGGTAGAACGGAGCAACCGATGACCCACGCCGTGTGCACCTTGGTGCCGTACTTCGCTGTCCACGAAGGCAAGCTCGCCGAGTTCCAGGCTCTCGAACCTTCGTTCGTGGCCCGCACCAGTGAGGAGCCGGGTTGTCTTCACTACGCTTTTAGCCATCACGGGAATGAGGTGCACTGCCGGGAAGACTACATCGACGCTGCTGCGGTGCTGGCGCATTTGAGGAACGTCGGTGACCTGCTCGAGCAGGTACTGAGCATGGCTGATCTGCGCCGGCTGGAGGTGCACGCACCGCAATCCGACTTGGAACGGTTGCGCGACCCGTTGAAGAAGCTGGACCCACGGTTCTTCGAGTTGGGCGAGGGGTTCCGGCGCTGACCCTTCCGCGCTGCCGCCGACGCGGGTCATCGGTCGGTGAACACCGGCGGTCGCTTCTCGACGAACGCGGAGGTTCCCTCGCGCATGTCATCGGTGCTGAAAGCAGCTGCGAACAGCGTGCGTTCCGCAGCGAGACCAGCCAGTGGCCCTTCTCGCACGGTGCTGGCGATCGCGGACTTCGCGGCAGCGACGGCGCCGGCAGCGCGAGTCCCGATCAGGTCGATGGTCGAGCGGGCGGCTGCAAGCATCGTCTCGCGGTCCTCGAACAAGGCTGTCACCAAACCCCATGCATGGGCTTGCGCGGCGTCGATCGTTCGCCCGGTGTAGACCATCTCGCGGGCCCGCCCGGGCCCCACCGCAGCGACCAGGCGAGTGCAGCCGCCGAACGCTGGGACGATGCCGAGGGAGACTTCGGGCTGGGCGAACGCGGCCGGCGGGCAGGCGTAGATCATGTCGCAGCCGAGCGCGAGTTCACACCCACCGCCGAGCGCATAGCCGTTGACCGCGGCGACGACCGGCCGGTCCAACGCTTCGCAGGCGTCCGGTACCGCCTGGCCCAAGGCCGCAAACGCTCTGGCCTGCACAGGTGTCATCCTCGACATCTGGGCGATGTCGGCGCCCGCGATGAAAGCCTTTTCGCCGGCGCCGGTCAGGACGACACCGGCGATCTGCGACCGGGGGACCGTGGCCACGGAAGCGATGGTTTCGGCGAGTTCGGTGAGGACATCGGCATTCAGCGCGTTCAGCTTCGTGGGCCGGTTGATGGTCACGGTCAGGCAGCCGCCGTCGAGTCCCAGTACCAGCGATTGGGGCGTACCCATGGCAGCCAGCGGATCGGGTGCCTGCCGGCTGGGGCCGGCGCCGGTCACGGTGGCCCCGTCCGTCGTGGACGGGTCTTCGTTCATCGCTGAGGAGTCCGCTTCCATTGCTGGGGAGTCCGTTTCTGTCGCTGACGAGTCTGTTCCTATCGTTGACGAGTCTTGCCCGCACCCTACGCCCCGGAGGCGGGGCGACGGCCAGCCGCATCCGGTGACGCGCAAGGAGGAGTCGCGCCGCCTTGCCCGGGGCACAACGGCTTTCCGCACGATGTGTCCGCACTCACAGAGCCCTCAAGGTTAGCCAAGGCTTACCATGGCAATGCGGGGTCAATGGAGGTCCCGCGTGAGGAGGCACCATGACCGGCTCATCCGCGCTCCGGCTGCGCGGTGTCAACGTCGAGGCGGGCGGTACGCGCATCTGCACCGATGTCCGGCTCGATATCAAAGAAGGCGAGGTACACGTCCTCTTCGGCCCGAATGGATCCGGCAAATCCTCGCTGCTCGCCGGGATCATGGGCCTTCCGCCATACGAGGCACAGGGGACGATCGAACTCGACGGGCGTCCCATCCATGATTTATCGATCGATGAACGGGCCAGGCGGGGCCTTGGCATGGCATTCCAGCGACCGCCCCGCTTCGAGGGTGTGACGGTCGCTGCGCTGGTGGAGGCAATGCAGGCCACGGGCCGGCTGGACGAACTCGCGGATTCGCTCGACCTGGCCGCGTTCACCGGCCGGATCCTCAACAAGAGCTTCTCCGGCGGCGAAGTCAAGCGGTGGGAAGTCCTCAAGCTGGCTCTGCAGCTACCACGCATCTGCCTGTTCGACGAGCCCGAGTCGGGTGTCGACCTGGAGCATATCCAGGCTGTCGGCCAGGCCATCGACGAGCTCATCCGTACGCCTGACGCGAACGGTCGGCAGCGTAGCGCACTCATCATTACTCACACCGGCTTCATCCTCGACTACATCGAAGCGACCCACGGTCACGTCATGCTCGACGGCCGCATCGCCGCCTCGGGTAACGCCCGCGATTTGTTCGCCACGATCGCCCGGGACGGGTACCAGGTGGCCGCGGACCCGGCCGCGCGGAAGGAGATCCACGCATGACCAGCGTCAGCCACCCCGACGTGCCCCTCAGCCCCACCGAACAGGAGAACCTGGCCCGGGTGGGTTACCGGCCCGAGCAGCAGCGAGCCGCAACCGCCGTGGTCGTGGACCGTGACGTCGCCCACATCGATGTCGAGGACCCACAGATCGAAGTGCTGCCGATCGCAGAGGCCCTGCTCCGCTACGAGTGGGTGCAGGACCTCCTCTTCGGCCTCGTGGACCCCACATCGGACGTGCGACTCGCCCGCGCCGTGGAACTGCAGCTGTCACCCATCGGGCACTTCGTGCACGTCAAGGCCGGTGCCCGGGTGCGGGCCCCCGTGCAAACCTTCACCATGCTGGAGACCCCGCAGGCGCACCAGTACGTGCACTGCCTGACCGTCGTCGAAGAGGGTGCGGAGATGGAAGCCGTTTCCGGTTCCTCCGTCGCGGAGCCGGTCCGTCGCGGCATGCATCTGTCGGTCTCCGAGACCTACCTGCGCCCGCGCGCGGTCTACCGCTCTGTTTCGATCGAGCACTGGGGCGAGAACATGGAAGTCGCAAGCTTCGGCGCCACAGACGTGGGCGCCGGGGCCGTACACGGGGACACTGCGGTCATGCTCTCACCCGTCGCCCGGCACGAAACCCGCAGCCGGACGATCCTGCACGACCGAGCCGTCTCGACGGACGAGTCCATCATGTTCGCCTCGGCCGGCACCGAACGCTTCTGCGAGAGCCGCATCGAGCTGTGCGGCCAGGACGCTCACGCCGAGAGCATCGCCCGCATGGTGACCGGCGGCGGCGTGATCCGCAACCACTCAACCCTCGTGGGTTTCGCAGACCGCTCGGACGGCTACCTGGGTTGCGACGGCCTCAAGCTCGGCATCGAGGGCTTCATCGAATCCTCTCCCGGACTTGTGGCACACAGCCCGCAGGCGCAGCTCTCGCACGAGGCCTCGATCGGCATGATCACCGAGGACAAACTCGCGTACCTCATGGCCACCGGCCTGCAGGAGGACACGGCGCGGGACCTCATCGTGCGCGGCTTCCTGCAGTTGGACCGTGACTGGCTGCCCGAGCAGGTTGCCGACGAGGTGCAGGAGATGGTTGCGAAGGCCCGCAGCGGCGCACTCTGAACCCGGTCACGACCCCTGCACCGTCCGGTCATGACCCTCGCACCGGCGGGCCGTCGAGACCTGAGGCGCCGGCTCACCCGCCCGGTCTGGGCGGGCGAGCCGGTGCCGGCCCGAGGGGCGAAAACGATCAACGCTCGTGGCGCACCAAGAAATCCGCTGACGTCCGGACCGCCTCCGTAGCCGGTATGTACTGAAACCCCATCTCTCGTGGGGCGTCCGAACCGTCCACGTCGAGGTTGCGTTCGATGCCGTCTGCGAACCGGGCCATTGCCGGGATGAAACGCGCCATTGTGGTGATCAGCCGGGGAGATACCCGGCGGGTCGAGATGCGCCGGCCCGGGTATTCGGACTTCAGCACTTGGGCGAGTTCGACCATGGACAGAGGACCCGCGTTGGCCGGAAATCTCTTTCCCACCGTGCTGTCATCGGTCAGCGGGAGGACGTGCATCCTGGCCACGTCCCGGACATCGACGATCGGTATCCGTACCGGCGGAAGCACCGGTAGATGCCCGGCAAGAGTGTGCTGGAGGTAACGCAGAACGGCGTTGTAGTTCACGTCCATCGGCGGGCCGAACACCCCACCCGGGTTGATGACGGTCAGCCTGATGTCTGGATGACCGGCCACGTAGGCCCAGGCCGCTCTTTCGGCCAGGGTTTTCGATACCTCGTACGCGGTGGCAGACCTGTCGCGAGGATCGGTCCAGTTGTGCCGGGTGGAAATAGTGTCGGCCGGCTTGCTGCTGTCCCGGTAGATCGCGGCACAGCTGGAGGTGAGCACGATCCTGTCCACTCCAGCCGCGCTCGCCGCCTCGAAGGCTCGCATGGTGCCGTCCACCGCAGGGCGGATCACGTCTTGCGGGTTCTTGGTCCGGCGGCCCGGAAGCGGCGACGCCGTGTGGATCAGGGCATCAACACCCGTCAGCGCTTCGGGCCATCCGCCGTCCTTGTTCAGGTCAAGAGTGACGAACTCGATTCCGGCGCCGGGAAACAGCGCCTCGACTTCGGCCCTGCGCCGGTCCGAGCGTACCGACGCGCGTACCTGATAACCGCGTTCAAGCAGTTCCCGCGTGATGTGTTTGGCGATGAACCCGGACGCACCGGTGACCAGCACCTTTGACACGGCACCTCCTCTCAGTGACGGATAGTTGACGAAAACCGGCTCCCGGTCACCTTGCGTAGTTGATGAGTGGCGCCTTGTCCACCTGTTTCCCTCTCGCGCCGTAGCCCCTGAGAATAGGGGCATGAAGCGCCGTGGCGGGGCAGAGCCCACGGGTGAGACATCACACGCCATCGCAACCTTCAGCGGACTGCTGGGGGCATCCGGCACTGCCCTGTTCATCGATCAGGCCATGGCGTGGATCGTGCCTGGCCGGCACGCGAACGTTCTGACCTATCGGCTGTCGCTGATGAGCGTCGCCGTGGCTGCCGTTGCGGTTGCGCTCGTCGTTTTCCGGCTGCGGCGCAGGATCCGCCCAGCCGGGCTGCTGGAGGCGATGACGGCAACCACCGTGCTGTCGGTGATCCATCTGGTGGCCGAGGACACCACCGCGGGCTCGACGATGTTCCAGATTCTGCCTGTGCTGTACCTCGCCTACCACCGGCCCAAGAACGAGGCGCTGATCGGCGCGGGCTACGCCTCGGTGGCCACCAGTTTCGTCGCGCTGCGTCTACAGCCGCTGGCCTCCGGTCTGCATAACTCGCTCTACGTGCCGGTCATTCTGCTGTCCGTGGCGTTTCTGGTCAGTCGGGCCCGGGAAGCTCAGCAAGAGGCCGAAGGGCAGCTGCGTCGCCAGGCATCCGTTGACGCGCTGACCGGGCTGGCGACTCGAAGTGTTTTCGACACGGAAGCTACTCGCGCTGTGGCGCAGCGGAATGCGGCACTGATCCTGCTGGACGTGGACTGGTTCAAGCAGATCAACGACTCATACGGTCACCCGGTGGGCGATGCCGTCCTGCAGCATGTCTCGGCCCGGGTCCAGTCGCAAACACGGTCCACTGACCTGGCCTGCCGGATGGGTGGCGACGAGTTGGCGCTGTTCCTGCCTGGCTGTACGCAGTTCGCCGCGCAGCAGCGGGCCGAACAGCTCATGGCGGAAGTGGCAGATCAACCGTTCACCGTCAGCCGGGGAGATAGTTCGATCCTGATCGCTGTCGGTGTCAGCGTCGGCGTCGGGTATGCGCAACGCGGCCGGACACTGGCCGAGTTGTATTCCGCGGCAGACGCTTCGTTGTACCGGGCCAAGCACAGGGGCCGCGGTCGCCTGGGCCCGATCCAGTACGCCCAGCCCACTGGGCCGCCGGCACCAGAGCTTCCTGGCTGATCCCCCACATCTCAGGCACTGTCGTCCCAGGCGGAAGTGCGGTTTCGGGCACCCAGCGACACGGCGAACCGGTCATTCCGCCAGCTGTGGCGCTGCTGGGGTACGTCGGGTAGCGGCGCGCCGGCGCCATGCGTTCCCTGACGGCGCCATCGGGACCGACGTGGGCGGGACGGGTGGAATGCCGATGAGGGGTACTGACTCGAGAACAGTCGGGCTAGCTGGCGAACCGGCCTATCTCATTGCGCAGGATTTCGGCCAAGGAGGCCAAGCCACCTTCGCCGCCGGCCGCATCGGCGATCCCCGATATCTGGGAGTCGATTTCCTTGATGGCCTGGGAGATGGTGGTGATGATCGCGGCGGCCTCTGCTGCGGCGGTCTGGGCGGCCACTACCTGAGCGCCGATTTCGGAGGAGGAGTCCGCCGAGGCATCGGCCAGCGACCGGACTTCGTCGGCGACCACACTGAATCCCCGTCCGGCCTCTCCGGCCCGCGCGGCCTCGATGGTCGCGTTCAAGGACAGCATCCGGGTCTGCTTGGCCACGTTGGCGATCATGGTTACCGCAGCTTGGATCTGCGTACTGGCGGCTTCCAGCGTTTCCACGGTCAGCAGCGCGGTGTCGGTGTGGGACACGGCTTCCTCGGCGGTACCTGCCAGGCTGTTCGCCGATGCCCCGAGTTCCACCGCCGCACCTGCCAGCTGTGTCGATATTTCCAGTGCGGTGTTCGCGATCTGATCCCTGGTCCTCGCCTGCTCGTAGATCTGCGAATTGGCCGCCTGTATTTCGGCCCGGGCCTGATCGATCATCTTCGCGCCGGAACGAAGGTCGCCAGGCATACCTTGACGCAGAAAACGCCGGTGGTACCGACCCTGCGCCGCCGCAATCAGCGTCGCTCCCGACTCGCGCACGAACGCGTCCATCGTGTCCATCATGTGATTCAGCTTGTGGGCGACCTGGCGCTCACGGTCGCCGTCCACCGAGACCATGCGTACCTGCAGATCTCCGGCCGCGGCCCGCTCCAGGACTTCTTCGAGCTGATCGAAGAACGAGGCCGCAACGGGCTGCTCAGAACCCGTCGATGTGGCGGTGGAGCGGGTACGTGCCATCGTCCTGCCTACGCTCCAGCGCTGATCAGCGACCATACGTACTCCTCGTAGGTCATCGACTGCTCGGCCAATCGATGAGTCAACCGCTGTGCCGACTGCTCGGCGATCTGCGCCGGACGCCCCTGCTGGTTCTGCTCCCAGGCCAGCATCTCCTCGTACACCGTCGAGATCGTCCGGACCGCACCGGGGGCGGGCAGCCGGCGATTGGAGTGAAAGCTGATGATCTGCCCGGAATTGCCGTACGTGGGGGTCACGTGGGCGAGCACCCAGTAGTTCGCGCCGTCCGCGGCGAGGTTGTTGACATAGGCGAAGATCTCCTGCTTGGACAGGATCGTCTGCCACAGCAGGTGAAAGATCCCGCGCGGCATCTTCGGATGCCGGATCAGGCTGTGGGGGCTTCCGATGAGTTCATTGAGCGAGTACTTGGAGACCCGGACGAACACGTCGTTGGCATAGGTGATGCGGCCCTTGGGATCAGTCTTGGAGACGATGATCTCTTCCGCGCCGAAGGTGCGCTCGCGCCCGGTTGGTCTCACTGCGACCGCCGCCACCACCGCTACCTTCCTCCTGTCCGCCGGCAGCAGCGCAGCCTTGGACATGTCACCTCGTCTGCCGAACGACGTTGCATCGGCGGCGCCGGCCGCGGGCTTTAGCCTTGGTCGTGGCGAATCAGCCCTCATCGTCGGTTTTGGGCGGGGGCGGATCGCGGTGAATGCCGCGCACGATGACCGCTGCGCCGGCCACGCCCAGGCCACGGGGCGACGAACGCTCCAGGTGGCCCGCATCGAGTCGTCGAAGATGACGATACTGCGGTGCGTAGACTGTTTCGCTGCGCGCATGGCGTGTCCCGCCTGCACCACTGCCGCGGCGATGTCTCGTGCTGCGGCATGCGTGCGGTGACGGATTCCGATCTGGGCCACCTCATATTCCCCGCCCGCCGACTCCCCAACCCGGTCCGTAGGCAGACCCTCGACCCCGGGCAGCCCGTACCGGCGGTACCCAGCCGGGTTGCCGCCACATCCGTGTCCGGACAGGCCCAGCACTACTAGCAAGAGCAGACCGAGGCTGTCACGGGTGCATCGTCCCGCGGCGGACCAGTCGTTGCGGACGACGCGCAAGCTTGGCACGCGGTGGGCATCGTCGGCGACCATCGTCCCCCAGTTGCGCACTGGGACCCCGGCCACGTCTGCATGGCTGCCTGGCGCTGCCTCGTCACGGCTGGTTCAGGGACGCGTCCTAATGACCGTTGTCGTCCGCAGTCCCGCCGGACGTGCGGGTGCCCAACTCGGTGTCCAGTTTCAGCAGTCCCGTTCCGTCGTCGCCGATCAACTTCAACCACCCGAGGATTTCACCGACGGTGGCCTCTTCCTCGACCTGTTCGTCGATGAACCAGTTGAGCAGCGGGCGGGAGTCGAGGTCGTCGACCTTGTCCGCGTGCCGGTACAGCTCCCGGATGGCTGCGGAGTTGTTGCGCTCGTACTCCAACGCAGCTTCGAACACGTCGGCAGCCTTGGTGATCTCCAACTGCGGTGCCGGAATAGCACCGATCTGCGGATGCCCGCCCCGGTCCGTGACGTGGTCGATGAACTTGTTCGCGTGCACGATCTCTTCGTCCGCCTGGGCGCGCAACCAGGATGCCATCCCCGGAAGGTCCCGGGTTTCCATCTCGATGGCCAACTGGCGATAGACCTGGGAAGCAGTGAACTCCAGAGTGATCTGGTCGTTGAAAGCGGCCAGCAGATCGTCGTTCATTTTCATACGACCAGGGTAGCGAGCAGAAGATGCATGTGAAAGGCGCAGTCACGGCGTGGGCCGCTGGCGGTCCTGTCGAGTGTCGCGATGAGTGTGTTGTCGCGCGGGCCGAGAACTGGCTCACGGGCGTGGACCGGGTAGTGGCGCCGGCCCGCGGCGTTCGGTTCCCATCGGCAGTAGGCGCGTTGACGTGTGGGCACGCTAACCGAGGATCTGGCGCACCCTGGCCGGGCCGGCCGCCGATGATGCGGATGGCCGGGTATGGCTTGCTTGCGGGCCCGGGTCAGCCAGGAGCGGTGCCGGCGAGTGATCGTGGTCGGTGCAGGGGAGGAACCGGTGCAGCCGTTTCGTCTCTGCTTCGTCTGGCGAAGCAGAGACGAAACGAGCCCACCCCGGCACCGCACCTGCGGCCGGGGCGCGGATCGGTTGGAGTCCGCTCCTCGCCAGGAGCAGCGGTTGATCCGTCTCGACCCGCGTCGGGGCCCCCATGGCTGCAGCAGCGCGGCACCCTGAACACTTCGTGCAACACCCTTGCCGATGGTCTCGAACCGTCGGAATCAGAACGTCGGCCCGGCGAAGGAGAACCAGCCCGGGCCAGCAGGGGCGGCCCCGTGTTCGGTGACGATCGCGGCGATGAGGTCGTTCGGCGTGACGTCGAACGCCGGATTGAAGCCCCGAGCCTGCTGCGGGGCAGTGCGGACTCCGCCCCAGGCCAGGATCTCCTCCTCATCGCGGTCTTCGATGGTGATGGCCTGCCCGCTCGGCGTGGCCAGGTCCACGGTGCTCGCCGGGGCCGCCACCACGAACGGAATGCCGGCCCGCCGGCAGGCCAGAGCGACGGCGAGCGAGCCGACCTTGTTGGCGGTATCGCCGTTGGCGGCGATCCGGTCGGCACCGACGACGGCAACGTCCACCAGTCCCCGCAGGATGGTGCTGGCGGCTGCGCCGTCCGCCTGCACCACATGGTCGATGCCGTCATGGGTCAGTTCCCAGCTGGTCAGCCTGGCCCCTTGCAGCAACGGCCTGGTCTCATCGGCGTAGACCAGGCCGAGCCGGTCCTGATCGTGCAACTGGTGAATGATCCCGTAGGCGGTTCCCCATCCGGTGGTTGCCAGGGCGCCGGTGTTGCAGTGTGTCAGCACCCGGACCCGGCCGGGCTGTCCGGTGTGCTGCAGGATCCAGTCGGCTCCGTGCCGGGACAGTGCCCGGTTGGCCGCCCGGTCTTCCTCGATGATCGCCAGCGCCTCGGCCAGCGCCACCTCCGGGTCGAGAGCGACCGGTGGGGCCGCTGCCGGCTGTGGGTCCGGCGTAGGAGGCTCCGTCGTTGTTGCCCGCGTGTGGCGGGCGCTGCCTGCGTGGCCGGTGCCGCCGAAAGCTGCGGCGGTGACGCGGTCCACCCCCCAGGCCAGGTTCACCGCTGTCGGGCGGGCGTCGCGGATGCGACTGATCTGCCCGCGCAGGTGCTCCTGGTCCCAGCCCTCCCGGGCGGCTTGCCGCAGTGCGACCACGACACCGAGTCCACCGGCCGCGCCCAGCGCGGGCGCTCCCCGGACCGCCAAGGTCGACACGGCGTCCACCAACCCGTCAACGGTGTCGATGTGCAGGTAATCCTCTCGATGCGGCAGCTGCCGCTGGTCGATGAGGCGCATACCGTCTGCGGTCCAGGTCACGGCTTCGATCATGCGCACAACTGTGCCGCATGCCCGAGGCGCTGTCCGCTCCTTTCGGTGCCGGCCGTGGGGCCGACAGGCTCGGCCCGTCCCTCGGGCACGGCCGGCGCAGTGATGGCTGGGGCTGGCGCGCAGCCGGTGTTCACCGCTCGGTGGGTACTACCACGCGGCTATCGTTGGCGCCATGAGCACCGATGCCACCCAGGTCCGGCAGGATTTCCGGGTTGCGGCAACTGAATTCGGGCGCGTGACGGGTGCGGTCCAAGCCGGCGACTGGTCGCGGATCGCGTTGGGGCAGTGGACGATTCGCGACCTGGTTGGGCACACCTCACGTGCTTTGACGACCGTCGAGGAGTACCTGCGCCCGCACGAGGGGCCCTGCACCTGCCCCGACATCGAAGATGCACTCAGCTACTACCGGGCCATGGTGAACTCGGTGGACCACCAAGCGGTCGCCGAACGCGGCCGGGCTGCGGCCAGAGACCTGGGCGAGGACCCGCCGCAGGCCGTGGCCGGCATCGCGGCGAGAGTTCTCGATCAGGTGGACGAGGCGGCCGACGATGCGGTGCTGCGCACCCCCGCCGGAGCGATGACCCTGGTGGCCTACCTGCCGAGCCGAACGTTCGAACTGGTGGTGCACACCCTGGACCTGGCCGAGAGCGCTGACATCGCCACGTCGCAGGCCCTGATCGGACCGATCAGCCGTTGCCTGCATCTGGCAACCGACCTGGCCGCGCAGAGTGGGCGGGGCGCCGAGTTGTTGTTGACCCTGACCGGCAGGCGCCCGCTGCGGGCAGGCTTCACGGTGATGTGAGTTCGCTGGGCCGCACAACCGTGTCCGGGCCCGGGCTACCCGGTGGTGACGGGGATAGGCGTAGAGTCGGGGCAAGCCGACGCAGGGAGGGGTCGATGAAGATCCACGTGGATATTGATGCAGAACCGCAAGAGTTGCGCGCCTTCTTCGGGTTGCCGGACCTGGGGCCGATGCAGACGGCCATTCTGGAAGATGTGCAGCGCCGGATGCTGGAGGACCTGGATGCCTTCTCCACCACCGGACTGCTGCGCGAGTGGTTCGCTCCCGCGGCGGGCATGCAGCAGGCGTTCTGGAAGCTGTTCGACGTGCGGTCGCACGGATCTTCCGCACCGGCGGACGCAGAAGAGGGCACCGAGTAAGAAGCGGGCGGCACAGAGGACGAAGAGGACACAGGGCAGATGCGCTGGTAGCCCTGCGCACGGTGGCAGGACGACGATCGGCGTGGACTTGCCGGACACCGATCCTGTCGGCGGTTCACTGCTATCCGCGATGCAAGCTTCGGGCGTTGCGGGCGAGGAGTACCGTGGAAGTACCGGCTTCAAGGTATCAATCGTCCGGGTGTTTCGGTCACTCTTGGGTGAATGACCCGATTCCTTGGAACGGCGATGCGCCGGCCCGAGGACCAAACCTGCGAGGTGAGACCCTTGGCCGACTTCAATTTCTTTCGCATTACCTCACTCGAATCGACCGGGCCGGTGGAGCTGATGGTGACTCGCCGGACGATAACCGACGGGACCTACGTGTATCCGATGGACGGTCTGTGCTCGTTCGGGCCAGCGAAAAAAGCCGCTTGGGTACCATGGCCCATTATTGCTGTACTATTCTTCATCGCCCCTATCGCATCTGTTGCGACCTATTTCGCTTTTAATCAGATCGGGCTTTCTGGACTCGATGCTTTCTTAGCGTTCGTCGTGTTCGTCAGCCCTTTGGTAGCGGTCTTTGTGAACACTGCGGGGCCAGCAAAGCCGGGGTTGCTTATCGGATTCGCGTCGGGCGAGAAACGCTTCTTCCCTAGTACGGATGCGGGTGGCATCCAAGGTGTCACCCAGGCTGTCGGCCGGATCCTGGACGGAGTGGAGGAGAACGGACTGCGCGTCGACGCCAGAGCCGACAAGGTCGGCGGCCACCTGGTGATCGGCGGGTCGTCCCAGGGCGACGTCTCGTCTGGGTGGTGACGATCGTGCCTGGAGGAGGCGCACAC